>JAZLJP010000149.1:0-23028 GCA_045617985.1 Kiritimatiellia bacterium
CGCGTGGCGTGAGCGCGCGGGGACGGCAGACGGAGGTGGCAATGAATCGGGTAGGACGAATGTTGAGGGGGGACAGTCCCCACGGAAACATGTGATCCATGGGGACGAACCCCACAAAATATTGCTGGAACAACCACTGCGGGGACAGTCCCCGCTGAATCCAATGGGGACAGTCCCCACTGAATCCCTTCGAATCCACGGGGACAGTCCCCGCTGAATCCATGGGGACTGTCCCCACTGAATCGGAATCCATGGGGACTGTCCCCACTGAATCGTCCTTGCTGGATCGGAAGGATATTCTTCTGGGTTGGTACTATTTGTGAAAATGTCGGGGCAATTGCTGGCGATTTGTGGTACAATGTTGGATGCGATTACTAGGTAGACAATCGGGATTCGACTGAGAAGGAAAAAGATGACTATAGTAAAACCTGCTTTTGATGAAAAGTCGCATGCGAAGGATCGGCATGCACGATTTGGTAAGGTGGAAGATACATTGAAGAAGTCGAGGTGTTCGTTGGCGAAGCCGAGGTGTTCGTCTGCCATGAAAACAAGTTGGCTTTACAGGACAATGTTCATCATCCTCTTCCTGTTGTCTGTTCTTCATTTACGGGCGGATACGGCGCCGCTATCTTGCCAAAATTGGGGAAGACTTCAGGTTGATCGTTCGTTGGTGGGGACGCCGTTGATCGTTGGCGGCAGGATGTTCCAAACGGGATTCGGCGTCAGCGGCGATGCGATGATTCCCTACGATTTGCCAGACAGTAATACAGCCGGATGGAAAATCCTGAGCGGCTGGGTAGGTATCGACGAGGGAGAGAAGAAAATCGAGGGCGATGGTGCCGAGTTCATGGTTACGGATGGCAGTGTGATGCTGTGGCGTTCAGGGTTCATGAAACGCCATGAGTCGGCAAAGCGTTTTGACGTGTCGCTGCCGCCCGCGACGAAGCGCGTGTATTTGCAAACCTATTCCGGCAGCACGATTTGGAGCGATCATTGCGATTGGTGCGCGTTGCAGACGCGCGTTACCGGAGGTGGCGTTCCTTCGCCTTCTGTTATCGATCTGAGTCCTTCGGGAACCCGGGACGCGGGAAACGAATTCCGTCAGGCGCTTTCGCGGTTGCACGAACGCGGCGGCGTGATTCGATTGGCGAAAGGGGAATATCATTTTTATTCTGACTCGGCACTGGCGCTGGCATTCCAGGTTTCCAACAACGATCATCCCAATCTCCATCACGTAGCGTTGCCGTTTGCTGGTTTGCGGAACGTGACGCTGGAGGGCAACGGGTCGAAATTCATCCTGCACGGTTCGATGGTGGCGGCGCTTTTGATGGATTGCGAGAATGTGACCATTCGGGGAGTCGACGTGGAGTATGCCGAGAGCCACAACTTCGACGCGACCGTCGTGGGGTTCGAGCCCGGCAAGACGTTGATCCGATTCGACGAGAAGCGTTTCCCGTTTGAAATCGGCGCCGACCGCCGCATCTATTTCAAGGGCTGGGGCGGTTTGCGGATGCGCGGATGGGGTTGCATTGCGTTCGACGGTAAAACCGGAGAAATCATCGAACGGACTGCGGATATCGGGTTCTCCGGACGTGGCGAACTTCGCTCGGCCGGCGTGGTTGCCGTGGAGGGCGACATCTCGAGGCGCGGTGCCGGCATCAAGCCTGGCGATGTGGTGTCCATCCGCAACATCGGTCGCGAGAATCCCACCGTGGTGCTCTATCGCACGAAAGACTCGATTTTCGAAGACGTCATCCTGCGAAACGGTTTCGGCATGGCATTCATCTGCCAACGCAGCGAAAACATTACCTATCGCGGATCAAAGACGGCAGCGGATCGCACGGCGGGGGTATTCGCCGGCGAGGGACGGCGCGGTTCGGCTTCGGCGGATGCTACGCATTTTTCCTGCTGTCGGGGACAGGTCACCGTGGAGAACTGCTGGTTTGAGGGCATGATGGACGATGCGATCAACGTCTGTGCCACATGCCTTAAGATTGTGGAGAAGAAGGACGCTCGGCACATCCGTTGCCGCTATGTGCATCCGCAGGGGAAGGGCTTTGAAACGTTCCTGCCCGGTGAGACGCTGCAGTTCATCAAGGGCCCCACGCTCGAAAACGGTCCCACGGTGAGGGTCGCCGGCGTGCTGAAACTCGACGAACAGGAACTCGAGCTGACGTTGGTGGAGGACATGCCGCGCGAATATGGCGTGGGCGATGCGGTGGAGAATGCGGATTGGCATCCCTCCGTGCGTTTCATTGGCAATGTTGTCACACACAATCGCGCCCGTGGTTGCCTCTTCACCACGTCCCGCAAGGTCGAGGTGCGCGGCAATCTCTTCGAACGGGTTTCCGGTTCTGCCATTGTCTTTCCCGGCGACGCACAGTCGTGGTACACGACTGGTGCTTGCAATGACGTCCTGATCGAGGAAAACGTCTTTCGCGACAATCTCACGAGCCGCTACCAGTATACCGAAGGCATCATTTCCATCTTCCCGGAAGTGAAGCGTCCGGCGGAGCAAAAAAGGGCATATCACCGCAACATCGTGGTGCGCCGCAACCGCTTTGAGACTTTTGACGTTCCGCTTCTCTACGCGAGGTCGGCAGAGGGCGTGCACTTCGACGACAACGAGATCGTCTACAATATGAAGAGCAAGTACCAGGGTTGGGGCAGGAAACCCTTTCGACTTGACCGCGTGAAGAACTTTACTTTCGAACGCAACGCGGTGAAGGGCCGCGACACGTTTACCTCTGGCGATGTGGAGCACAAGTAAACGTTTATGCCGTAGAGCCTGTCGGCCTAGGTCTCCAGAAACTCCGGGCATGCAGATCGCCGGCGGATGTGGTATAATATGCGGCGTGTTCGTTACGGGAGTCCTCGAAGAGCCGGGGGCGGTGACGATTAAGGACAAAGAGAAAGAGGAAATCATATGAAGTTCGACGGAATGAAGTACATCCTGTTGGCGGCCGTTGTGGCGCCGCTCTCCTTCGGAGTGTTTGCCGATCAGGCCAAGGCCAAGAAGCCCGCCCCGGCTGGTGCCCAGCAGAAAGCCGGCGAGAACGCGAAGAAGCAGCTCCCTGCGGCGGCGCAGACCGATACGAGCGTGGTCGCGCAGAAGCTCAAGGACTGCAAATTCCTGCTCAACGAGAAATTCAAGCCGAACGCCAAGTATTACCTTTGCCTGTGCTCGGCTTCGTGGTGCGGGCCGTGCCGCCGGGAGATGCCGCGTATCGCCAAGACCTATGCGGAGACCCTGCAAGCCAATCCGAACATCGAGCTTATCCATTTCTCGTATGACAGCAACGAGGAGAGGGCCTTGACCTGGGCCAAGGAAAACAATGTCAAGTTCCCAGTGGTCAAGCGGAATGGCGGAAATCCGCTGAACCTGAATCCCCGCGGCATCCCTCATCTGTTCATTGTCGGGGCTGACGGCAAGGTGCTGGAGGAAGGGCATCCCATGGATGTCTTCACCGATAAGAAGCTGAGCGAACTCAAGTAATTTGACAGTTCGTGTGTCATCTTCAATGTTGTCAAGGGTAAGAGCGTCGCGTTCGTGGAGAATGTGGCGCTCTTCATTGGCACGGGCAAACAGGGTATAGGTGAACTTCGTCGAATGGAAGGAATGAACATGTGCAAGAAAATTATTTTGTTGTCGATGGCTTTGTTTGCCGGTGTGTTTGCGGCATGGGCCGGGCCGGACATGTGGGACGATCGAAAGGCGAAGGACTGGAATGAGGGTTATCCAATCGGGAACGGTCAACTCGGGGCGATGGTCTTCGCCTCGCCCGACCTGGTGCGCCTCCAGTTCAACCACTCCCGCCTTTGGACGGGGAAGCCGCATGCCTACGAACGCCCGAACGCCGTGAAGGCGCTGCCGAAAATCCGGCAGTTGGTCCGTGAACGCAAGAGCAACGAGGCGATACAACTTGCCGATCGCGAATTCGCGGGAAACCCGGCCAAGGAAGCGAAATACCAGCCCTTTGGCGACTTGGTGATCACGCCGAGGCGACTCTGGCCGGTCGCCGCGTTTCGGCGTGGGCTTGTCTTCCGCGACGGCATGCATGTCTATGACGACGGATTTCTCGTTTGCGAGACCTTCGCGCCTTATGATCGGCCGGGGATCATTGTGCATCATCTGACAACAAAGGAGCCGGTTGAATTCGACTTTGCGCTTATTACCCCCCACAGGAATGCCGAGGTGGCGGCGGATGGGGATGGCCGGCGGTTCTCCGGCCGCCTTGGCGGCGATGGCGTCAGCTATGCGGCGGAAATTCGGCTGGTCAGGGAAAACGACCGTACGCTCACGGTCTATCTCGCCGCCGCGACCGATGTCGTTTCACCGTGGAAGCTCGGCGGCGACTACCGCGGGGAAGTCGCCGCGGCCTTGGCCGACGCGGAACGAGCCGGTTACGCGAAGATCCGCTCGTCGCATCTCGCGGCGTGGCGGAAACTCTACGACCGGGTGGAGCTCCAGTTGGAGGGTAAGCCCGGTTTGGCGCAGTTCTCGACGCGCGAGCGCCTGGCGCGGCAGCCGGTGGAGAAGGATCCCGCCTTCGTGAAGCTGAACTTCGACTACGGCCGGTACCTTTTGATCGCCGCGAATCGTCCCGACCGTTCCGGCGAGGCGACGACGCTGCAGGGCCTGTGGAACGACCAGCTCAATCCCCCGTGGGAATGCAGCATGACGATCAATATCAATACCCAGATGAACTACTGGCCCGCAGAGGTGTGCGGCCTTGGGGAATGCCATCTGCCGTTGATGCGTCTCCTCGATGAAATCGCGGTGAGCGGCGCGACGACCGCCCGCACGCTCTATGGTGCCGGCGGTTGGGTGGCCCACCACAACATCGACCTCTGGCGAGGGACTTGTCCGTTTGACGGTGCGCGGTGGGGCTTGTGGCAGACGGGTGGCGCGTGGCTGGCAACGCACATTTGGGAACATTACCGGTTCAGCTGCGATCGCGAGTTTCTGCGCCAGATGTGGCCGACATTGAGGGGAACGGCAGAGTTCTTCACCGATGCCCTCGTCGAATATGGCGGCAGCGTTCCGGCGGCTCATGGGCAGCTGGTGACCAATCCCTCCATGTCGCCGGAACATGGCGGGCTTCGGGAAGGGCCGGCGATCGACATGCAGATTATTCGGTACATCTACAAGGCGGTGCTCGCTGCGGCGAAGGAGCTCGGGCAGGAGTCCGATCCCCTGTTGGCGAAGATCCGCGAACAGCTCCCACGACTCGCCCCGAGCCGCATCGGCCGGTGGGGACAGCTTCAGGAATGGGTTGAGGATACGGATGATCCGAAGAACCAGTTCGGACACATCTCGCACCTCTGGGCCGTCTATCCCGGCGACGAGATCACGCCGGAAACGCCCGAGCTCTTCGCGGCGGCGAAGAAGTCGCTGTCGGCCCGCGGAAACACGGACATCGGTTCCTGGCCGGCTTGTTGGAGGATTTGCGAGTGGGCGCGTTTCCATAATGGCCGCAAGGCTGCCGATATCATCAACAGCTATTTGCGTCCACAGGTGGGCAACGGCGTCTTCGGCATGCATGCGAACTTGTTCACTTGGCGGACCTTCCAGATCGACGCGACATTCGGCCTGACCGCCGGCATTGCCGAGATGCTGGTGCAGAGCCATCGCTTCGACGAGAACGGCAAGCCCCTGGTGGAACTGCTGCCCGCCCTGCCGCCGGACTGGAAGAACGGTTCTGTTCGAGGACTCCGCGTTCGCGGCGGCGGCGTGGTCTCCTTCACGTGGCGGGACGGCAAGATCGTTTCGCAGAAGATTTCGCCTGTCGCGGGGAACCGGGCGACGAAGGAGTTGATGTGGACAGTGGAATTTTGAACGTTATCGTGTAAGGAGCGAATGCAATGAAGAAGAGAACTTTGTCCGTTGTGTTGGGTGCGATTGCGGCGTTGTCATGCGGACGACAAGTCCAGGCGCAGGCCACCTACGTCAATCCGATCGACGTCAATTATCTGCTGCTGCCCGTGAGAAACGGTTCGCCGGCCGATCCGGAAATCATCCTCCATGGCGGAAAGTACTGGCTGTTCGGCACCAATGCGGGGGGGTATTTCGTTTCGGACGATCTTGCCCGCTGGACGTGGATCGCCGATCCGGAACTTCCGACGACGGAATGGGCGCCGACGGTGGAGGAGATCAACGGCAAGCTCCATTTCTCGTCCCGCAAGGGAACGGTTCACCGTGCGGTCGATCTCCTGAAGGGTAAATGGGAAAAGTTGCCGTATAAGGTGCCCGGGCCCGTCGATTCGGCGCTTTTTGCGGACGGCAATCGCCTTTTCCTGTATTGGGGCGGCAGCCCTGCGTGTATGCACGGGAAGGCGTCGCCCGCGCCCATCGTGGGCTGTGAGATCGACCCCAAGACGTTCGCGGCGAAGACGCGGCCGAAATCCCTCTTCATGGCCGACATGGCCCGATACGGATGGGAAGTGGGCGGCGACAACAACGACAATTTTGGCCGCTCCGCCTATCTCGAGGGCGCGCACATGTTCCGCCGCGGCGAGCGCTACTATCTGCAATACGCCGCGTCGGGAACGGAGTATGCGTCCTATTGCGACACGGCGCTCATCGGCCCGACGCCGCTTGGACCGTTCCGCCGCCAGCGGATGAATCCGTTCTCGTACAAGAACACCGGCTACATCCCAAGCGCCGGGCACGGCAAAACGTTTGCCGATCGCTACGGCAACGTGTGGCACATCACCACGGGATTGCTTCTCGACCGCAATCGGCGGTTCGTGATGTTCCCCGTCTTCTTCGATGCGGATGGCGAAATGTGGTGCGACACGGCCTTTGGTGACTGGCCGTTCGTCGTTCCCGACCACAAGGTGACGTCGCCCGAGGAACTGCGTACCGGGTGGATGGAACTTGCCGAGCGGAAGCCGGTCACGGCCTCGTCCACGGCGGACGGATATCCCGCGACTGCGGCGGTTGACGGGCGTATCCTCACATTCTGGAGCGCCGCGACCGGGAACGCGGGTGAGTCCTTCGCGGTCGATCTCGGCGGCCTCGCCACGGTTCGGGCCGTGCAGATCGGCTTCAGCGGATTGGTTCGGTACCGGAGCTTCCGCATCGAGGCCCAGATGGCGGATGGCAGCTGGCGCACGATCGTCGATGAAAAAGCGCATCGCCCCTGTGCCGAGCATCCGTATTATCCGTTTGAAAAACCGCTTCAGGCGAAGGCCCTCCGGATCGTCAATACGGAGAAGCTGGCGGACGGCGAACGATTCGCGCTGCGCGAGCTGCGGGCGTTCGGCTCGATGGAGAAGGAGAAACCTGCGGCGCCGCAAGGTTTCCGCGTTGTTCGGGACGCTGCGGATCGGCGTCATGCCACGGTATCGTGGCAGCCGGTCGAAGACGCGCGCGGGTATCTCATCCGCTATGGCATCTCCAAGGAGAAGATGCACCTTTCACGTGTCGAGAAGGGCTGTACGGCCGAAATCCGTTCGCTGGGTACGGCGGAGGATTACGTTTGGACGGTGACGGCTTATAATGAGGCGGGTTTTGGCGCCGTGGCCGAGAATGCCGGCAAGGCGGGCGACGCGGTCAACCTCGCGTCGGCCGCGAGGACCGCTGCGCCGACGGCGCTTCCGATCGACCTGTCGGGCGAGTGGACGTGCACGGGAACGAACTTCACGGGCAAGGTCCGTTTGCCGGGAACGCTCGCAGAGGCGGGGCTCGGCGTATTGCAGACGCCGGCGCATTTCGCGGCCTATACGGAACGCTCGGCGAAGACGTCGCTCGCGCGCCGCCGCCAGTATCATGGCCCGGCGACGTACGTGCGCCGGTTCTCGCTCACGGCGGCGGATGCGGCGAAACCCCTGGAGGTGTTCCTCGAGCGCGTGATGTGGGCGAGCCGCGTGAAGATCGACGGACGCGAGTTCGGCCTCTGCGATTCGCTCGGCACGCCGCATGTCCACGCCATCCCCGCAGACGCGCTCGCGGCCGGCGAACACCTTCTCGAAGTCGAGATCGACAATTCGCGCCGCTACGGCATGATCCAGCATGCCCACGGATGGAGTGAATGGATGCAGTCCATCTGGCACGGCGCCATCGGCCGGCTCGAAATCCGCGAGGCGAATCCCCTGCGGAGCGTACGTGTTTTTGCCGAGGGGCCGGCCAACGGGAAGGTGCGCTTCGAGTTGCCGAAGGGGTTTGTGCCGTCCGCGAAAACCGTGACGTCCGAGGACCTCGTCTTTACGGGATTCACGTCCGCGCCCTCGCCGTATGTGGAAGGGCGCGTGCTCGTGACGGCGTCGCTCGCGAGCGAACCGCAGGTGTGGGACGAATTCAATCCACGCCTCTATCACGTGACCTTCCGCGATGCGGCCAGCGGATTTGCGCAGACGGTCCGCTTCGGCTTCCGCACGATTTCGCGCAAGGGGAATCGTCTCTTCCTCAACGGACGCTCCCTCTTCGTGCGGGCCGACGTCGACAACTGCGGCTTCCCGCTCACGGGCCATCCGGCCATGGACAAGCGCGCGTGGCGGCGCATCCTTTCCATCGAGAAGCTCAACGGCCTGAATGCCATCCAGCTCCATACCTGGACTCCGCCCGCGGCGGCGTTTGAGGTGGCGGACGAGGAAGGCGTGATGATCTTCTGCGAGCTCGGCTATTGGGAAGGGTCCGCCGGGCACGGCAATCTCGCGGTTGACGACTACGTGCGGCGCGAACTGAAGGCCGTTGCCGATGCATACGGCAATGCACCCTCGATGGTGGCGACAAGCTATGGCAACGAGCTTGGCAAGTGCAACTTCAAGGCGCTCGACGAGTGGATGGTCGCCCACAAGCGCTACGACCCGCGGCGCCTTACGATGTGCTCGACGGCCCGCACCGTGGCGCCGAGCGACGACTTCATGGTCACGCATCACTATCCCGGCCTGGGCGCGACGCGCGGGAAGTACACGGGATCGACGGCCTACGACTACGAGGACGTCTACCGCAAGGCTCCGATTCCGGTGATCGCCCACGAGATCGGCCAGTGGCCGGTGTATCCGGTCTGGGACGAGCAGATTCCGAAGTCCCACGGTCTGCTCGTGCCGTGGCGCTGGCCGCCGCTGCGCGAGGCCGCCATTTCGAACAACACGTTCCGTTTCGCGCGCGAGTTCCATTCGGCCTCGATGCAGACGAGCCGCCACTTCTACAAACTCGAAACGGAGGGCTTCCTCCGAACGCCGTCGTGCGCGGGCGTCGATTTCCTCGACGTGCGGGACTACACCGGCCAGGGCGAGGCGCTCGTAGGGTGGTTCGACGCCTTCTTCGACGCGAAGCCGGCGCTCGGCGAGGTGGCGCCCTTTGCGGAGGTGATGCGCCCCGTGATGTTCCTTGCGCGGTTCGACCGTTTCATCTGGACCTCGAGCGAGATCTTCGTGGCCGATTTGATGGTGCGCAATGCGCTCGCAACCGAGATCCCCGCCGGGACGCGTTGGCATTGGTCCATGGGCGCGCGCGAAGGGTGGGTGACGGCCGAGAAGGCGATCGCGCCGGGCGAACTTGCAACCGTCGGGCATCTGACGCTGCCGCTTTTCCCTTTTGCCGCGCCGCAGCGGTATGAGTTCCGCTTTGGCGAGAACCGGTGGCGCCTTTATGTGCTGCCCGACTTGCCGGCCGAGGAACCGCTCCCGGCAGGCGTCGTGCGCACGGCTGATCCGGCGGTGGCGGCTGCCGCGCTTGCGAAGGGTGCGCGCGTTCTCTACACGGGGCGGGGCGCCCATTCCGACACCACCTGGTTCACGCCGATCTACTGGTCCACGGGGCTCTTCCCGGCGCGCCACGCCCACGTGGGCCTCGGCTCGCTCATCGATGCGGATCATCCTGTGCTCGCGCCGACGGGCTGCGACACGTGGCAGGACGAGTTCTGGCGCTCGCTGTTCACTCCGAACGAGTCGCGTTGGGAAGCGAGCGCCTTTTCCTATCGCCTACGCGACATGCCCTCGGACTACCGTCCGCTCGTCACGGTCGTCCCGGACCTTCACCATTCGCTCTTCATCTCGCCGCTCTTCGAGGTCTGCGTGGGCGAAGGTCGCCTCCTCGCGTGCGGATTGAAGCTCGACGCCGGCACGCCTGCGGCGCGCCTCCTGCGCCGTTCGCTCTACCGCTATCTCGCATCGGAAGACTTCAAGCCGAAGGCGAAGATGACGATGGACTGGTTCGATCAGTCCTTCCGCGGGAAGAAAGCGGCCGCACCGGCGGCGAAAAAGATGGATAAGTTCGTCGAGGAGATGAGAAATCTGTAGCCGTTTGATTTTGATTCCGCTCGTTTCCGGATTTTGATATAATCTTGCGCCATGAAGAAATGTCTTATTGTAATCGGTGCTGTTCTCTTTGCGTTTGTCGCATTGTCGGAACAGATTTGCGTGAACGGGCTCTGCTATCTTTCCGAAGAGGCGGCGCGCGAGGCGGGGGTGTCCGAAAAGGACATTGCCGCAGCCAAGGCGGCGCATGCGAAGGAAGCGACGACCTTCAATCTCGATGACGGGGAAACGGATCCCGATGCGACGCCGGCGGAAAAGCCGCCAGCCGAGAAGCCGGCTGCGGCGCAACCTGCGGCGGCGCCGGGCGCGGTGCCTGTAGCGAAGCCCGCCGAGGGCGTGCGCGTGGCAATGGGGTACATGAATGCGCCGAAGCTCGTGGCCTTCTTGCGCAATGAAGCGACAGGGGTGGAGCTGGAAGACCATTCGCTCATCATGATTTTGCTCTTGGTGTTGATGGGGGGGCTTGCAGCGAATCTCACGCCGTGCGTGTTGCCGCTCGTGCCGGTGAACCTCATTCTCGTGGGCAAGGGGTGGAAGCGCGGGCTCGCCTACGGCCTTGGCATCACGTGCGCGTATGGCGCGCTCGGATGTGCGGCGGCTTTCGGCGGCATGGCGTTTGGCACCATTCAGTCCAATCCGTGGTTCAACGTTGTGACGGCGACGATTTTCACCGTCCTCGCGCTTGCGATGTTCGGTGTGTTCTTCATCGACTTGTCGAAGTTCCGGCCGAAGGCCAAGCGCGGCCCCGCCCAGCCGAAGGGCCCGAAGGCCGCGCCGCAGCTGCGCGGTTATTGGGGCTGCTTCTTCCTCGGCGCGGGTGCGGCGGCGCTCGCGGGCGCGTGTGTGGAACCGATTCTCCTCGCGACCTTGCTCCTCACCGCCAAGTGGTGCGCCGCAGGCAAGATGTGGGCGGTGGGGCTGCCGTTCGTGCTTGGCGCGGGCCTCGGTCTGCCCTGGCCGTTTGCGGCGGCGGGCTTCTCGGTGTTGCCGAAGCCGGGTGCATGGATGAAGTGGGTCAACCGCGCATTTGGTCTCGTTTTCCTTGGAATGGCGGTCTGGTACGGATGCCTTGCCGCAAACGGTTTCCGGGCACAGCGGGTGACGGCGGCGGCGGCGGCCGGCCGGCTCGCGGCGACGCCGGCGACCTGGGGGCAGACGTTCGCCGAGGCGAAGAAGGCGGGCAAGCCCGTCTTCGTGGACGTGTGGGCGACGTGGTGCAAGAACTGCCTCATGATGGAGAAGACGACTTTCAAGGATTCGGCCGTGCAGAAGGAGCTTGCGGGTTTCACCGTGATTCGCCTGCAGGCGGAGAAGCCGGACGAATTTGCGCAGCTCGTCGATTTCAAACCGCTTGACATCAAGGGCTTCCCGGCCTTTGTGATTTTCCCGGCGCCGGCCGCGCCGAAGGCCAAGTAAGGCGAAGGAGGAACCTCGAATGCTGGAGGCAGACGCGTTTCGTCCGGGTGATTTCGCGGGCAATGCCGCGGTTCTGCTCGCCGCCGTGAAGGCGGCCGCGAAGGCGGGGAAAAGCGAATTCGCGATTCCCTGCGATGCGCTCCAAGGCGGCGATTGCGGCTCGCTCGCCTCGCATCCCGCGTTCGTGCGGGCGCGTGCGGCGGCCGAGGCGAAGTTCCTGAAGGCGGCCAAGAGGGTGAAGGCGGCGCCGCGCCTCGTCGCGGGGCCGGCCCTCGCACGGCGGTGCGTCGCGAAGGGCGCGAATCCCCAGTTGCCGTTCTGCGGCCATCCGGAGGACGTCTTCGCCTCGCAGGTGCGCGGCCTCGTGCGGCGCCTTCGCACGATGCCGTGGTGCAAGAGCGTCGTCATCGGCCTGTCGGGCGGGCTCGACAGCGCCCTCGCGCTCCTTGTCGCCTGGGCGGCTTTCGCGGAGCTTGGCTACGATCGGAAGGGACTTCGCGTTTTCACGATGCCGGGCTTCGGTACGACGAAGCGGACGCGCGGGAATGCCGACCTCCTCTGCGAAGGCCTCGGCATCGATCTCACGACGATCGACATCACGCCCGCCTGCCGCCAGCATTTCAAGGACATTCGGCAGCCCGCCTCGCGCCATGACGTCGTTTTCGAGAACACGCAGGCGCGCGAGCGTACGCAGATTCTCATGGACAAGGCGAACCAGTGCGGCGGTATCGTTCTTGGTACGGGCGACATGAGCGAGATCGCACTTGGGTGGAGCACCTACAACGGCGACCACATGAGCATGTTCGCGGTGAACGCGGGCGTGCCCAAAACGGCCGTTCGAGACGTCTGCCGCTGGTGGGCCGAAGGGCGGAAGGCGGGTGCCGAAGCGAAGGCCGCAACGGCGATTCTCGATATCATCGCAACGCCCGTCAGCCCCGAGCTCCTGCCCGCGAAGCGCGGCAAGATCCAGCAGAAGACCGAGGATAAGATCGGCCCCTACGAGCTCCACGATTTCTTCCTCTGGCACTTCATCGCCGAAGAGGAGGGCGTTGCCGAAATCCGTGCCGCCGCGAAGAAAATCTTCTGCGGCGTCTATGACGCCTCTACGATCGAGAAGTGGCTCAAGCTCTTCTTCGCGCGTTTCTTCTCGCAGGCGTTCAAGCGTAATTGCGCGCCAGACGGTATTCCCGTGTTCAAAGTCTATCTCGCCCCCGCCGGTTGGCATGTCCCGACCGACATGGTGGGCCTCGGCGACCAGCTCTGAAAGAACCGCTGGTGAAGCCAGAAAGGGCCAAATGAAACGTCTTGTCATTTAGACTCTGGGTTGTTTTGTTGGGATGCCTTTGTGTTTGAGGGGGCTTGTACAGGGTGTGCCTTTGCGGAGAGAAAGTAAAATGATACGGAAAATATGTTGCTTGGTTGGGGGTGCTCTCGGCTTCATTGTCATTTCGATTTTTGTTATGGCGTACTATCTTCACTTTGGATACATTTTACCTGGTAAGGCACGGGTGGGACATCTGATAGTGACGCTATCCGACACAGAAGGACGGCCGATGGTACAACGAATGGTTGGTACTATTCTAAGATTTTGGGGCCGATCTATCTACGAGGAGCGTGGTCATTCGATCAATCGGCCTTCAACCCTCAGTTAAATGACATTAACCTTGAATTCGACACCGAGTCGAATCTCGCCCGTAGCCGAGGAGGGCTGTTGTCCCCATAATGTCATTATGGTCGTTTCCGCCTTTTGGACTATGGACTTGAGCGTGATGGACTAGGTTCTCTCATGTTGCGGTACGATTACAATTTGAAATCGTGCAATACCAATCTTGAATTCAAGGAAAACTGAATCTTGTTTTAGTCGTGAGGCGAGTCGTTTTTAAGCAATGTCGTTTATAAAGCGATGCGCTCAAAATCCCTTGGAAAAAGATTTACCCATCTTCAAGCGATTTGTGATATAATACTCATCACTTTTCAAGTGAAAAGCTTCAATGACGAAAGGTAAAGCGAAAAAATGAAACTTGCTGATCTCAAAGGCAAAACCGTGGGCGTCTGCGTGTCGGGCGGCCTTGATTCGAAGACGATCTGCTGCGTGCTCCAGGACGCGGGCGTGAAGGTGAAGGCGTTCTCCGCGAACGTCGGCCAGCCGGATGAAAAGGACATCAACGACATCAAGAAGAAGATGGCTCCCACGGGCGTCGACACGGTGATCGTGGACGTCACGAAGGAAATGGCCGAAATCTGCTTTGAGACGGTGAAGTGCCAGGCCATGTACGATGGCGGCTACTGGAACTCCACGGGCATCGCCCGCGCGGTGACGGTGAAGGCGCTCCTTCCGGCGATGAAGAAGGCCGGCTGCACGGTGCTCGTGCATGGTGCGACGGGCCGTGGCAACGACCAGATGCGTTTCGAGCGCTACACGAACGTGCTCGATCCGAAGTTCGGCGTGTATGCGCCGTGGCGCGATGCGGATCTCCTGAAGCTCTTCCCGGGCCGCACGCAGATGGTCGAGTTTCTCGCGAAGCGCAACATCGTGGCGTTCGTGGGCACGAAGAAGAAGTATTCGACGGATGCGAACCTCGCCGGTCTCTCGCATGAGGCGGAAGACCTCGAGTCGATGGAAACCTCGATGCGCATCGTGAAGCCCACGATGGGCGTGTGGCCGGAAAAGGCGCCGAACAAGGTCGAGAAGGTGACCCTCTCCTTCGTGAAGGGCCGCTGCGTTGCGGTGAACGGCAAGAAGATGACGCCGTACGAAGTGATGCTCGAAATGAACAAGGTCGGCGGCCGCAACGGCATCGGCATGAAGCATGCGCTTGAAAACCGCATCATCGGCACGAAGAGCCGCGGCGTGTACGAAGCGCCTGGCATGGAAGTCCTCTCCTGGGGCCTCAAGTACATCTACGAAGGCATTATGGACCGTCGCTCCACGCTCCTCTTCCAGCAGCTCTCGAAGCTCGTGAGCGACCAGATCTACGACGGCCGTTGGTACGATCCCGCCACGCAGGCCGCGCGCGCCGCGATTCAGACGTGGGCCGACAAGGCCCCCGCCGATGTGACGCTCGGCCCCTACAAGGGCAATATCTTCTTCGAAGCGCTCAAGGGCCTCAAGGCGACGATCTACAACGAAGCCGACAGCTCCATGGAGGCCTCCAACGGCCTCAACCCGCACAGCTCGCAGGGCTTCGCGGAAATCCAGAGCGTGGAAGCGAAAATGCTCGCGAAGGCGGGCCAGATCGTCGCGAAGTAATGCGGTGATTCGGCAGGTTTTCGAATACGGGCCACTCGTGGCGTGGGCGGTTTTGCTGTTCACGTTCGTGCGGCCCCTACGGCTCGGGCGCGCAGGGAACTGGGCGCTCGCGCTTTTTCTGCTCGTCGCTTCGCAGAAGTTTTTGATCTACAAGTTTTTCGGGGGCGACTCCTTTGTGCCCGATTTGCCGGAACGGTTCGTGAACCTGACGGGCTGGAGCTATTCTTCGGCGATGCTTCTTTTTGCCGCGTCTTCGGCCTGGTGGGTGTTGCGCGGGCTGTGGCGCGGCCTTGCCCGGTTGCGCGGCAGGGCGGTGGATCGGAAGGAAAACGTTTCCGTTTTACTGGCGCTTGCGTTCCTTTCGCTGCTCGTTGCCGGGTGGGGGATTTGGGAAGGCGTACGCGTGCCGCGCGTACGCGAAGTGGAGGTCGCCGTTGAGGGACTCTCCCCCGCGTTCGATGGGTTCCGCATCGTGCAGCTGAGCGATCTCCATTGCAGTCCTGCGGCAAGGAGGGGCCGTACGGAAGGCATTGTTAAGCGCGTGAACGCGCTTAACGCCGATCTCGTTTGCATCACGGGCGATTGCGTGGATGGAACGCCCGAGAAGCGTCGGGACGACCTTGCGCCGCTCAAGGACCTCAAGGCCCGCGAAGGCGTGGTGGGCTGCACGGGCAACCATGAATACTACAGCGACTATGCCGTGTGGGGGCCCGTCTATGCCGAATGGGGCATCCACATGCTCGACAACGCCCATCGCACGATCGAACGCGGCGGCGCGCAGCTCGTGGTGGGCGGCGTCACCGATTTTGCCGCAGTGAGGAACCGTATGCGGTGCATGGAGGGGCCGAACCTCGTGAAGGCGTTTCAGGGTGCGCCCGTGGGGGCGTGCCGGATTCTCCTTCAGCATCAGCCGGTCAATCTTGCGATGAACCGCCGCGCGGGCGTGAAGTTGCAGCTTTCGGGGCATACGCACGGTGGCGCGGTTCTGGGGTTGGACGTACTGGTGAAGGCGATGAATCAGGATCATGTGCGCGGCCTCTACGAAGAGAACGGAATCGCACTTTACGTTTCCCCGGGAACAGGACAATGGGCGGGTTTCCCGCTCCGCCTCGGCGTGCCCGCCGAAATCACCGTTCTCTCTTTGCGCAGCAAGTGAATTTAAAAAATGAGGTAATTGCAAAGCCTCGGCGTTGACGGCCAGTCCGTCCGCCTGACGGCGTTCGGGCTGGCCTTCAACGCGAGGTTTCCCAATGTGCGGGTGGGAAGCCAGATCTGGGTCAAGGCTTGCGCGGGCGATTCGGCCGTTCAGCGCCGTCGCCGTCGGTGTCTCTGCCCATTTTCCGGGCGTGCGCCGTCAGCAGAGCATGCGGAACATCTGCTCGACGGCGACGACGATCGCGCCCAGAAGCAGATGGAGCGCGACCTTCGCGGGCGCGCGGAGGCGAACCGTCCTTCCGCCGTGCGATTCGAGCAGATGGCCGAAGGAGCGCTAATCTATAAGTGAGGCATATTCCCTTACCGTTCGGTAAGGTTTTATGGCGTGTTGGTTTGTATGTAGACGAATCTTACCGCTCGGTAAGTTTTCTGTTGCGGACGGCGGGATGGATTTGGTATAATGTTCCGCAAAGGGAAAGAGTATGATAGAGACGCGTACAGTTGCCAAGATTGGCGAGATCATTCGAAAGGTTCGCAAGGAACAGAAGGTGACGCAGGTTCAACTTGCGCAACTGTCGAACGTCGGTTATCGGTTCGTACTTGATTTGGAGGCCGGGAAGGAAACGATTCAACTCGGGAAAGTGTTGGCGGTTATGGAAACTCTAGGCCTGAGAGTCAACCTCGATCTTCCACCGGGATGCGAGGTGACGGATGATTGAGCGTCTCAACGTCTTCATGCTGGATCGATTTGCCGGAACTCTGAGTTACGACGATTCGGTCGATGTGTTCGAGTTCAAATATGATCCGGCGTATCTCGCCGATTCCAATGCGCGCGAGCTGTCGCAATCCTTGCCGCTTGGCGATCGTCCGTTTGACGCATTGAAATCCAAGGTTTTCTTCGAGAATCTCCTGCCGCCGGAGGTGGTGCGCCGTCGTTTGGAGAAGATCCTCCACATCTCCTACGGGAATGTTTTCGGCTATCTCAAGGCTCTGGGAGGTGATTGCGCGGGGGCGATCTCGCTTTACGAGGAAGGTGTAGGGGGGGCTGAAGAAACAGAGCGAATCAAAATCCTCTCTGCGGACGAGGCGGATGAGCTCTTGAAGATCCTGCCTCAAAGGCCTCTTTTGATCGACAAGATCGAAGGCTACCGAATCTCGGGGGCGGGTGCGCAGGACAAGTTGATTGCGCGGTGGGATGGTACGGCGATTTCACTTCCGCTTTACGGTGCGGCATCGACGCACATCATCAAGCCGGCGATGATCCGTTTCCCCGAGACCGTTGCCAATGAGTGCTTTTGTCAGCGGCTTGCGGCGAAGATGGGATTGGCCGCTGCGGAAAGCGGAATCCTTGATATCAAGGCGACTTCGTATTACTGGACGAAACGATTTGATCGTGTTATTGCCGCCAATGGGGTGAGGCGACTTCATCAGGAGGATTTCTGCCAGATGATGGGGTGCCCTGCGGAAATGAAATACGAGGTTGAAGGAGGCCCGTCCTTGGTTCGCTGTTTGCGCTATCTTCGGGCCTCGCGAATCGGCGCGGTGGGGATGTTGAAGTTCCTCGACTACGTCTTGTTCGGTTACTTGATCGGAAATGCCGATGCGCATGGTAAAAACTATGCGATTCTCTACAATGGGGCCCGTGTCGAGGTCGCTCCGCAATACGACTTGATGTCAACATTGGCGTATCCTGAACTTGGCGATCGGCCTGCGATGCGTATCGGCGGCGCTCGTGCCTACCGCGATGTTCGGCGGGAGAGTTTTCGGGCGATGGCGGAAAAGGCCGAAATCGATCCACGGCTTGTCTTCTCCCGTTTAGATGGAATGGTCGCACGCATTCAGGGTGTGGCGCGGGAACTGGCTCTCGAGTTGTCCGATGAGGGGTATTCTTCGCCAATCTACGTGCGTATCGGCGATGTGATCTCCAAGCAGATCGCACGGGTGTTGAACTGACGCGCGTAGAACGAAAGAGTTAAGGATCTCTGAAATTTAACAGAAAGGAAAATGACGATGGAAATCAGGAAGATGGTTGCGCTTAGTGTTGTGGCGGGCGGTTTGCTGACGAGTTTGGCCGCTGAGAAGATCGGCGACTTTGCAACGCCGCCCAGGGGGTGGAAGGGGCTACGCGTGGGCGTGCTGGGCGATTCGATTACGGATAAGCACCAGATTCGCGGGAACAACGTCTACTGGCAGTATCTCACGAAGTGGCTTGAATGGGATTCGCGCGTCTATGGCATTTCGGGGCATCAATGGTCGCACATCCCCGGCCAGACGGATCGCATGATCAAGGAGATGGGCGACGCCGTGGATGCCGTCTTCATTTTCGTGGGCACGAATGATTTCGCGGGCGGCGTGCCGCTCGGCGAATGGTATGACTACGTGGAAGGCCAGGTGAACTGGTGGGGCAAGATGCGCACCTTGAAGGAACGCCGCCTCTGCTTTGATTCGAAGACGGTGAAGGGCCGCATCAACGTGGCGCTCAAGAAGCTGAAAACGCGCTATCCCGATTCGCAGATTGTGATCTTGACGCCCACCACGCGCGCGTTCTTCCAGTGCTCGCCGACGAACGTGCAGCCCGCGATGAACTGGCCGAACACGCTCGGGCTCTATCTCGACGACTATGTGAAGGCCGTGAAGGAAGGCGCCGCGATCTGGGGCTGCCCGGTGATCGACCTCAATGCCGAGGCGGGTCTTGTGCCGCTCGAGAAGGAGGCCTACGGCAAGTGCTTCCGCAATGCCGATCATGACCTGCTCCATCCGAACTCGGAAGGGCATCGGCGTTTGGCGGACGTGATCTACTGCCGTCTCTCCGCGATCCCGGCCTCGTTCCGTCGGCCGGCGGCGAAACCGGCCGCGCCGGCTCCTGCCCCTGCGGCGAAGCCGATGGCCCCGGCGGCCCGTTAATCGATGATCAAAGGAGGCGATTCCATGTCGGGTAAAGGTGCAAGGATGAGGTGGTGGGGTGCCGTTGCGGCGGGCGTGTGGGCCTGTGCCGGAACGGTCGGAACGGTGCAGGCCGCGGCCGGTTCTGACGTGTTCCGCGTTCGTTCCGTCGTTCGGGCGAACGGCGCGTGGGAGATGGCGCAGGCGACGGCGCCGAACGAGTGGATGCCGGCCCAGGTGCCGGGCACCGTGCTCGGAACGCTTGTTGCGAACAAGAAAGTGCCCGATCCCTATTGGGGGCTCAACAACAAGCTCGAAGAGAATCGCATTCCCGACCTCAGCCGGAATCGCGACTTCTACACGGCCACGTTCCGTTCGCAGGTGCGCCTTCCGGACGACTTCAAGGGGAAGACGATCTGGATGAGGCCGGAAGGCATCAACTACCGAAGCGAAATCTTCCTCAACGCTCGCCTCGTCGCCTCGACGGCGGGCATGTTCGCCCGCACGGCCGTGGACGTGACGAGCTTCGTGAAGCCGGGCGCGGTGAACGACATTCTCGTGAAGGTGAGCCCGGTGGACCATCCCGGCACGGTGAAACCGAAGAAGTGGGGGGCCGCGAACAACGAGTGGCATAACGGCGGCGATGGCGAAATCGGCCGCAACGTGACGATGCTCATGTCCGCCGGCTGGGACTTCACGTTCTGCGACGGCGTACGCGACCGCAACACGGGCATCTGGCGCGACATCACGTTCTTTGCCACGGATAGCGTGCGCCTCGATGCGCCGTTCGTGCGAACGAAACTGAACAAGGATTTTTCCGAAGCCGAATTGACGTGCGAAGTCGACTTGCACAATGCGGCGACGGGCGGCCGGAAGGGCGTTCTCACCTGGACGATCGACGGTACGAACATCCGCGGCGAGCGTGCGCTTTCGCTCTTCCGCGGCGAGCGCCGCACGGAGAAGCTCACGGTGAAGTTGCCGCAGCCGAAACTCTGGTGGCCGCGCAACAAGGGCCCGCAGAACCTCTATACGGCGAAGGTCGAATTCCTGCAGGACAAGGGAAAAGGCAAGAAGGGCGTTTCGGACCGGATGCAGGTGCGCTTCGGCGTGCGCGAGGCCACGAGCTCCCCTACGGGGGCGAACGGCGCGCGGCAGTTCTTTGTGAACGGACGCAAGATCTTCATCCGCGGCACGAACTGGATTCCCGAGGCGATGCTCAAGGCGGACGATGCGCGCATGGCCAAGGAAATCCGCCTGACGGCGGAGAGCGGCGTGAATCTGCTTCGCCTGTGGGCGGGCGGCATTGCCGAGAGCGACTACTTCTATCAGCTCTGCGACGAGTACGGGCTTCTCGTGTGGCAGGAATTCTGGATGACGGGCGATACGCGCCATCCCGACGATGCGCATCTCTACCTTGCGAACGTGGAGGATACGGTGAAGCGGATTCGTCCGCACGCCTCGCTCGTCCATTGGGTGGCCTCGAACGAATCGACCGAAATGGCGGGCACAGAGGAGCTCGTGAAGCGCCTCACGGGTACGACGAGCTGGATGATGCAGAGCGAGTGCGACGGCGTGCACGACGGCTCGCCGTATTTCCCGGTGAATCCGATGCGCTATTATGAGGATACGGCAAGTCCCCGCGGCAGCCGCGTGTGGGGCTTCAATCCCGAGTACGGCACGTGTGCGCTGCCGTGTGCCGAGCAGCTTCGCACGTTCATGCCGGAAAAGTTCCTTTGGCCGATGAACGTGCCGGCGTGGAAGTATCGCGAGGGCGGGGGCTTCGATAAGATGACGGAGTTCCATCACGCCCATGTGAACGGGTACGGCGAATCGCAGACGCTCGACGAATACGCGCGCAAGGCGCAGGCGGCGGATGCCATCGCGCACCGGGCGCTTTGGGAAACGTGGAATCGGGCGCGCAACCGGGCGACGGGCGTTCTCTTCTGGTTCAACAATACGCCGATTCCGCAGATCGGGTCGCACGCGTGGGACTACGATCTCGACCAGTCGTCGAGCTTCTTCGCACAGAAGAACGCCCTTGAGCCGCTCCATGCACAGTACGAGTATCTCTCGAACCGCGTCTCGGTGGCGAGCGACGTGTACGGCACGCGCACGCTCGCCGTGCGGGCGGAAGTCTATTCCTTCGACTCGAAGAAGGTGTGGGAGAAGACGGCGGAAGCGGCGGTGCCGGGCGAAACGCATGTGGATCTCTTTACGATTCCGTTTGAGACGCTCGGCCTCACGGGGCCGCATTTCATCAAGCTGCGTCTTCTGGAGAAGGGGAAGGAGATTGCCTCCACATTCTACTGGCGCTCGAACGCGCGCTATACGAATCGCGAGCGTGCGACGGGGCCGTGCGTGAACGGATTCGAGAACCTCGCGAAGTTGCCGAAAACGCGCTTGGCGGTTGAGCCGACCGCGCGCGGCCTTCGTGTGACGAACGTGGGTGCGCGCATCGCCTTCATGGTGCGTATCAAGGGCGTAGATGAGGCGAAACGGTATGTGACGCCGGTTCACTACTCGGAAAACTTCTTCTCGCTATTGCCGGGCGAGGCGATGGAAAGCGAAATCGAAGCGCCTGCGAATCGCGGGCGCCTCACCTACACCGTGGAAGCCTGGAATACACCTTCTTATGAAATCAAGTGATGCTATGAATAAACAGATTCTTCCGTTGGGGGCCTTTGGGGCGAACTGCGTGATTCTTTGGCGGGAGCCGGCAGCGGCGCTCGTCTTCGATCCCGGAGCGGAGGGGGAGAGCGTTGTTGAATACTGCGAGCAGAAGGGGCTTACGCCTGCGGGCGTCTTTTTGACGCACGCGCATTTCGACCATATCGGGGGCCTTCCGGCGCTCTTGAAAAAGTGGCCCACACTCCCGGTGTACCTCGCGAGGGCTGACGAGGCCGTGTTCACCTCGCCGCTCAACGTGTGGCCGCCCGACTACGAGAAGGTGGCGCGGCCGCACACGCTTGCACTCGAGCTCGACGAGGGGGCGGTGTTCCTCCTCGGCGGGCTTGAGATGCACGTTCTTTCCACGCCAGGCCATACGCCGGGGAGCGTCTGCTTCCAGTTCCCGAAAGAGAACTTCCTCGTTTCGGGCGATACGCTCTTTGCCGGGTCGTGCGGACGCACCGATTTCCCTGGCGGGAGCGCGCTTGCGATGAAGGCCTCGCTCGCGCGCCTCGCCGCGCTGCCGCCTGAAACGCAGGTCGTTCCGGGCCACGGCATGCCCACGACGATCGCGCGGGAAATCGAGGGGAATCCGTTCCTCCAGCGGTAGAACGAGCCCGTAGAATCGATTTTTTTTGCCTCCTCCCTCATTTTCAACTTGTTTTGCATTAAAACAAGGTGTATTATATTAGCTTTCAAGGAGAAGTTAGCTAAAATGGACATCACAGAAGAAATGCGCCGTCATTCGGCCGCCCACCTCGTGGCGCGGGCCGTGTGCAATCTGTTCCCGGGCACCCTCACGGATATCGGGCCTGCGACAGATGACGGATTCTATTACGATTTCGATCTCGAGCATCGTCTTGCCCCCGAAGATTTCCCGGCGATTGAAAAAGAAGTCGCACGCTTGATTGCGCTCGACGAACCGTTCGTGCGGGCCGAGATGACGGCCGAAGAGGCGGCCGCGAAGCTGGCGGGGCAGACGTACAAACTCGAGCGTCTGGCTGATGTGCAGGCCTCCGGCGAAAAGATCTCCACCTACACGGTGGGCGACTATTTTGAAATGTGCCGCGGTCCCCACGTGGAACACAGCGCGCAGATCGGCGCGGTGAAGCTCATGAAGGGGGCGGGCAGCTACTATCGTGGCGGCGAGAAGAACAAGATGCTCCAGCGCCTCTACGGCATTGTGGGCAAAGACCAGGCGGATCTCGATGCGAAGCTCGCGCAGATCGAAGAGGCGAAGAAGCGCGACCACCGCGTGCTCGGCAAGCAGCTCGGGCTCTTCACGATCAACGACCAGGTCGGTCCGGGCCTCGCCCACTGGCTGCCGCGCGGCGCGCGCGTGCGCGTCGCCATCGAGAACTACTGGCGTCAGCGCCACTACGAGGCGGGCT
>JAZLJP010000150.1:0-12615 GCA_045617985.1 Kiritimatiellia bacterium
GCCTCCGCCCCCCGAGCCTTCAGAGCCCGAGCCGCAGCCGGCCGTCGTCAAGGGGCTCGACCTCTTCGAACAGCCGCCCGCCGCCGCGCCGGCGCGCCCAGCCCCCAAACCTTCCAGCGGACTTCCGCCGCAGATCGACGCCTCTTCGCCCTACCTCACGTCTTCGGCCTACGAGGATACAGGCGTTTCCGCGGCCGATCGTTTCCGCGAAAGCCTCTCGGAACTTTCCTCCAACATCATCCACCGCGTGGGAGACATCCCGCGGCGGACCTGGCGTATCGCCCTCCTCGCGTTGGGGTCGCTTGTCGCCCTCGCCCTGCTCGTTTTCGGCTGCATCAAACTCTATCAGATGACGTCCCATCTGCCGGCCGCCCCCGGTGCGCAAGGCGCCCGCGACGTTGAGGCGCCCTCTCGCCCCGAGGCCGCAAAGCCAATCCCCCCGGAGCCCTCCACCTCGAGAGCCAAGCCCCGGAACGCCGCAAAGCCGCAAGCCGCGGGGAAGACGGCGGCCTCCACGAAGCCTGCCCCCGCTACGCGCCCGTCCACGCCCGGCAAGATCCGTTCCACGGGTCAAAAGGTGCCGTCCCTCTACATGGATTGATTCCTCGATGAAATGCGAAATCTGCCATAAGGCCGAAGCCCAGGTGCCTGTCACGATCAAGGTTGACGGCGGAGAGAAAGAACTCTACGTCTGCAAGGCCTGTGCCGAAAAGGCCAATCGCCCGCCGCCCGGGAAACCCGGCAAGAACGCCCCGCACGGCGTTCAGTTCAAGGCCATCAACGGAGACGGCACCGACCTTCCCAAGCCGCTGGTCGATGGGCTCGTCAAAGCCACGCTCGATTTCATGAAGGGCGTTGCCGAAGTCGAAGAAACCGAAAACAAAACCTGCCCCGCCTGTAAGGCGACATGGGAGCAAATCAAGGAGTCGGGCCGCCTCGGCTGCCCCGCCTGCTGGAAGACCTTCGCCAAGCAGATCCAACGTGAATTTCTCCAAGGCGAATACGCCAAGCGTCACGTGGGGGCCGCCCCCGGCGTGGAGAAGATTTCCAACACCGCCGACCAGCGCACCATTCTGGAACGCGACTTGAAAGAAGCGATCGCCCGCGAGGACTATCGCCGGGCCGCCGCTCTCAAGCGCCAGCTCGACGATCTCGACAACGCCATCGGGGAGGTTCAGGCATGAAACGACGCAAAGCCGGCGAATACCCGAATCTCCTCGCGCGCGACGTTCTCTCCGGCGGGCAGCTATTCCTGTGGCGCAATCCGGCCGACAAGCCGTTCGAAGCCAAGGATGTTTGGACGCTCACCGCCAACTGGGGCAATCTCGACGACCTCCCCTCCGCCTACAAGCAGCTCGTTGCCGAAGAAAAGAAACTCGCACGCGACACCGCCTTCGCCTGGGATACCGACTTCGGCTTTCTCTCGCCCGACCCCCTCCATTGCGGAACCGGTCTTTGCATCGAAGGCGAATTCCATCTTGAGGCCCTGCATCTCATCGGCGACCTCCTGCCCGCGATGAATGCGCTTGAAGGCATCCGCTTCCAGAGTTCCAGCATCTGCGAAGACGGCGTCCATCAGGCCGCCCACATCTTCCGCATCCGCAATTCCGCCACGCTCGGCGTGAGCGAACAAGACCTGATGCGCCATGCCGAACATCTCTTTGCCGATCTCGTCACCCAGGAGAACAACGCCCGCCGGGCGCTCGTGGAAGACAATCCGCGGATTCTGGAAGACGCCATCGCCCGCGCCTTGGCGCTTCTGCGGGAAGCCCGCCTTCTCGCCCCCGGCGAATTGCTCGACCTTCTCTCGCCGATCTGCCTCGGTACGACCCTCGGGTTTCTCGACGGCATCACGCGCGCGGAAACGATCAAGATGATGCGCGTTCAATTGAACGCGCCCGAACTCGGAAACGAAACGCCGGAAGATACCCGCAAACGCGACGCCCGCGATGCCGCGCTCGCCGATAAGATCAACCGCCGGTTCGCCTCCGTGGAATTCAACCGCTATGCCGAAGAATGTCTGATGTAGAAAAGCAAATTCGGCAAATCAAGGCCGAGTTCCAAATTTGAACCCTGTGAAATATTGATAAAATGAAGAACGATTACACTCCCAATGCCGAACGCGCGCTGGATGGCGCCGTTTCCGCCGCCCGCCAGTTCAACCATACCTACGTGGGCACCGAACACATCCTCTGTTCCATCCTCGCGATTCCCAATTGCGAGGCCTGCCGCCGCTTCGAGCGCCTCGGCCTCGACCCCGATGAACTACGCCTCCAGCTTGAGCAGATGATCGGTCGCAGCGGCGATGCCCGCGTGCTGGGCGACATTCCTTTCACGCCGCGTACACGGAAGATCCTCGAACTCGCGAAGATCGAAGCCCAACACCTCAAATGCGATCTCATCGGCACGGAACACCTCGTTCTGGCCATTCTCCGCGAAGGCGAATCGGCCGGCGCCCAGATCCTCTACGGCCATGATCTCGATACGGACAAATTCATCGCCGCCGGCTCCTCTTCCGCCCCTGTCGAAAAGAACGAGACGCCAACAGATGACGCCAAGGACGATGACGACAGGACCGACGGCGACGGCGGCCCCGACGAAGGGAACGCCCAGCCGAGCAAGGCCCAGAAGAACAAAAGCAAGACGCCGGCCCTCAACGCCTTCGGCCGCGACCTCACCGCGCTTGCCCGCAAGGGCGAACTCGACCCCGTGATCGGCCGGAAAACCGAGCTTCAGCGCATCATCCAAGTGCTCTCCCGCCGCACGAAGAACAACGCCGTCCTGATCGGCGAAGCCGGCGTGGGCAAAACCGCCGTCGTCGAAGGCCTCGCCCAGGCGATCGCCGTGGGGGACGTGCCGGAACGCATGCGCGATCGGCGCGTCATTTCCCTCGACATGGCCCGCGTCGTCGCCGGCACCCAATACCGCGGCCAGTTCGAAGAGCGTCTCAAACAGCTCATCGAAGAGACGAAGCGCGTGAAAAAGGTCATCCTCTTCCTCGATGAAATCCACACGCTCGTCGGCGCCGGCGGCGCCGAAGGCGCCATGGACGCCGCCAATATCCTCAAGCCCGCGCTCGCCCGCGGCGAGTTGCAGGTCGTCGGCGCAACGACGCTCAAGGAATACCACAAGTCGATCGAAAAGGACGCCGCCCTCGAACGGCGCTTCCAGTCGATCATCGTCAACGAACCTTCGATCGACGACGCCGTCGCGATTCTCACCGGCATCGCCCCGCGCTACGAGGAACACCACAACGTGAAGTTCTCGCCCGAGGCCCTGCGCGCCGCCGTCACCCTTACGGCTCGCTATCTGCCCGCGCGCCTCCTCCCCGACAAGGCCATCGACGCCCTCGATGAAACAGGCGCGCGCGTGCGCCTCAAAACGGCCGTGCGCCCGCCGGACTTCAAGGCCGACCAGGAGAAGATCGACGAGCTCCACGCGAAGAAGGACGCCGCCGTCAAGGCGAGCGTCTTCGAGGACGCCGCCAAATGGCGCGACGCCGAACTCGCCGCCCGCGACGAACTCGAAAAGAAGCTCAAAGCCTGGCGCGAAGAGCACATGGAAAAGACGATTGACGTTTCGGAAGACGACATCGCCTCCACCGTCGCCTCGATCTCCGGCGTGCCCGTTGAGCGTATGACGGAATCGACCGCCGGGAAACTCCTCAACATCGAACGCGAACTCAACGCCACCGTGATCGGCCAGGCCGATGCGATCGAATCGATCGCCCGCGCCCTTCGCCGCTCGCGTGCAAATCTCGGCGATCCCAAGCGGCCGATCGGGTCCTTCCTCTTCCTCGGGCCGACGGGCGTGGGTAAAACGCTCCTTGCAAAGATGCTCGCCGAAAAGGTCTATGGCGACCCCAAGGCGCTCATCGCGCTCGACATGACGGAATTCTCCTCCGGCTTCACGAGTTCCCGTCTCGTGGGCGCGCCGCCCGGCTATGTGGGATACGACGAAGGCGGCCAGCTCACGGAGCGCGTACGCCGCCGCCCCTACTCGGTCGTTCTCTTTGATGAATTCGAAAAGGCCTCTTCGGACGTCATGAACATGATGCTCCAGCTCCTCGAAGACGGCCGCCTCACCGACGGCCAGGGCCGCCAGGTCGATTTCCGCAACACGATCGTCATCGCCACCGCGAACCTCGGCTTCGATTTCGCCCGCGAAGGCAAGTCCTTCGGCTTCTCGCAAGACACCGCAACGACGTCTTACGAAGCGCTGCGCGACAAGCTCCTCGACGAGGCGAAACGCACCTTCCGCCCCGAGCTCCTCAACCGCTTCGACGAAACCGTGGTCTTCAAGAAGCTCGGCAAGGATGAAATCGTGAGCATTCTCGACCTCGAACTCGCGAAGCTCCGCACGCGCCTTTCCGAAAAGGATATGACCCTCGAGCTCGACAAGAAGGCCGTGGACTTCCTCTGCGAAAAGGGCTCGGACGACGCCCTCGGCGCCCGTCCCCTTCGCCGCGCGGTCCAGCATTGGGTGGAAGATCCCCTTGCCGACCTCCTCCTCCGCGAAACCCTCGTTCCCGGCCGCATCAAAGCCGCCCTCGACAAGGAAGGCAAGGCCCTCGCCTTCACCCAGCCGAAGCGGAACCAGTGATCCGCTATTTGGAAATCGCGGTCACGCGATAGGTCCAGGCCGATTCGCAGGGCGCGGCGGCGTGAAGCGTAGAACGACTTGATTTTAACGCCCCTCCACCGTCACCGTCTGCGTGCGGCCGCTTGCCGAATCGCGGCAGGCGAGGCGATAGGGGCCTGGCGCGTCATCGATGTTCGTTTGAACACGCAGGCGGCAAATGCCGCCGGGAGCGCTCGCGTAGCCGACACCGTCCAGCACGCGGCCATCGGCCGCCGTCACACGCACCTCGACGGGCAGAAGCGCCGCAACAGGCTTCCCGATTTCGTCGAGAACGCGCAGCTCCACCTCGAAGGCCGCACCGCGCGCGATAGTCTTCGGCGCCTTCACCGCGAGCGACGCGATCTTCTGCGGTGAAAAGAGGAAGAGCCGTCCATCGTTCGTCTCATAGGAAACGGACACCTTCACCGTGCCATCCGCCAGGCGCGTGAACGCCACCTCGCCGCCGCGCGAAAGTTCATAGACGGCCTTCACCCGGCGGGCCGGATCCGCATGCGTCACCTCGCCCGCGAACGGCAGGCCCTTCTCCATCGTCATTCCCCACGGCCCCACGTAGTCGCCGAACGTGCGCTTGTCGTTGATGGCGAAAACGTAGTCCACATCCCGCCACCGCCGGTTGTAGGTGACGATTTCGCCGCTTGAACTATCCGTGGCGGGGCGGTAGTGCGGTGCCAAGGCGGCGCGCAGCTCGTCCGCCTGGCGGAGCATCGTCTGCTTCATCCGTACCGTGCCCGCGCGGCGCTTGCCATCGCCCGACTTCGCCGCCTCCATCGCCTCGATATCCTCCGTATGATCGGAGGCAGGCGGCGGACGGAAGCTCACGAGCGGCGCGCGCAGATTCGGCGCGAGCGCCGCAAGCGTCTCCACATCGCCCACGAGAATTCCGCCCTTTTGCTGGAAGGCCTGGATCTTCGCAATGACATCCGGCGTGAGGAACCGGCATTGCGGCGCATAAAGAACTTTCACGCCTTCAAGGCCGTCCCGCAGGATCGTCTCCTCATAGACGACGCGCGGATCGAGCCGGGCGCGCTGGAGGAACGTCACCGCAGGCGCGCTCCACCCAAACGAGGCGGGGCCGCCCATAAAACAGGTGGTGGCGCTTTCGAGAATCGCAACGGGCGACGCCGCACGCCCGAGATCGAGCAGTGTCGGCCCAAGCCGCGCAACGACGCCCGTGAGAAGCTCCCGCAACCGCTCCGTCGTTTCGGGATTTGTAAAACAATACCCCGTCTCGTTCCCCGTTTCGAAAATCGTCCCCCAGCCATGGTACATGACGCCCTTCACGGGCTTCGCGAGCATGGACCACGTCGCCTCCTGGAGCGAATCCGGCGGAATGGACGGGAACCCGGCACGCGGACGTTTCGTCACCCACGGCGGCACAGGCTTCACCACCACGTTCGACGGCGCGATCTGCGCACGATAGCAGATGAGCTGCGTCATCATCATCACCTGTTGGCCCGGTCGCCCCGCCGCCATCGCGAACATCTCCTCGAGCGGCCCCGCCACATTCATCGGTTCCGGCACCGCATAGATCCATTGGTTCAAATAGTCGACTTCGCCACCCGAACCCCAGCAGGGCGGGCATCGCACGGACGGATCCCAAAAGCTGAAGAAGTCCTTATGAACTCCGCCTTCGCGGTACCCCGCCGCCACCGCACCCGTATAGCGCGGCCATCCGTCGCCATCCCGCCAGAACCAGCGGTAGTAGGCGAGGATCGGATCATCCACCGGCACCACGCCCTTCGGGAAGCGCGCCGTGGCCGCCTTCAGGTTGAACCGCGTGCCGTTCACCTCGGGCGGCACGTCGCGCCCCGTCTCGGCCTTATAGCGCAGGTGCTCCGTGTTGAACGATGGAAACGTATGGTCGCGCTGTTCCGAACACGGCAACACGCCGCCGAATGCGGGATGCGCGCCAAACGCCGCCGCATTCGTAGCCGCAAGGTCTTTCGCGAGCTTCAACAACGCCGGCTGCCCGACTTCGATTTGCGGTTTCGGGTTCGCCCCGAATCCCACGAGCCCCGTGCGCGTGCGTCGGGAAAACCGTTCCGGCTCCGCCCCCTCCGGCAACAGGACGCCCGCGCTCTTTGCAAGGCGCACGCCCACGGCAAGCGCGGCGTCGAGCTTGCTGAGAACGAGCGTTGGATCATTCCCTTCCGGTTGGATACGCGAGAACCCCAGACCGTAGTCGAGCCCATGTGTAAAACCGAGATCTGCGAGCACCGAAACCGACGCCGAAAAGCCCCACATGAGCGCCGGCATCCGCCGTGTGGGCGCTGGCCCCAACAGGACGGGGAGTTGGCGCTCGATCTTGCCACCGCGATAGGAAATCTCAACGCGAAGATTCGTTTCCTTCCCGCCAAGACGCGTCTCCACGGGGAGGGACACGCTCCGCTTCTCCCCTGCCGGAATGGAACCAAGAGCCGTCGTGAAGCGATTGACGAGCCGGCCGGACGCCGCGTACTGGCAGGCCGTCACGGCAACCTGCTCCAACGCCGCGTTGGAATGGTTCTCGAGGTCGCCTTCGAGGCTCGCCCCTTCCTCGCCGCGAACGAACGCCTGGCGTCCTCTCGTCGCAAAGGCGATTTTCGGGCGTGCCACAGGCGTAATCGCCACGCGTCGGATCGTGCCCTTGAATGGCGAATAGTTCGAGCCGTAGCGATCGCCGATGATCGTGGGGAAGGACGACGGTACCAAACCGCCCGCGCGGGCGATGAACGTCATTTCGGCCGTCTTCTCCCCGAACTGCCACACAAGGCGGCGGTTTGCGTCGAAGAGGAACGCGAGCTGCGCAGGCTTGCCGGGCACAAGCGTACAGGTTGGCCCCGCCACGCGACAGGTCGTATTGCCAAAACCGACATAGACGACGGGCGTCCAATCCGTTCCCCGCCGCGTGAGCATCACCTGCAAGCCACGATCCTTGCGCTTCGGCAGGTAGTTCACATACATGTCGTCGAAGAGGATGCCGCTCTCCACGCCGTCCACAGCGCCCTTCGGCGGCACGAATTCCGCTTCAAAGAGGAACGCTTCCGGGAAAATGAACTTCTGCTTCAGCTGAGCGCCGCTCGCGCGCGCCAAGTCGCCATCCGCCACGGAAACGAGGCCTTCGCCCTGCGGCACACGTGCAAAGGAACGCGGATGAACGCCCTCGGGTACACCGCGCGTAAAGTCCCACGCCACCGTGGGCCCGATCGCCGGACAATCCGGGAATGCCGCCAGGAGCGCTCCTATCAGGCCCGTGGTGACGAAAAACCAAACGAAGCGACGAGCACTCATGGCAGCAGTCCTTTCGCATTAAAGCCGTGTATCGCAGAAATCGAGGAAGAGTTTGATATCGTAGACGCCGAGGTCGTGCGGGCCCTCGTGGCAGTGGTAGCCCACGTGGCCGCCCATGCCCTTCAAGCCGCGCTTCTCCCACGCCTTCGCCGCCCCTTCGGCGGCGGCCTTCTCGGCGGGCGGGCCCGCCCAGCGATCCTTCGAGCCGCTCGCCACATAGAGGTAGCGCGGCGCAATGAGGCCCATCCATTCGTCCTGATCGTGGGTGATTTCCATGTCGCGGCCGCACCACTGGTAGAAGTTGCGGCAGAACCAATACGGAAAGCCCCGCGTGATCTGGGCGATGTGTTCGCTCGCCGGGAAGTCGAACTTGTTCTTCTTCGCGCCGCCGCAGCCGGAGGCGTTCGAGTAGACCACTTTGAAGCGGGGATCCGTGACGCCCGCGCAGAGCGCGGTTTTTCCAAGGCGCGAATGGCCGAGCACGGCAACGCGTTTCGCATCCATCATCGGCTGCGTTTCAATCCAGTCCAACACGCGGCTATGGCCCCAAGCCCACGCGCGAATCGTGCCCCAGCTCGTCGCCGTGCGGTCGAGATGGCCGCCGTAGAGTTCGAAGACGCCGTACGGACACCGCTGAAAAACTTTCCAATGCTTTCTCTGGAATCTCAACCCGTCAATCATCGCCCGGCGCGGCTGGTCGGGTGCGACCTCGTTGAGATCGTAGTGGACGATCGCGTACCCGCGCGAGGTGACGAGGCGATCGATATCCGCCTGCTGCGCGGCCTGCTTGCGCGTCAACTCGTCGTCATGAAGGCCGTTGTTCCACGTGCGGAAGTCGCCCATCAGAAGAACGGGGCACGGTTTCGCCGCCGACGCCCCCGCAGGAAGCGCCACCGTGAGATTCACGACCACGCGATTACCGAAGACGATGCTGTTGTCCACGAAGGTCATGTCCTTCGGGCGTCCCACCGGGGGATGGCCGTATTCGTTGTCGAGGAACCACTTCATGAGCGCCCACTTCGCCTCGTCGCCCGCGCAGGCCGCCTTGTCCACGGGGTCGGCCGGCAGCGGTGCCGGGCGCGCGGAGAGGAACGTCTCGGGCATACGCGCGGTCAGATAGTCGGCCATCACGCGATCGGCCGACAACGCGCCGGCCGTGAGGCGCAGTTCGTCATAGTCCCCGAAGAACGACACCTCGTTGCCGTCCGCATCGCAACCGAAAACGAGCGGCTTGCCGTTATCCGTGGCCGGATCGATCGCGCCTTCGTTCACGCGTACGCCGTTCTCGTAGATCGTCAGATGCTTGCCCGCATAGACGGCGGTCACCTGCACCCAGTCAAGCGACACGTCATCGCCCGTCCACACGCCCGGGAGCGTCTTCCCGCCGCCGCGGCCGCCAATCGCCGTAGAACGCTGGCACCAGAACACCTCCCAACCGTCGGCATCGAGGCAATTGGCCTTGCGCGAAAACGCGCGGGGATGCCCCGCAACGGGTACCTCCGCCTTGAACCAGCCCGACACCGTAAACGTATCGCCGAGCGTATAGGGCGCCACGGTGAGATAGCCACGCGCATAGCCACCCGCCGTCGCGTTCACACGACCGCCGCCCACAAGGCCTTTCGTGCCCACAAGTTTCGCCGCCTCGGTTCCCCCCGGCGTTGCCACCCGGCCGTTGCCGGAGGCATCGGCCGCGGCGCCTGCCGCTTCGTTCAAGTGCCACACGCCGGCATAGCCCTTCCACACTTCCGTCGCCGGCGGCACCTGCGCGGGCTTGGCCGCCTCGCCCCAATGGAGCGTGATCTTCGTCTTCGCGCTGACGAGTTTCGGCACTTTCACCCACACGAACGAGTCGCCGGATGCCGTGCGCGAATCGACTTCGTGCGGAATGACGCGCCCCGTCTCATCCGTGAACCAGATGCCATCCACGGAATCGGCCGCCGTGAACCCCTCGGCCATCGCCGGAAGCTTGACGAGCGCCGGGAAATTCTCGAGCGTACTCGCTCCCGTATAGCCGACAAATGTCAAATCGCACGTTTTCGCCCCCACGCCGAAAACCGCCGCGGCCACCGCCGCAACAACAACACCGCGTTTCTTCATTTTCTCTCTTCTTCCTTTCACTGCAAGGTTTGAGGATGTTCTAGGTTGCCGAACCAAGAATGGATCGAACGGCGGAGCGTCGTAGCGAGAGGATCGGCCGGGATGCCCGGCGCCGCTTCGCCTTCGGCGACATGGAGAACGCGCGTTCGCGAAACCGGCTGATAGTCCGTCCAAGGTACGGCTACCTCGTGGAAACGCCCGTCGCCGCCATAAACCGTTTTATAGGCCACCTGTTTCACGCCGCGGAAGCCCTGCGCCGTCACTTCGACCTGGCTCACGCCGCCCGCGCGAGAGACGACCTGCGTTTTCAGAATCGAATGCGTCACGCATTCCGGATGCTGGAAATGCTGTTCGCCGTGGAAGTTCGCAAGCGCCTCGTGTTCCCAGAAGGAGGCGCGGCTAGCGGGCGCGATCACGCCCTTCCAGATGTCCTCGTGCGTGCGCGTTTGCTGGTAGAGCGGCACGGCGAGAAGCGGCGCCAAGGCAAAATAGACATGCTTGAAATAAGACTCGTTGAACGCGATGAACTGCTCGCGGGCGTGGTCGACATCCCAATCGTAGAAGTGTTCGGGATTGGTGTCGAGCGTCATCTCGGAAAGGTGCTTGGCGAGGATGAAATTGATTTTCTTCTCCTTGGCAAACGTAAAGTCATCGCCGAAGCCCACCGTTCGATCCTTGATGAGCGACAGAAGCTGCTGCTGGGCAATCGGGGTGAAGAGGAGACGGTACTCCACTTCGTCGTTGCGCGACATCGTTTCGAAGAGCGCTTCGAATTCGCGATTCGTCATGATCGTATAATTCGAATCGTCGGTAAGATTGCGCGAAAACTCCTCCAGCCGGTCGATCTTGCGTTTGAGCCGCCGCCGCGCGAAGAACCCCTCCCCCTCATCGGATAATTCGGACGGCTTTCGCGTGAAAACCAGATTCGGCGCGGCATCGTTGCCGTAGAGCAGAAACTTGTTCGTCTGATAGGCGGGCTTCGGGGCCGTCACGGTGGCGACGAGCGTTTCCGAACGGGTCACGGGATGCTGGCGGCCCTCTGCGTCCGTCTCCCATTCGGTCCACGAGATGCGCTTCGAGCCCTCGTAGGTCTCCTCCGTCCAATACTGCTCAACGAAGTCGCCGAAAACGAAGGGGTTGCCGTTGATCACGCCCGACTGGGCAAAGAGCATGGACTTCTCGTGGTTGAACGTTCCATCCCAATCATAGAGGCGTTCGAGATCGGCGAGGCGCTGCGCCGTGAAATAGGGGTCGAAGGCGAGGCGCGGCACGGTCTCTTCGATGAGTTTCACCGTGAGATCCCACGTGTAGAGCCGATTCAAGGGCTCGAGCTGCTCCCAGGCCTTCTGCTTCAACGCCTCCGCGCGCGCGCGACAATCCGTAGCCCGAGAGGACGCCGCCAAATAGAACGGCAAGAGGATGAGCCCGAGCAAGATGCCGCCCGCAATGCCCCCAATGGCGTAAGGATAGGCCATGCGATTCGGCTGATTGTAGAGCCAGATGAAGGTGCCGAGAGCGCCGAGGAACGCAAGGGTCAAGACGCCCCCCAAGAACGTCTTCCAGCCTGCGGCGCGCGAAGCCTCGTTCTCCAGTTTCCGCACGCCCTTCGCCGTCTTGCGATTGGCGGCCACGTCTACGCCCGAGGCGTTCAGAAGTTCGGTGAACTTCTTCCGCACGAGTTGCGCGAATTTGCCGCGAAACTCGTCCCGGTAACGCCCCAGGGGCTCATAGACGTCTTCGATCATTACGCAAAGAAGTCTTTGCGCGCCGCCTGCTTCGTTTCAGCGGAGGCCGAGAACGGAATGCGCGTTGTGTAGCCGGCACGTGCGGCGACGATCTGCTTCGTGGGCCAAGAGAAGACGTCCGAGTTCCACTGGTTCACCGTGTCGTTGTAGAGCGCGCGGGCGGCGGTGATTTCCTTCTGGAGATAGGCGTTCTGCTGCATCGCCTCGGCGATCGCGGCATGCGCCTTCAGGTCGGGATAGGCTTCCACCTGCGGAAAGAGCCGGCCGAACGCGCCATCGAGGCGCGCCTGCACGTCATTGCGGTTCTCGCCAAGCGCCGCACCGCCGCGGAAGGCCGCGACGGCTTTCATCACGTCCTTGTCGAGTTCGACCGCCTTCGAAACGAGCGAGGCGACGTTCTGGAGGATCTGCACGCGCTGCTCGAGATAGTTGTCGATCGTCGAAGCATCGGCCTGCAGCTTCTGCTGAAGGCGCTGGAAATAGTTCTTCGCCCCGATCTTCATGAAGAGGAAGATGAGCCCGGGGAGAATGCCGAGCACCCACAGCAGAATTTCAAACAACGTCGATCCCCAGCCCACGCGCACCGGGAGCTGTTTTTCGATCACGTTCACATCGCGGCCGCCCGCATTCACGGGCCCCGTCGTTTCATCGAGTTCATTCGCCATTTCGATTCTCCTTGAAGGTTCAAGACCATACTATTATAGCATAAAAAGCGGAGAACCGTTTGACAAGAATGAACAGACTGCGCTAACGCAATCGCCCCGGCTCCATCGCGCCTTCACTCCATCTCGAAGGCCGTCCCCGTCCAGCGGAGCTTCACGAGGCGCACATACCCCGCAAAGCCCTTCTTCTCGTTCGGCGC
>JAZLJP010000151.1:0-27155 GCA_045617985.1 Kiritimatiellia bacterium
CGTCGCGGCAACGAGATTCGTCGACCCCACAAGTACGACTTCGACCGCCGCAAGATCATTCGTCGGCGGGCGGTGGAGGACGAGATCGACGCCGTTAGTCCGAACGGCGATCTCGCTGATGCGAACGACGTCGGCGGCCGGCTCGACGGGCACCGGCGGACGCGGAACCCGCAACGGCGCACGAACCCGATTGACGCCGTTCGTATTTCCCGAAGGCGGCTTGACCGAAAACAACGTCACGCAAACCGCAAGGCCGCAGAGAACAAAGCCCAGCCGCACAAAGCGCCGCAGCCGTTCCCCGCAATAGGCAACGGTCCCGACAACAAGCGCCACGCCCAGCATTGCCGCGAGGCTCCACACCGCAGCGCCGACAAAACGGCTTACTATGGAAACGACTTCGTCCATGGCGAAGACAAGTATAGCAAAAATCCTTTCAGGAAGGAACTGTTTCCTCTTGGGCTATGCGAACGGGGGCGCATCCGAGTTTTTCACCACCGAAGGCGCAGAAACCGGCTCCGCCGGACACAGAAGGCGATTGGAAGAAATACGCTTCGCACCTCCATCGCCCCTTCGCCCCCAAAACAATTGGGTCATTGGCGATCTCGCAGTGAAATCCTTCAATGCCTGCACTTTCCACGTGTCCGTCACGTCGACGGCAAGCACCGTCATACACACCAGTAAAGAGAGTCTAGCGACAACCATTTTCATAAGCCAACCTCTAACAACAACATTCTATTTTTCATTCCTCTACCAGTCGACATTTCGGCAATGAAGGTTATCACGCACATCCCCTTTTCTAGGCTTGGCGTCCTTGAACTGCAAGACCTCGCAAGGCAAACGCTCCATGGTGACATAAACTCCAGAGAAAAAATCGAACAGTTTGGTTAAACGACATTCTTCGTACGCCCCAAAATCATCTTTCACCATAATGTTATGAATGGGCAATGCCGTTTTATCTTTGAAGTCCATGGTGAACACAAACGGGAATCGTACGACAGAACATGATGCGGAAAACCTGTAGAACCCATCCAAAGTCGATCGTTCAGATGGATGCAACCTGCCATATATAAAATCAGAATCACGATTGACGGCCACAGGTTTCTCCAACTTGGAAAATCCTTTTTCATCTTGCAGAATCAACTCCCAAAGATATTTCCCGTCGTTTCTTCTGCGACTGTCATTTGAAATATAAAAATCGCTGTCACCATCTCCTTCAGCATCAAACACAATCAAATATACGCAACAGTTTCCCCCATTCGATTCCATGTCATTACGGTATCTGGCAATGAAGTTCCTGAATTTCACATTGTCGAACAATCCGGTCTTGTCCGACGGTTCCGACTTGTTGACGATCTCATGCACGGAGTTCGTGGTTATTTTGACACAGTGTTTATCGTAAAACTCGGTTTGCACGCTGCCGATCTTGACAAATCCGGGGTTTGCAACGATGTCACTGAAATCACTTTTAATCTTCGTTTGGGCCAGACGGCCATCTGGTGCCACATGCAACATCACATCATTGTGGCTGGAATAGGTGTCATTTTTGTTGTTGGAACCACCTTCGAAATACAGTCCGACATCCCGCCCCACCAGGCGTTTTACCGAATGTGAGAACTCCGCCACATAAAGTTTGTCAGGGCGGCAAAAGAGGCTGTAATGCATTTCCTCGTCTTCCCAATCGTCGTGGACGCCACTTCCGTCCCGTCGCACGTAGTTCCAGGAATTTCCGCTATGATCACGATTGAAATTGTCCGCCACCAAAGCTTCGTCTTCAATGCCATTGCCATTGAAATCGAAGAACAGCACTTCCAAATTGTATTCCTTTTGTTTCGCGCCCAAGGGGTGACGTGCCAAATATGCCTGAACGGTTTTCTGACGAGGATTCAGTTCCTGGCCGAAGGTCGTCAATGCCAGCAAGACGACGCCAAATACAGCTGTAAAATTCAGTTCCATTTTATATCACCAATTTCACATGTCACCTATCACAAGTCTCACATAGTCTTTATCATTGGGATGGAAAATCCAGGTGTTGTTGACTGGGTCGTATTCAATAGGATATCGACGTTTTTCACCATTGATTGTTTGCCTGTAACACCCCCCTATTCCATTATAGAAAATCATGATGGACCATGCCTTAGCTGAAACTTCGAAACCTGAAATGTCAGTTACAACCGTCTCTGGATTCGGCAGGGGCACACTAGGATAAGCAGCCTGTATAAAATTTATCATATTGTTGTAGAATGTTAACGCTTGATTGAATTTATCATTCATCGACTGTATGTTTCGATGCCAATCATAGACTTCAGCGGTCACACTACCCGATTGTCCCTTGTCGATCTGGGCAATACCCCAACCATAATACCTGTCTCCACCGGATTTGAATGGTAATTCTGTCAAACGATCAGAAGGGTTGAACTGATTGTAGTATGTTTCTGTGTATTGGTCCCAACTCTCATGCTTGGCGATCATCCAGGCGTAATCCCTGAATTCCGCGTCGACGTGGGAATTGATGTAGCTGGCGACATCTTCGTTTTTCGGGTTCTTCCCGCGGATGTAGAACCGGTACAGCTTCCGGACGGTGTTCGACACCTGCATGTACATGTCCACCCTGCCGCCGACGATTTCATTGCGCATGACCATTGTCAGAGGAAGGGTTGACGTTCCTTTCGGAAGCCGCAGATTGCGATCGTCCAGCGTCCGGCGTTCTGAACGCTCCGTCCTGATGTTCACCTGCCAATTCACGAGCACCCAATTCGGCAGACCGCGAATATTGGCGTAGAGTTCGGGCGGCCGCGGCTGGCCGGTGATGTAGGCGACGCCGGAGGCGGGAATCAGCGCGCGCGTGTACGACAGCCCGGAATCCGTGGTCGGACGGTCCGCATCCGGCTGGGGCATGTTCCATTGAACCAGCGAAAGCGGAAACACCCCGACGGCAATCGTGCTCGCCCGCAGAGAATCCCCGAAGTTGGCGGCCCTCAACGTCACCGACAAGTCCAACGCCGCATTTTCGGGCGCGGAATAAAAACCTCCGCCTAGGAAAATCGCCGGGGAAAGTCCGCCCGCCGCGTTTCCGGCCCGGCGCGCCGCGCGAAAACGTTCATTTTCCGAATTGACGAACACCTCGCCCGTACAGGAGCCGCTTCCCGGTGCAGATATGTTCCAAGTCAACCTGTCATTGTAAACGGAGGACTGTCCGGTCCAATCCGGAAACTCGGTGCTTCCGGCGAACACGCCGACATAGCAAGTGCGGTTGGCCGGAATCTGGACCGTCCGGTCGAGCATGGCCGTCGTCGGCGTTTCACCGTCCGTGGAAAGCGTGATCCAAGTGACGGAGAGAGGATCAAGCGGTTCAGTCGAAGGCATCTGTCGCACCCCGTCGGCGACCTGCGCCTCGGCATCGACGCGACCGATTTCAAGATACGCGGCTTTCCCCGATGCGGAAAAGAACGAACTTGAATCGTCAAAATCGGAAAACAGCATCAGGGAATCGTCGACCAGCACATTGACCGGCGGTCCCACCAGAACAAGCCGATAGTCGTAGTCGGGCCGGGGATTGTCGTCATAATCGGGATTCGTCGCGCTGTGCTCAAGCGTGACCGCGTAGCGCCATCCTGGTTTGAGCAGCAACTTGACGGTCTCGCATTCACCGTATGCCACATTGACAATGTGCCTGTCGACCGGCGTCGTTCCCGAACCATGGACAGGAACCACGTTGAGGACGTATTTCTCCGAATGGCTCCCGCTGGGATCGCCGAACGTGATGTAGATCGCCACCCGGGATCCGGCCACGCCATTGTCGGAGGCATCGGCGGGATCGCTGTCCTGTTCGACCTCATCCCCGTCGGAGACGCCGTCTCCATCCGTGTCGCCGTTGGCCGGATCGGTTCCGAAACGGCATTCCTCCTGGTTCGTCAAGCCATCCTCGTCCGGGTCGGCCGACGGATCGTTGAGCGATTCGCGGTCGGTGACATTGTCGACGCCGGGCGGGAAATGGACGACCGTGCTGTCTTCCAGCACGGAGTCCTCGTGGAGGGCCTCCCAGCCATCGGACATTCCATCGCCATCGGTATCCGGCTGCGACGGATCCGTGCCCCGCAGAATCTCGTCCGCATCCGGCAATCCGTCGTGATCGGTGTCGGAACGCAAAGGATCAGTCCCCACCCCGAAATCGAACTCCAGCTTGAGCCCTTCGTAGATTCGACCGGCCGTGAACTCGCAATAGGAAAAGCTGCGTTCGCCTCCCAACCCCTGCATCCCGACCACCATTTCACAACCGTCCATGTGCGCCCCACGCACATCACGGTAGTTGACGAACGCACGCGAGGCGTCGGCCGTCGGAATGACGACTTGGAAGGACAGCACATCCTCCCCGACAGAATAGGCATGGCGAAGATTCTCGAATTCGAACAGAAGGCAACCCACGCCATTCCAAGTGGCGGTGCCGGCCCGAATCCGGGTGGGGCTGGCCCCCTCCGTCACCACCGCGTGGTAGCCCCACCCTGCCACAATGGCGATTGTAAATGGATCGAGCGAATAGGAAATCGCCCACGGCCACGAGGAAACCATCGGGTTTTCATATCCCGAACGATTGAGATACACCACTCCCTTCGCATCAAGCGTGACCGTGTCGAACGTGTCGTTCCCGACACGCAGTACCGCAGGCAGCACGAAATTCGCGCAATCCCTGCCACCGTCCACAATCGAAGCCGTGAGATCGGTCAATGAATCGAACGCCAACCATGGCATGTCGCCGGCCAATGTGACACCCCCCGATTCTTCACCGTCATCCAGACCGTCGTCGTCGGTGTCGGGATCGAAGGGATCGGTGCCCCATAGATATTCATCGCGGTTGGAGATGCCGTCCCCGTCGGGGTCGGCGTCAGGGCCGTCGTCGCCGGACGACTGCAAAGGCGACAATCCGGCTTCAGCCTCCCATCCGTCGGGGATCCCGTCGCCGTCAGTATCGTCCGATCGCGGGTTCGTGCCCAAATCCATCTCGCCGCCATCGGAGATGCCGTCACCGTCCGTATCGGCCACGACCGGATCAGTTCCTGGGCCCAACCGATAGGCGAGCACCATCCCTTCCGAAACGCAATGCGGCTCGTGAAAGGCGAATGGCAGCGTACGATGGAACTTGGCGAGCTGCGCGCCCAATGAGGCCGAAGAACCGTCGAAGGCCTCGGAGAGGGAAAGATAGCGGACATACACGACATTCGGCTCATCCTCGGCGACCGCGACCTCAAAGGTCGCGCGCGTCTCAGCATCGGATCTTGCCGAATACAATCCGAATTCCGAATACCGCACCACGCACCAACGGCGTCCGGCGGCCGTCGTGTCGGCAACCACCAAGGACGCTCCAGAGCCGGCAGAAACATACAAGTCGTCCCAATAGGCGGCCACGCACGAATGTTCGGATGCCGGCATCCGCGCCCCGAGACTTTGATTTGACGACGGGATATAGAACGGATCCGCCTTCTCCGCCGTCCGAAACCCAACCACGCCGTCGATGCAAACCGTCATGTTTGTCGAAGCCGCCCCTCCCAGAAGGACCGGGAACGGCAGCGGGACGGTGAAACTTCCACTGTCGTAATTCGTATTTCCTTCAAGAAGATTCGATCCGCCCGAGACATCGAATGTCGGCAATGTCGCCTGGTTGTCAATGTAGCCGATTTCCACACGATCGGCAAGCCCGTCGCCGTCGGAATCGGCAACGAGAGGGTCGGTTCCCCAACTCAGCTCCATGGCATTGAGAACGCCGTCGCCGTCCAGATCAGAAGGATTCGCATAAAGCGGGTCGAAATTGTTCTGGACCTCCCAACCGTCAGGCAACCCGTCGCCGTCTGTGTCGGCGAGTTCGGGATTGGTATGCCAGACGAGGCGCTCGACGCTGTCGGGCATTCCATCTCCATCCGTGTCGTCCAACGTCGCGGCTTTGAAAAAAGCCATATTGGGGCGCCCTCCCTCGGCGTCAGAAAGCATTTCATTTGAAATCCGAACCGTCATGCCCGTTTCGTCGGCGGGCACTTGCCAATCGCCGATGAATTCCCAGTATGGCGAGCGCAAATCATTCTGGGCAAACACTCCTATGGTCCCGATCTCGCCAAACGGGAAAAGATTCTGCGTCCAGGCCAATCCCAGCGACACGCCATCCGTTCCACGGTCGATTGAAGAGAACCAGAGCCTCTCCGCATTTTCATTTCCATCCCCTGGTTGTGGAGATGAAAGAGAAGGAGAACGATACGGCCCGATGGCCGTCATAACGCGATTGGTGGCCTTTGAATAGGCGAAGCGCACCCCCCAGAAGCACATCGAGGAGAAAAGCAACGAGAAAAGAAACGACTTGGGAACGATCCTGTGCAAGAAAATGTCTGTACGCCGGAAAAACCGGCACAGCTCGTGACCGGCAAACGCAACCGATACAACGAACAAGAGTCCGAGCACGGTTTCGAAAATCAACTGTCGCACTGCTTCAAGCATCTCGTTGCCCTCATATTCCCAACGCGGACATTATACTCCACTTTTCAGGAGATCGTCAACAGCATTCATTCGGAATCTTCCTTCCTGGGCGCATCCGGGTTTTTCACCATCGAACACGTGGGCAAACGATCCGCTACACGCGCTCCAAGACGAGCGCCGTGCGCGCGGGAAGGTAGAGGCGGATGTAGGTGGAACGCGTGGCGCCGGTTACGACGCGTTCGGGTTTGAAGACCTGACGCGGTTCGAGGCGGCCCTCGCCGCCGAAGGCGGGCGCATCCGTATCGAGTACGAGACGATAGCGCCACGACTTTTCAAGGCGGATGCCGTAGCCCGTAAACGAGTGCGCGGGATTGAAATTGAACACGAAGAGGAAACGGCCGCGCGCAAAGGCGAGCACCTGATCCCCGTCGTGGGCGCAGAGGAGGCGGGCGCCCTTTCGCCAGGCCGCGTTCGCGAGCGTGGGGGCGAGGAGGCGCTGTAGGGCCGCATCGAAATCACCAAGCGCCTTGAAGCGCAGCTTCGGATCGTCGCGAAGCGACCACTGCCGCCGCGCGTGGGCGAAACTCCACCCGTTTTCGGCCCGCGGGAAATCGATCCATTCCGGATGGCCGAATTCGTTGCCCATGAAGTTGAGATATCCGCCAAGCGCGAGGGCGCGCGTTGCCAGGCGCGCGAGCTTATGAAGCGCAAGCCCGCGCGCGATCGTGAGATTCGGCTGGTCAACGCCCATCGCCGAATAGACGGCCGCATCGACAAGCTGGAAGAAGAAGGTCTTTCCGCCCACCAACGCCTGGTCATGGCTTTCCACGTAGGAAATCACCTTCTCCTCCGCGCGCTTGTTCGTGAGCTCCCAATAGAGGCCGTTCATGTTCCAGTCTTCGTCGCGCACCTTCTCGGCGAGCTTGAACCAATAGTCCGGCACGCCCATCGCCATGCGGTAGTCGAAGCCAAGGCCGCCGTCGCGCGCAGGGGCGGCACAGCCGGGAAGGCCGCTCACGTCTTCGGCAATCGTCATCGCCCGCGGGTTCACCTCATGGATCACGCGATTGGCAAGGGCGAGATAGCACCAGGCGTCGTCATCGAGCGACCCGTCGAAATAGGTGCCGTAATCCGTGAACGCACGCCCGAGGCCATGGTCCCAGTAGAGCATGGACGTGACGCCATCGAAGCGGAAGCCGTCGAAATGAAACGCGTCAAGCCAATAGCGGCAGTTCGAAAGGAGAAAATGGAGAACGTCCGTCTTCCCGTAGTCGAAACACCGCGAATCCCACGCGCCGTGCCACCCCTTCGCGCCATCGTGGAAATACTGGTAGGGCGTGCCGTCGAAACAGGAAAGGCCGTCGCGCTCGTTCTTCACCGCATGCGAGTGGACGATATCCATGATCACGGCAAGCCCCATCCCATGCGCCGCATCGACGAGCGCCTTCAGGTCTTCTGGCGTGCCGAAACGCGAACTCGGCGCGAAGAAACTCGACACATGATACCCGAAGCTCCCGTAGTAGGGATGCTCCATGATGGCCATCAGCTGCACCGTGTTGTATCCGGCCGCCTTGATGCGGGGGAGGATGCGCTCGCGGAATTCCGAGTAGCCCGCCACCTTCCCCTCTTCGCTCGCCATGCCCACGTGGGCCTCGTAGATGATGGGCGAAGCGATCTTCGGCGCGGCGTGGCGCCATGTGAAGGACGTTCGCGGCGCCCAGACCTGGGCGGAAAAGAGATGCGTTTCAGGGTCCTGAACGACCCGCCGCGCGTAGGCCGGGATGCGCTCGCCGCCCCCGCCGGGCCAGCGCATTTCAAGGCGGTAGAACTGGCCGTGGCGAATCGCCCGCGCGGAGAACGCGCCCTCCCAGACGTCCGTGCCCGCGCGCCGCGTCAATTTGAAGCGCGACTTGAGCCGCCAATCGGAGAAGTCGCCCACGAGCCACATTTCAGTGGCGTTCGGCGCCCACTCGCGAAACACCCAGCCTTTCGCCGTACGGTGGAGGCCGTAGAACTCGTGCGCGCTCGCCCAATCGGCAAGACGCCCCTTGCCGCCCGTCAAGCGCTTCGCAAGCGCGCGCGCGCGCGCGGCGCGGCCGCGAATCGCCGCCTGATACGGCGCCAGGTACGGATCGTCAAGGAGATGCGCCATGGGGAAGCCCCCCTTATTCGCAGAGATAGAATTCCGCCGCCGAGCAGCAGGAGTTGCCGGCGATCGCGTGCGTGCCGATGAACTTCACATACCGCGCCGTCACGCGCGCGGGAAGCGCAACGCGCTGGCGCACGGGATTGGCGGCGATGTTGCCGAATTCGCCCTCGGCGCGCAAGGTCCAGGCCTTGCCGTCGTCGGAGGTGTAGAACGCGTAGGCGTCGATCGTACCCACCTGGCAGCGATCCCGCCGCGGCACGTAGATGAAGCCCGAGAACGTGACCGGCTTCGTGCAGTCGATCGCAAAACCCTGCGGCGGCGGGATGCGGCCCTCCGGAAGGAGATGCGTGTGCCAGAGCGTGTTCCGCTGGCCGTCGATCACCGCGTTCACGTTCTGGAGCTTCCCCACGCTCGCCCAGTACGGCCGCCAATCGATGCGCGGCAGCGCCTTCTCGGCGATCTCCTCTTCAGAGCGTACCTCGCGCCCGAGGCGTAGTGCAAAATCCTTCAGCACCGGCACTTCGCCGTCGCCCGTGAGAATCACGCGCACCTCGCGCGCCGTCGTCGTACCCACTTTCGCAAAACGCCGATAGCCGACGGTCGTTCCCGTAAACCGCCTCTCCCACGTCTCGCCCGCCTTCACTTCGAAGGCGAACTTCACGATACGCTGGCCCTGGCGGATGTCTTCCTTGAGGTCGAAGGTGTTGAAGGTCACGGCCTTCGGGAGCTTGAGGGTCACGGTCTCTTCGAAGCCGCGCGTCGCCACCTCGCGCGTAGCGCCTGCGGCGTAGTCGACCGCGTTGAAGGCGCGCACCCAGTCGCCGAATTCCCTGAGGCGCTCCACGTCCGCCTCGCAGATGAGGCCGTGGTTGTCGGGCGCGATGCCGAAATCCAGCACGGCGGCGCGCCCCACCGACTCGTAGTACGTCTTCACAAGGCGCGCAAGCGACTTCGGCTTCTCCCGCGCATGGAAATACCAGCCGCCGCGGAACGGCGTGTCGCATTCGCTCGGCAGCCACACCTTCTCGCCGCCGCGGCCCGGGCGCACGTACTTCCAGGTTTCCGGGGAATGCCCCGACTCGTTGCCGCACCAGGTGGAGGACCACGCCCCGCCGCCGCCGAAGGCGATGGCCGTGGGCTGGAGAGAGTGCATCATCTTCAGCAGCTCGCCCGTGCGATAGTAGTCCTTCGGAATCGAGCGCCGCTCGCCCTTGTCGCCGTTCACGCCGCCATACCAGCCCGTGCCGCCGTTCGCGCCGTCGAGCCACACCTCGCAGATCTCGCCGTAGTTGGTGAGGATTTCGCGCCACTGGCCGAAGAAGTAGTCCACGTAGGCGGGTGTCGCGTAAGTGGCCTGATGGCGGTCCCACGGCGAAATGTACACACCGAACTTGAGGCCGTGCTTGCGGCAGGCCGCCGCAAGCTCGCCCACGATGTCGCGGCCCTTGGCGGTTGCCGCGGCCGTTGCGGTGGAGTAGCCGTCGGGGCACAGCTTCGACGGCCACAGGCAGAAGCCGTCGTGGTGTTTCGCCACCAGAACGGCGGACTTGATTTCCGCCGCCTTCATCGCAATCACCCATTGCTCGGGGTCGAGCCTGTCTGGCGCCACGCGCGCGGCAGGCACGTTCCCGAAGCCCCACTCCTGATCCGTGAACGCATTCGGCCCCCAGCACACCAGCCCCAGGATTTCACGTTCCTGATAGGCCATGTGCGCTTCGGTGGGCCGCACCGTCTCCGCCGCCGAGGCGGCGAGCACGCCCAAAGACGCCAATCCAATCATCCAACTCGTTTTCACCATCGTCACGCCTTTTCCTTATCAACTTGAACCACACTCGAAAATCCGCCCGGCCTCGAAACCCCGTGTTCCAAGGCAGCAACATTCTACAAAACGAAAAGAACCGAGTCAAGCGGAAACGGTCGTCCTACATTCAATTGGTGGGCGCGGCGGGACTTGAACCCGCACTCTTGCGAACTGGAACCTAAATCCAGCGTGTCTGCCATTCCACCACGCGCCCATATCAAATGAAAAATGTAAAATGTAAAATGTAAAATTATTTCGGAACAACGCCCCTCGAGGCCATCCTTCGTTCCAAGCACCAAGTACCAGGCACCCGCCTATTTCTTGAATTTGTTCAGCCACTTGGCGGCCAGCTTCTCCCAGCCGTCGACATCGGTATTGCGCTTGCGGATGCCGTAGCCGTGGCCGCCTTTCGCGAAGAGATGCATTTCGGCCTTCACGCCGGCGCGCTTGAGTGCGGCGTAGTAGGCGAGGGAATTCTCGATCTGGCAGGCATCGTCCTCGGTCTGCACAATGAACGCCGGCGGCGTGGTCTCGTCGACGGGCAGATCGTCCTTCAACGTGAGCGGCACCTGTTCGCCATCCTTCCAATGCTTGACGAGATCCCACGGGTAGATCGGCAACGAAAAGTCGGGGCGGCACGAGAACGCATCCACCGCATCGATCGGCGCATATCCGCGCTCCTTGTGGGTCGTCGACACCCAGCACGTCAGGTTCGCACCAGCACTGAATCCCATCATGCCAAGACGCTTGGGGTCGACCATCCACTCCGCCGCCCGCGAGCGGATGAGCGACAGCGCGCGCTGCGCATCCATGCGCGCCGAATTCGCCTGGGCGGGGCACCGATATTTCAGCACGAAGGCCGAGAAACCGTTCCGGTTCAGCTCCTCCGCAATCTCCACGCCTTCATGGTTGTAGGCGAGAATCGAATAGCCGCCGCCCGGGCACACGAGCACGCACGGCTTCGCGCCTTCACCCGGCGCGGGGAAGAAGGCAAGCTCCGGCACGTTCACATTCGTAAGGCGCACGATGCCGCCGTTCGTATCCTTGATCGTGTAGGGCGTCGTGCCCTTCTGGGCGGGCACCTTCCCCGCCGGCCACACGGCGATTTTCTCGCCCTTCGCGAGCGCCGCATCGGCGAGCGCCTGATCGATTGCCGCAGGGGCGGCCATCGTCGCAAGTGCCATCGTCGCTGAGAGCAGAAGTGATTTCATCGTCGTTCCTTTCCGTGTCGAAGCCGTGTTGCCGCCCTTTAGAGTTTCGCAAAACCTTCCCAGCCCGTTCGCACGGCGGGCCCCGCGAGGAGGGCGTTCGCCGCGTCGTTCCCCACAAAACGCCCCGCCACGGGGTCGAACGCGAGCGAGGGCTCGGCAAGACGCTGGGCGATCGCGCCCAAGGCGAGCACCTGCGAGAGGGGGCCGGCCACCGCGAAATTGGAGTTGGCCTTTTCCTCGCCCTTCACCGCCTTGATGAAATTGAGATAGTGGCCGCTCTTCCCGCGCGGGAAATCCTTCATCATCTTCTTCACTTCGCCGTCGCGCGGATCGAGGCCCACGATCGGCTGCAAGGCCGCGCCGTGGCTCGTACGCGCGAAAACACGCCCGTCCTTCAAATGGAGTTCCGCACCGAAATCCCTGCGCCGCCACTTGGGGTCGGAAACATTCGCCGGCTTTTCCGGGAAGTTGCCCGCGCCGTCGTACCACGTGAGCGTGCAGGCCGGGAGCCCCTCGCCGCGCGCGGGGAAATGGTAGCGGATCGTGGATGCCATCGGGTAGACGACAGGCGTGCGGCGATCGTTCTTCAGCGTTTCGATCTTCGTGGGGAGACCGAGTTTCAGGAACTCGTGCGCGGCGTCGAAGACGTGCGCCCCCCAGTCGCCGAGCGCACCCGTACCGTACTCGTAGAAGCAGCGCCAGTCGCCGTTGATGAAATTGTGGTTGTATGATCTGAACGGCCGCTGCGCAAGCCACACGTTCCAATCCATTTCGGGCGGCGGCGTTTCCGCGCCAGGCATCTCGCGAAGCGTGCCCTTCCACTTGAACCAGCGGCGGTTGTTCGCGCACATGAACGCATCGATGCGCGTGACGTCCTTGATCACGCCGCGCTCCACGAGCGCCTTCATCTGCCAGTAGTTCGCGTCCGAATGGCCCTGGTTGCCCATCTGCGTGACAACGTTGTGGCGCTTCGCCGCCGCCGCCATGAGGGCGATTTCATGGAACGTGTTGCACATCGGCTTTTCGCAGTAGACCGCCTTCCCGAGCGACATCGCGAGCATCGCGGCGGGGAAGTGCGAGAAGTCGGGCGTGGCAACGCACACGGCGTCGATCTCGCGGCCGTGCACCTCGAACATCTTGCGGAAATCCCTATAGCGCGGCGCCTGCGGGAACGCCTTGAGCGCGGCCTGCGTATGCGCGGCGCCCATCTGCGTGTCGCAGAAGGCGACCACGTTCACGAGATCCTTGTAGTAGGCGAACATGGCAAAATCGCGCCCGGCCTGATTGCCGATGCCGACAAACGCCATGTTCACCTTTCCGTTCGGCGAGGGGGCCGCCGCACGGAGGTTCGGAAATGCAAGAACGGCGGCCGAGGCGGCCGCCGTCTTGAGAAAATCTCGCCGCTGGAAGTTCATGAAGTAATTGTATCACACTTCGGTATGACTTGCCAGCGAAAAGAACATCGAGTTATTGGGAGAAGGCCCCGTCGAACGCGAGGTTCGAAGGCGTGAAGTCGACCTTCCGCACGAACGCGCAGGACTCCTTCGCGCCGTGGAAGCGGTCCATGCGGCCGTCTTCCCATTCAACGGAAAGCGGGCCCTGGTAGCCGACGTCGTTGAGCGCGACGATGATATCCTCGAACTTCACGTCGCCATGGCCGAGCGAGCGGAAATCCCAATAACGGCGCGGATCGCCGAAATCGACATGACCGCCGAACACGCCCACCGTGCCGTCGCCATGGCCCCACCACGCGTCCTTCATGTGGACGTGGAAGATGCGGTCCTTGAACGTGCGGATGAACTTCACGTAGTCCACGCCCTGATAGCCGAGGTGCGACGGATCGAAGTTGAAGCCGAACGCCGGATGGCCGTCAAGTGCCTCGAGCGCGCGCGCGGCCGAGGCCGTGTCGAACGCGATTTCGGTAGGATGCACCTCGAGCGCGAACTTCACGCCGTTCTCGGCAAAGACGTCGAGGATCGGCTTCCATGCCTTCGCGAACGTCTTGTAGCCCTCCGCCACCATCTGCGGAGTGGTGGGCGGGAAGCTGTAGAGGTAGGGCCAGATCGGCGAGCCGGTGAAACCGGTCACCACACCCGCGCCCATGTTCTTCGCGGCCTTCGCGGCAAGCTTCATCGTCTTCACCGCCCAAGCGCGCATTTCCTTCGGTTTGCCGCGCACGGCGGCCGGCGCGAACGCATCGTGGCGCGCATCGTAGACGTCGCACACGAGCTGGCCCGTGAGGTGCGTGCCAATCGCCCAGCAGCCGAGCTTGTTCTTCTCGAGCGTCGAGAGCCGATCCTCGCAATAGGCCTTCGACTTCGCGGCCTTCTCAATGTCGAGATGGTCGCCCCAAGTGGCGATCTCAAGGCCGTCGTAACCGATTTCGGCCATCTTTTCGCACACCGTCTCAAACGGCAGGTCGGCCCACTGGCCGGTGAAAATTGTCACTTTTCTTGCCATTACATTTACTCCTCTTTGACGAATTGAAAATTGAAAACGTAAAATGCGTTCGGAACCTCCTCGGCCCTCCGCCAATTTTACGTTTCCCATTCTCCATTTTACATTTTCTTCCACACGTTGCCCTGTTCGGACGAATCGCACACCGCATCGATGAACTTCATGCCTCTCACGCCGTCGATCACGCTCGGGAAATCGAGCTCGAGCGCCGTGGGCTTGCGCTTTGCCATGCGCGCGCGGATCGTATCGCAGAAGTTGCAGTAGTTGTTCGCGAACGCTTCGAGGAACGCCTCGGGGTGGCCGCTGGGCGTGCGGGTGCAACGCACCGCGCTCGCGCTCTTCGTGCCCACATAGGGGTTGCCGCGCTTCCACACCTGCTCGGGCGCTTCCTGGTCGAACACGCGCAGATAGTTCGGATTCTCCTGGTACCACGCCAGCGCCTTCTTCTCGCCGTACACCCAGATGTGGAGATCGTTCTCTTCGCCGGGGGCGATCTGCGAGGCGGTGAGAACGCCCTTCGCGCCCTTCTCCATGTGGAAGAGCACGTTGCCGTCGTCATCGAGCTTGCGGCCCTTCACGAAGATCGTGAGGTCGGCCAGCACCTCCGTGATCTTGAGGCCGGTCACGAATTCGGCGAGGTTCGCCGCGTGCGTGCCGATATCGCCCATGCAGCCGGCGCGGCCGCTGCGCTTGGGGTCGGTGCGCCACGAGGCCTGCATGTTCTCGCGGCCCGTGAGCTTGAAGAGCCAGCCCTGCGGATACTGCACCACGACCTTGCGGATCTTGCCGAGGTCGCCCGCCTTCACCATGTCGCGCGCGAGCTTCACCATCGGATAGCCCGTGTAGGTGTGCATGAGGCCAAACGTGAGTTTCGTCTTCTTGACGAGATCCTCGAGCTCCTTGGCCTGCTCGACCGTGAGCGTCATCGGCTTTTCGCACATCACGTTGAAGCCCGCCTCAAGGCAGGCCTTCGCAATCGGAAAGTGGGTGTGGTTGGGCGTGCAGATCGAAATGAAGTCCACGCGCTCGCCCTTCGGGAGCGCAAGCTCGGCCTTGATCATTTCGTCGTAGGTGCGATAGACGCGCTTCGGGTCAAGCCCGAGATTGCGCCCCTGTTCAAGCGACTTCTCCGGATCGACGTCGAACGCGCCCGCAACGAGATCGCCCCCGCCGTCCATGCGCGCCGCCTTGCGATGCACCTCACCGATGAAGGCGCCGATACCGCCGCCAACCATGCCCATTTTCAGCTTCTTCATGAATTCCGCCTTTCTGCTGTTGTAATGATGTCATTAGTATAACGAATCCAATGGAAAAAGTAAATGGAAAGTTGGTGCCTGGTGCCTGGTACTTGGTAGGGCGCGCACACCGTGCGCGCCGCTCCCCAACTGCGGCGGCTGACGCAAAGGTCGCAGAGGTCGCAAGGGTGCCGCAAAGAAGAAATCTCCTGGGGACAGTCCCCCCGCGATTTGAAGGAACAAACCGTCTTGCTCTACCGGAGAATGATCACCGTGTTGGCCCGGTAGATGTAAAGACCGTGATCATCGCTACGGATCTCCGCATGCCCGGACGCCGTCTTCGCATCGAGCGTGAAGGTGAGCCCCTCGAGATTCGTCGGCGGCGTCTCCCATGTCACCACATACTCGCCGTTCTTCACGAAACGCCCCTTCAGATCGATCATCACTTCCGCTCCGTCGGCGAATGTCACCGTCGTCTTCGTGGAGGCCGCATGCGGTCTCGGAGAGGTCGTCGACCACACGCCCGTCTTCCCCGAAAGGTCGAGCGTCGATCCATCTTGCAGCACACACCCCCAGAATTCGTCCACTACCGGCGTGAACGTGCCAAAGACATTCAACGTGCCGCTGTTGCCATTCCAGGTCTGACTACTGACGCTCCGCGCCACATAGTTGCTCACATTGAGAACACTGCCACTTTCCAACAACATCATCCCCGGCTCGTCAAGCGTAAGATTCGGCGCGTTGACAACACGGGATCCCGGCAGGTGGAATGCCGCCACGGGCGAATGCGTCAACGTGCCTTCCGTCATCTCCACGTCGTACCAACGATCTGTATCGCGGATTTCAAGCTTATGGCCCTTGAGGTCGACCTGGACTTTCCCTGTCGGCGCCTTGAAGTTGTACTGTTCGTAGAAGTCGAACACCGTATCCGCTTCCAGCGTGAGGTTGGCAATACCGTTGTTGCCGCCACCGATTTCAACCGTGTTCAAACCGCGTCCACCGGCAAAGACGAACGCATAGTCGCTCGCTTTCCGCGAACCGGCGAAGTTGAGCGACGCCCCTTCCAGTACGCGGATTTCCGAGCCCACCACGCCGAAGGCATTGGCACACGTCTGCGCGCCAAAGGCCGCTTCGCCCGCCGCGACGACCGTACCGCCGCGATACGACTGTTCCGCCTTGTTCGCGACATACGCGCCTTCGCCGTCCTTGACAAGCCGCAGACTGCCCGTGAGCGACACAGCCGTATTCTCGACGCAGCGCCCCGCCGACACGTCCAGATGCAACTCGCCCGCCAGTGAACCTTCTGCATTGACCGCACCCGCCACGAAAACACCCTGGCCTTTGTTCGTATAGAAAACTCCGTCAACAACATCGAGCAGACCAATCGCCTCGTCGCTGACCCGCTGGGCCGGCACAAAGTCGCGCACGAGCACGCCATCCTTCCAGATCTTCATCGCGAACAGCGTCGCGCACGCAGGCGTGGTGACACTCCCCGACCCCTTGTTGTTTCGCCCGAACACCGTGAGCGAACACCCCACATCCGAGCTGCCGCCCGTTGACCCGTTGACCACTAACACCCCGTCGACATAGGTCGTCTGCGAACCGGCCTTGAGCGTGGAGACCATGCGTACGCGCCGTCCATACTCGCCGGAGACGACACCGCCGATATTTCCCGACGACTTCGAATAGCACATCCACCACTTTTCGCCCGACAACCACATGAGATTGAAACTCGTCGAACCATTCGTCGCACCGAGCAGCACAAAGTTGTTGCTGTTTTTGTCGTAATTGAACATGACATCGGCTTCGGCCTGCACACCGCTCGATCCGCTGCTCGCGCGTACACCCGTGTCGATGAACTGCGTACCGGTGGCGGTGATCGACTCCAGTCGACGATATCCCGTCGTCAGCGTGCTGTCCGTAATCGTCAAACCCGGCTGATCGAGATTCACAATCGTCAAGTTGTGGCCCATCAGGTCGACCGTACCCTCAAAGGTCGCCGTCAAGCCGCGCCAATCGCAATTTGCGGCCAGCGCACAAGCGCCCGTCACCTTGCGCCAGGCCATCGGACGATCCGGCGGCACATTGAAGGCAACCGCCCCCGACAACTGCACCACGCTCTGCGCCGTCGGCAACGCACCGGCCACCGAACGCGCCATCGCGTTTTCACAGGACCAGTTCTGCGCGTTCGTCACGTCGCCGTCGTCTGTCGCATTCGTCCAGACGGCGCGTACGACTTCGCGCGACGCGACATCCATCGTCACCACATCGCTCGTTCCCTGTACGCCAACCGCATTCTGCGCCGTCCAGCGGAAGTAGCGCGTCACCTGCGCATCCAGCCCCGCAACCGCCGCAACCAAATTCGTCGTCGTTGAAAACGCACCAAGCTCCTGGTGCCCCTCCACCGTTTCAAAGGCGGCGTCGCGCGCCCATTCAAGCGCCACCGCCACCTCGCCACCGCCAAGACCGAGGTCCGTCAGTTCACCCGTCACTTCATACGAACCCGCCGCAAACGTTGCCTCCGCCGAAGCGATCTGCGGTGCCGCCGGCGCGGTCTCCTCGTCAAAGCTCCGCGTCCAGATTTCGATGCGTGCCATTTCGTAGGCGTTCTTTGAAAACACATCCGGCAGATTGCTGAGGGCAAAGGTCCAGTCAATACCGCCGAACTGATAGAGCGCCATGTTCCCGAATCCGAATTCATGGGTGGTGTAACTCGGTTCACACCAGCCGTTGAACGCAAAGAGGACCTGCGCGGGATGGACTCCGCCCGGCGTGAGCCGATGGATCTGCATCGATCCGTAGTCCGTCGTGTTGTGATAGGGAGAATCGTTCCAGTCGTGTCCGTACAGAGCCGTCGGCGCGCCTGCAAGCGAGCTGCCGGTTGCGCTGTAGGAGAGCGGCCAGAACTCGATCCACGCCCGCGCCGAATCATCGGCGGGATCCACATCGTCGATGCCGGGCATATTGGTCTTGATGTGCAGCCGCGTCGCGCAGCACTGGTTCGTCGCGGCGATCGGAACGCCCACATCGTCAAGCGTACGCCCGCCGAAGGCGTCCACATCCAGCCACATGTAGCGCACCGCCCCGTGGTAGTCGGTCGTCTCCGTATTGCGGCGGCGATAGACGATGTAGTAGCCCACGCGCGAAAGGTTTTCCGTGGCCGCCGTCACCCCGGTCGCATCTTCGTAAAGGTTCGTCGCGAAAAGTTTACCCGAGTGCGCAACGGCATCGTAGACGCGCGCCCGCGTGAACCCGGCCCGATAGGCGGCGGGCACGTTGTCCTCCGCCGCATCGGTCGTGGTTTCGACCGCCACGGTCCCGCTCGTCCAAGCCGGATCGGCAGCAACCGCCTGCTGGAACGTCGCACAATAGGTGGCGGCGATTTTGTCTTCGCTCGGCCAATCCGGATGGACATCGAGCACGCTGACGAAGCTATTCGGGATGTAGATGCCATCCGAGCCGAACCGATAGCACGCCGTATAAAGATCGGCGAATGCCACCCGATGTGTCGGGAACACGTCACCGGCCACGGCACCCGCCATCAGCGCATTGTAGCGGCGGACCAATTCGTCTTTGTCAAATTCGCCGGCCATGTCCAATACGGACCCCGCCACGACCTTCGCCTGCGGCTTCTGGCGCAGGATCCGTCCCACGAAATTGGTCCACGCCGGATAGAGCACTTCGGGCATCGTGCAATAGTGGTTGATGTCGTTCACGCCAATCATCGCAAAGACGACATCCACATCGCCCGCCTGGTCAAGCACATTCTCGATGGCGTCCAGATAACCGCCACGATCGCTTCGCGTGATCAGCGCCTGGGAACCTTCACCGGCATGCCACACCCAATTGGACGGCATTGTCGCGCCGCAGATATCCGCGCTGTCGGTCTTCCAATAGCCCTTCGCCCGCACATCGTAACCCGCCGCCTCAAGGCGCTTCATCAGAAGCGTGCGCCAGTTGCCCCACTGCGCGTTCGATCCCTGCGTCGTCGAGTCGCCCAGCGCCAGTACGTTCAGGCGCGGGCGTTCCGTCTCGGCATCGAGGTCCAGCCAAAGGCGACCGCCGCCGCTTTCCGTCCTCTCCGCCCACACGCGCGCCGCCGTCGCCTGCGCACACGTCGTGTCAAAAAGCGATGTCAGATCTTCCGGCCCCTCCAACGCACCCGCATCCCATGTCAGCAACAGGAAACGCCCCTTCGTTGCCGCCGCATAAGCCGCCGGCAAGGCGAACTTCGCCCCGGCCTCGAAAGTCGGCGCCTGCTTTAGGCGGAACGTGAAGGACACCGGATCGTAGACAAGTCGTCCGCCATTCAGAACCTCGAGCGACCCCAACGTAAAACCGCCGAACGTCGGGAAAACCGCCGTTCCCATCACCGTGAGCACACTCGTCGCAAACGACACAGGGTCATGGTTCGGGTAGGAAAAAGCGCAGGGTTCATCCGCCGCTGTCGGCGGTACGTAGAGAAGGGAATCCGCAAGCGATGTCACCTCTTCGCCCGTACCACGCCGCCAATTGGCAACAGCGGAAAACTCCCCCGCACCCCCTTGCCACACAACGGCATCGGCCGAGGCCGTGCCGCGGCCATAGTAGAGTCCATTCGCCCGCGAAACAAGCGGCACCCCCGACGAATCACCTTCAAGATGAAACGTCGTGTTCTTCGGCGGCGTCGACCACGCAAAGATCCGATCTCCCGGCACCAACCCGCTGCCGGCAACATCGATCGTCATGTCGATCGACAAATCGTGCGGCCACTGATACTCCGCGAGCGGAAACACCCCGGGCCGTGCCCGCAGAAACAACGCACCCCCCGTCCCGCCCGGCTGGCTCACAACCGGTCCCGCCGTCAATTCGCCCTTCCCGCCGTTCGCGTAGAACGTGCCATGCGCCACATCATACACACCAACGGCCCCATCGGCCACACGACGCGCCGGCACGAACGACCGCACAAGTTCGGCACTGATTGTCGCATTTTGAAAGATGTCCATGAAATAAAGCGTCACGGGCGCATACGAAATCACATTCGAACCTGAATGGCGGGCGAACAGGTAAAGGGTTGTTCCTGCGTTGAACGAGGAAGAGGACGTATTGTGGACGACATTCTCCCCATTCGCCCACACGTTCTGTTCGCCGTTTTTGAGACGGACAAAAACAAGTTGGCGCTCGGTGCCGCCCATGTAATCGACACCCGCGATATTCGCGTTGAAGCCGACGTACCATTTGGACCCCGAAATCCAAAGAGGGATCATCTTCGGCGACTCCGCACCAAGAATCACGTAATTTCCTCCGTTGTCGACGATCGAGAATTCACCCCGCAACGCCAAAACGTTTCCACCGGGAAGCTGGGTGTCGATGAACTGGCTCTCGCCCGACGAGGTGATCGATTCGAGCGGCTCGTAGTCGCTCGACATCACATGGTTGAGAATGGCGCCCGTTCCTTGGCACACCAGTTCATCCGTCCGCAGCGTATATCCGTTCAGGTTCACGACCACGTTGGAAGCCAGCGTAATCATGCCCTCCCCGCGCCAGTCGGTATCTTCCGTCAATGTGATGTGCGATGTCAGCGTCCGATCCGCCCACGCCGTAGCCACCACGATAGCACCCAAAACGGAACCAACGATCTTTCGCCATTTCCTTTTGCAGAATGAAGACGAGATCCTCGACTTCGCCGATGCGCCGTCCCCCTCGCCAAAACGTACGTACGGATTTCCGGCATGCGGCTTTCCATCAAGTGCTGTGCCTGCCATAGTAGACTTCTCCTTTTCGGTTGAATCCTCGCTCGACCTGGGCCTTCGCGTATTGGAATTGCTCATTTGCCATGGTCTCATCTAGTGCATATTATAGCGAATTTTCGGACGGGAACCCACAAGAAAATTCAACAATTTTATATTGAAATTACACCTCCCCGCATTTTTGCAATTATGCTCGAACCTAAAATGGGGTCTGTCCCCAAACTGAAGTTTCAGGGGGGGACAGTCCCCAGCAATTAGTTCCCATAGGGCTTTCCGTTTACAAGACCACATGGGCGCATGGCATGTTCCAACCAGCGCCCAAGTGACAATACGAAATTGAGATACGCCTATCAGCGGATGATCACCATGAAGACGTTCGGGCGGATGTAAAGCGCGTTGCCGACCTTCCGCAACTTAAGTCTGTTGATATCTTCGCCGTTGACCCGCACGCGCCAATCGTTCGCCGAGCCCGAGAGTTCCCCGATCGCCAGCGGCACGCGGTAGTTCACATCCGACGTCCTGAAGTCGTCCGCAATCGCATTCACGATGTCGATCACGCCGCCGGGCGCCAGTTCAAGTTTGCTGATACGGCCCGCGCCGGCCGCATCGACCTCAAGCCCCTTCACCGGCACCGCCACCGACAGATTCAGTTCCGCGCCCGCCGCCACGCTCACCTTGCCGAGCGCCGCCGACTCGGGCGCGGCAACAGCCCCGCCGTTCACCGCGTAGGGACTGCCACCGTTGTACCAGGCCTTGTTCGCGTGCGGCCCCTGGCTGACCGCCCGCTCGTCCACCACCAACCAGTTCACGCCGTCCGCGCTCGTCTCCAGCATCCACTTCGTCGGGTTGCGCGCCCACCACGACGCGGAATCGCCGCCAGTCGCAAAATTGTAGCTCGCCACCGGCGCCGCATCGTCCGCAAGACGCATCGTCACAACTTCCCAGGTGGCCGGATTCAAAGGCGACGGCGCATTATCCCCAACAACCCACTTCGTATCCATGTTGCCGTCGAAGAGATGTTTCGCAACGTTCGTCGGATGCCCTGAAGGAGAGACAAACATCTGCCCCGCGCTAAGTGCCGCCGCCGAGGAACCAAGGGCCAGATCCAGGTTCACGCGGTTGCCGGCCGCATCGTAGAGCGCGAGTTCCGAAAGCTGCATCTGATTGTCCTTTTCCACTTGCTTGATGGAGAAACGGTACCACTTGCACCGGGAGAGCTCCGGTATGGCCGTGAACCGTCCGGCCGCGATCCTGAGGCCCACACCGCCCGTGAACGTGCCCTGGAACATTGCCTCGCCCCCGCCCGTCTTGACAATTTCGCCCGATCCGGCCACTGCCGCAGCCAATGCGTCGAACACCTTATAGGGGGTGGCGCTATCGTACCAAGCCCCATTCGCATGCGGACCCTGACTGACCGACCTTTCATCCACTGTCACCCAGTTTACACCGTCGGCACTCCCCTCCAGCGACCACACCGTCGGATTACGCGCAAACCACGATGCGGAGTCGCCGCCTGTCGCAAAGTTGTAGCCAACGACCGACGCCGCATCGGCCGCAAGACGCATTGTCACAACCAGCCAGGTGGTCGGATTCGAAGGCGACGGCGTATTCCCCCCGACAAACCACTTCGTCCCCGTATCGCCATCGAAGAGGTTTTTCGGGACGTGTGTCTCGTGCACGGAATGGGAAGGAAACATCTCTCCCGGGTTTAGCGCCGTCGCGGAAGAACCAAGAGTCAACCCCAAGTTCACACGTTTGCCAGCTGCATCGTAGAGCGCGAGTTCCGAAATTTGCATCTGATCTCCGCCATCCACGACCCTGCCGCCTTCCACCTTCTTAATGGAGAAGCGGAACCACTCGTATCGTGGAATCGTGAGCGTACCACCATGCACGAGGTCGAGCGAGCCGACGCGCAGCCCCTGGGCCGTAAGGTTCACGTCATCGAGAGTAAGCGACGTATCCGCCGATTCGCTCGTCACATTTGCAAGTCCCGCCCCGCCTGACGGCAGTATGAACGGCCCCACCCAGGTCATGCGCGCGGTTGTCGCGTAATACCCCGTCCGCTTGTCGAGCGTGATCCACGTCTCGCCGTCGTCGCTGCCCATCAGGAGCCAGTCTGCCGGATCACGTTCGTCACTTCCCCAATTGTTCGGACGGTCGTTCGCCGTCGCCCAATTGTAGCCCGTGATCGGCTGCGGCGCATCATAGTCGAGCTGAACATAGACGCTTCCCTTATTCTCCGCATATCTGTTCCCCGCACAGCGCCTGTCCAAATATTTCGTAGTAAGGTCGCCATCCACGACGGTCGGCGGCATTTGAGACTCCGAAATATCAGGAACTCCCCCCGTGTAGGAAAGGCCAGATCTCAGCGGTGTGACGTCGGTCTCGCCGTCGAGCAGCTTGAATTCGGAGAACTGCATGGAATTGGCCGTACTGCCCCACGGGCGCAGGACCACGAAGCGATAGTGGCGAAACGCCAGTACCTGCTTCCGACACACGACCGCGCCCTGCGCGATGTTGAGTTTACCGGCGAACGGGCCGTCCACCGTGAGCGTTCCCGTCCCCTCCTTGCGCACCTGCACGTTGGCGGGCGGGATAAACCCGAGCGTCGTATCCGCATTGCCGCGTCCGAGGACAACGGTCGCAAGATCCGCCGCGTTGTTGACGAGCGTCCCCTGGTCGTAGAGGGCCCCCACCGCGACGGTCTGCCCGTTCAAGTCGATCGTCGGCATCGAATTCGTCGCCAGAAGCGCGCCGGTTCCCGCCGCAAGTTCCGTCGTGCCCGTGAACTTCACCAGGCCCGCCACAACAGTCGTCTCGCCCGTCTCCGCATAGGCCGTCCCGTTCGGCAATTCAAGCGCGCCCGCGCCTTCCTTCGCGAGCTTGAGCGTACCCGTGAAGCGGCAGGTGCCCGCTTGAACGGTCACTCCGGCCGGCACCTCGATGCGCAGCGTGCCCGCCTGCGCGGGCTCGGCGGTGGAGTCGGTGAAGGTGACGCTGTTCGTCGGAGTCGCCGCAAGCGACAGGGCGAGGGAGTGCCCGTTCAGGTCCACGACGCCGCCGTCGCCAATCCGCATGAGATCGAGCCCACGCCAGTCGCAGTCCGCCGTGAATGTACAATTGTCAAACGAAAGCGTCGCATATTGGAACGCCGTGCCCGCCGGGATGTCGATGGCGAGATTGCCGAAAAGAGTGACGGCGGTGGAGGCCGTGGGAAGCGTATCGACGATCTTCGCGCCATCGGCGTCAAAGCAGGCCCAGTTGCCGAAATCGGCGAGGTCGGAATTGCCGGCGGCGCCGGTCCAACGAGCGGTCAGCGGCGCGGCTTCAGTCTCGGGAGGAGCCTCATCACCAGTGGCACCCACGCCGACAAGGGCGAAGCCGATTGCCAACAAGGTTGTTTTCAGCAGGTTATTCCCCTTGTCTAACAGAGATGAATTCCTCGCTTTCGCCGACATGCCATCTCCATCGAAGAATCCTACGAGCAGATTCCCATCAAAAACTTTACCCACCATGTTCAACTCCTCATTTTCGAATGATTCCGAATCTTCTGAATCTCCTGGGAACAGTCCCCAGCGATTTCACACCATGCCCTTTTACGGACGATCCGACATCGTGAAGACAAGTTCGCCGCCCGCGAAAATCTCCTCGTGGCGCAGGATCGGCCGTGCGAGCGGCCGGCCATTCAGCGTAACCGCCTTCACATACTTGTTCTTCGCCGAGAGGTTGCGCGCGACGACGGTAAAACGTTTTCCATCCGGAAGAGCGAGCGACACGCGCGGCAGCTGCGGCGCGCCGAACACGTACTCGCCGCCGCACGGATTGAACGGATAGAAGCCCATCGCCGAAAAGACATACCATGCGCTCATCTGGCCGCAATCGTCGTTGCCGCAAAGCCCATCCGGCTTCGGCAAGTAGAAGCGATCGAAGATCTCGCGGATGCGCTCAGCGGCGCGATCCGGCCGCCCAACGAGCGAGTAGAAGTAGATCACATGGTGGCTCGGTTCATTACCGTGCGCGTACTGCCCGATGAGACCGGTCACGTCCAGCACGGATCCCGCACCCTCCACCTTCTCGGGCGCGGAGAAGAGCTCGTCCAACTTCCGGACGAACGCCTCGCGCCCGCCCATCGCGGCCACGAGCCCCTCGGGGTCCTGCATGACATGCCACGTGTAGTGGAAGGCGTTCCCCTCCGTGAAGTCGTTCGCCGTGCCCGGGCCGTGGCCGAGCTTGAACGGACTGAAAGGCTCGCGCCAGTTCCCCTTCGTGTCCTTGCCGCGCACAAAGCCGATCTTCGAATCGAAGACATTCTTCCAGTAGCCGGAACGGCGCAGGAAGAAGGCGGCGTCTTCCGTGCGGCCGAGCTTCGCGGCGAACTGGGCCGCGCACCAGTCGTCGTAAACGCACTCGAGCGTGCGGCTCACGCTCTCGCCGCGGATCTTGTCGAAGGGATAGTAGCCATAGGCGTCGAGGAGATCCCAGTTCTCCTTGTTGCGGTTTCGGTGCGGCCTCGTGAGCGTCTCCTTGATCTGCTCGAAGACGGCTTTCGGATCGGCGCCCTCCGGGAAAAGTCCCTTGAAGTACGCATCCACAATCACGGGGATCGAGTGCGTGCCGACCATGCACTGGTTGTCGCGCCCCCAGAGCGCCCAGACCGGCAGAAAGCCCGTGCGGCGACCCTGCACAAGCATGGAATCGACAAATTCCGGCACCCTGTCGGGCGTGAGGACCGTGTAGAGCGGGTGCGCCGCGCGGAAGGTGTCCCAACAAGAGAACGTGGAGTAGAACGGCTTCGCACCCGCGTCCGCGATGTTGTTCGGCTGCACCAAGAGATGGTAGAGCGAGGTGTAGAAGCTCGTCTTCGCCGCCTCGTCGCCCTCGGCCGCCGCACGACCGAGGAGAGCGTTCCAGTCCGCCCGCGTCTGTGCGCGCACGGCATCAAACGTCATGCCTTTCGTTTCCGCCTCGAGGTTCTTCCGAGCGACCGTCTCATTGCCTTCGGCGGAGAGCGCCACGCGCACCTCAAGCGCCTCACCCGGCTTGAGGTCGAAGTCAAAGACGTAGCGCGGGGCCTTCTCGCCTTGCGCGCGCGGCAGTTCCGTCATCTTCGCGTAGGGCCGATCGAAGGTCATCGCAAAGGAATAGGTGCGGGCCACCCAGCAATGACGTTCGATTGAACCGGAAAGACCGCGCCGATCGGCTCCAGGCGTCACGTCGGCCCTGCGGAACTGCCACCGCGAGCCACCGAGGGCGCTCTGGCAGTCGACCAGCAGACGGCGCGGACGGTCTCCCCCATAGGTGAAACGATAGAGGGCAGTATGCGGACGCACCGTGATCTCGGTACGGATCTGCGCATCCTTGAACGTCACGGCGTAGTATCCCGGGCTCGCCGTCTCGGTCGCCTTGTCGTGAACCTGCGGCACCGGTTTCCCGTCGCGAAACGGCAGAATCGGCAAGTCGCCCAACTCAATGACCCCCGTGCCGTTGATGTGCGTCTGCGAGAAGCCGCAGATCGTCTTGTCCCCCCAGAGGTAGCCGCCGCAGTACTGCCAACCGCTCCTACCCGTATCCGGCCCCGCCTGCACCAGTCCAAAAGGAGCGCATGCGGCGGGTGTGGTGTGCCCCGTGCCGGCCGTTCCGATGAACGGGTTGACATACGCCGCGAAATCGGGCGCAGGTGCCGCCGTGCCTTCGGCGGCTTCAGAGGTCATGACGATTCCACACCCCGCAACCACCAGGGCTGCACCAACGGTTAAGTGTTTGATGTTCATTTTATTCATCGATCTTTTGAAAAGGCGTCAACGGATGATAACGCACATGCCGCGCACGAAGAGAAGACCTTCTGGGGTTCTAATGAATTCACCGCCCAACCCTGCTGGCGGCTTGAACTTGAGCGTCGCGAGATTCGCGGGCTTCGTAGTCGCATCCCAGGCCACCACCATGTCGCCGGATTTCAGCTTGCGCTCACCGACATCAACGGTGATGACCGCCAGATCCTCAAACGTCACGGACGTCTTGGTAAAATTATTGGCCTGCTTGAGATTCCCCTTCACATTCCACGCCCCCGTGCGCTCGGAGAGGTCAAGCGTCGCACCGTTCATCAGCACGCATCCCCTG
>JAZLJP010000152.1:0-31703 GCA_045617985.1 Kiritimatiellia bacterium
TGGATACGAACCTCGTCGGATTTGTCGAGACCGTGATGACGAATACGGCATCGTTCACACCACAGGAACGAGAGGCGGCCTGTGCTCAGCTGGCAAAGAAATTACTTTCTGAATGTAGTACTAATATTGTTGACGGGGTGACGAGAAGACAGGCGACGAAAATGCTGTATCACAATCGGAAGGTTGATACTGCAGGTTCCGTTATGCTTGACGACCTTTTTTGTGCAAAGTACGATGGATATGCAAACAGCTCGAATCGACTTGACTATGCTTTGTATGTCATCAATTATCCTGATGATTTTCCGTACTATCGTCAACGTTTCATCACTGTTACCAACCGACTCCTTTCATCTGGATTACCTCTGCGGCAGCTGACGATCAGTGATGGAGGGAACGAGTGATGGTCGGCGCGATCTTGTTTGCAACGGTGGCACTCTCGGTGACGAACGCACGTTCCTCGTTTTCGACGGGGTGGCGGGCGACAACCGCCGGCTGCTCGGCTGACCGGGGCGGTTCCCGGCGGTGCTGGACGTCGCCGTGAACTTCTACTCGACGGGCGACGAGGCGCTGGAGCTCGTGCCGGAAAGCGGCATCATGGTCTGGAGCGGCCTCTATACGAACGGCTGGGATGTGGCGCACCACTGCTGGCACAAGCAGGAGATGTTCAAGGGGCGCGCGCATCTGACGCGGGGGCTCGGCGGCACGAACTGGGCGGGCTGGGGCTTCAACACGAACCTCTTCGGGCTTGCGCTCCAGTCGAAAAAATGCAATAATATTCTTGCATTTCTTCCCTCGGTGCGAGATGTGTCGGTGATGGGTTTCATGTCGGGCGGCATGGGCATCGGCACCGTGTCAGAGTTTTTTGCAATTACATCAGAAGTCTAAAGAGGTTACCGATGTTTTCAGTTAGAGTTCTCAAGTGTGCCGTGTCAGGCGTCGTTGGCGTTTGCGCTTTGGGCGCGGCGGCGGCGGTCATTACCGACACCACCGGCTATGTCACCTTCACCGCCACCGACGAAGGCAATACCAGCTCCCTGATTGCCGGCGGCGCCCGGCACTGGAGCGACGGACAAGACCCCCACGACGACGCCGACTATCTCGTGCAGGGCAACAACAATCCCAACTGGTTCAACGTCAACACCTTTCTGGTTCGTACCATCAAGGAGGACCGGGAGGCCGGCACCTTCGCGGGCAGGTCCATCACCTTCGACGACGGTAGCCTCAATCTGAAGATGAAGAGCGGCTCAACCCAGACGGCGAACTGGATTCTCTACGGCTGCCGGATCGCCCAGGGGGTTGCCACCGCGAGCGGCGAATTCAACCAGCGGATGGAAGGCCCCATGTTGATCAAGGGCACCAGCTCCAATCCCAGCTGCTTCACCTGTTCCGCCAATACCGGCGATCGCGCCATCACATGTGGCTGCGTCATTTCGGGTGACGCTACTGCCATGATCAAGGTGTGTCGTACGCCAACCGACGGCGCCGACACGGGCGGCAAATACGCGCGCGTCTGCTTCCGCGGCGACAACTCCGCCTACAAGGGACGCTGGCAGCTCGTGGGGTCCGCAAACAACCGCTACTACCTCGATTTCATCGACGCCCTTGCGCTAGGCACCCACGATCCCTCCGACGGACTCCCCCTCATCGAAGTCAGCAACAACGGCTGGCTGCGCCCTCAGGCGGTTGCCTTCACCAACCAGAACTTCATCTCTGCCAAAGGCAATCTGAACATCACCAGCCCCAACGGCGCCGAACTGAGCGGACGCCGCCCCTCTGAAGGCGCCTACTTCGACAACGGTTTCGGAATCAAGGGCGACGGTACCGGCGTCTTGAACCTGGCGGGTGGCGGCGGTGCCATCTGCCTTGGTGATACGAAAATCTCAGGCTTCAAGGAGATTTCGATCACCGCCAACACCGTGCGGTTCTATCCCGGCTACGACAACCGCGACATGCCCATCGTCGTCGCTTCCAATGCCCTCATCGCAGATGGAGCGGATGGGCTCGGGCCCGTGACGCTTAAGAAAGGCGGCTACATCCAACCTGGCGTCGGCACCGGCGATACAGGAGTCTTTGGTATGCAGTCTTTGGCCGTCGAGGATGGTAGCTACTACCTCTATTCCTTCAACGCGACCACCAACGACTTCCTGCGCATCTACGGCGATTTCGTCCGTAGGGGGTCTAGTCCATTCCCGATCCGCTTCGAAACCCCCGGTGTGGCCGGCGTCAAATACAAGATCCTGTCCGCTGCGAACCTCGGTACGACCGTCACCACCAACGATTTTGTGGTCGAAGGCACTGAGAAGTATCTGAATTATCTCATCACAGGCGATTTCGCCATCGAGGAGATCGAGGGCGAGAAGGTGCTCACCTTCACGCCGAACAACACCCCCAACGTCGTGAAGCTCACGGGCACTGACAACGCCGCGCCGACCTCCTTCGACGCCAAAGGCTTCTGGGACAATTCCGCCGCGCCGTCTGCCGTCAACGACTACGTGATTCCCAGTGGCAAGCTGCTTCGGTGCCGGACCGAAGGCGGCGTCTTCCAAGGCCGTTCGCTCAACATCCTCGGCGGCGGCGATATGGCCATCTGCGGCGTTTCCGTGACTTTTCCGCTGCTGCGCCTCTTCGACAACGGTACCATCACCATTCGTACCGACGGCGACATCAACACCCTCAAGGGCAATGTCCATGTCCACGCCGCCCAGGGTTCCCCCGCAACCATCGAACTGGAAACCAACAATTCCCGAATCCTGCGGATGCCGGCGACGCTTCACGGCGACGGCGATCTCCGTTTCCGCTACTATAAAACTTCTTCGTCCACCGCGATGACCAAGGTGTTTGTGAACGGCGACAACCGCGATTTCACCGGCGGTGTGGAACTGCACCAGTTCAAGGTCACCGTCGATTTCGCCAACGAAGCGGCCATTGGCGGACCCGGCAAGGCGTTCCGTGCGGACCGCATCACGTTCAGTTCGAATGCCGTGCTGCAGGTTTCGAATTCATACGCCATCCAGGATCCGACCTTCGGCATCACCTTCAAGCCGATGGGCCCGGTCGGATCCGATGGCGGCACGATGGACGTGCAGGCCGGGCAGACCCTGGAAGTCAACGTGCCGGTCGCAGGTTCTGTCAGCTGGCGCAAGTCCGGATCCGGCACGCTGGTGATCGGCGGCACGAACGACAACAGCTTCTCCGGCACCTTCCGCCATAAGGCTGGCACGGTCGTGTTCCGCAATGCGGGCGCCTTGGCGAAGGCGAACATCCAATACTACCTCGGTGCCCCGTTCCGTCTGGAACTCGATGGCGAACCGCTTCGCCTCAAGGGTACTGCCGCGCTGCAACCGGCAACAGACGACGCCACGATTTTGCTTTCGACAAGCGCCTTCGACGTGCGGCCGACCCGCAGCGAGACAGTGCCGCTCCTGCGCCTCGCCGGCGCCGCCGCCGAAGCCGAAACCTTCGACCTCTCCATCATCGAACTCGACTGGGGCAAGGCCAGCAAGGGTTTCAAGCGTGAGCTTGTCGCGGAGGCCGAAGGCGGGGATCTGGTGATCTCGGCTAAAGTCATCCCCAGCGCCACTCAGATTCTGCTTCGCTGAGGCAAATCGTTATGGGAAGCGCGAGATCGCCTGAAGGCTTGAAGACCGCTTCCCATGGGGCAAGGATTTTGCAAAGGAGAAACAACAATGAAGCAGGCGATGAAGAAAGCTGTCGTGTTTGTGTGTACGCTGGCGTTTGCGGCGGTGGCGCAGGCGGCTGATTGCTGGACGTACGATGTTCTGGACGGGACGAAGATCCTCGGCCCTGAAACCAAGATCAATTCGAGAGATCGTTTTATCATCTTCCAGGGCAACGTCTGGCTCAATGAAGGGGCTTCGATCGTCTGCGGCGGCAATACGAGCGGCGTCTGCAATTTCATTGGCGTTGACCGGAAAAATGCGGTCGCAAGATTGGTCATCTATGTCCGCTAGAAATCTTCGGTACGCCAATCGCGTCAAACGGATTTGAAAGGAGCAGTCATGATGAAACATTGCATTCTAGCTGCGGGGGCAGGCTTGATGGCCGTTTGGGGGATGGGGGAGAACACGGTGCGCCCTGCGGCGACGGCGATTACAAATGTTTCCGGCTATGTGACGTTGGTTCGGAATGATGTTGGAGGCGAATCCTCACTTGATCAGACGATTCACTGGTCCGATGGCCTTGCGGCACATCCGGGTACGAACTATCTTGTACAAGGCAATTCCCGTGAGAACTGGTTTGCTGCCTTCAACGATTTCCAGGTTCGTACCTGGACGAAGGGGAACACGACATTCGTTGGAGATTCCCTGACGTTGGACAATGGAACTTTCCAGTTTAAAATGGCGAATAACGGGCGAATCACCGTCCCGACGTTGAATGCGTACGGCTGCCATTTCTTGAGTGGTGTTACGGGGGTCAATCGCCTGGGAGGAACGTTGAACGTTTTTGGAACATCGGAAAATCCAACTACGTTCACGGTTTCATCTGTTGGAGACGAGCGGTCGGTTTGCGTGGATTCCAAGCTGGTGGGCGGATCGAACGCCGTCATTTGCGTTCAGCATACGCCGAATTTGACGGGTGATAGCGCGAATAAGATCGGGCGCGTCTATTTCGACGGTCCGGGGGTGGGGAGCGACTTGTACAATCCCGACTATGCAGGGCGTTGGCGTGTTTGCGGCAATGGCAAGCGAAACTATCCGATCTATTTGGATTTTTGGCAGCAGGCTTTTGGCGTTCACGATTGCCGCCTTTCGGGAAAGCCGCTCATCGAGGCCTTTGATTCGCCGACGATCCGCTTTCAGGGGACCGCATTGACGAATGGGGAACAGATTGTCGCCAATGGTGATTTGATCTTGGAGGCGTATGGCGGGCGAAGTTTGAGCGGCCGTTTCTCGAATGAAGGTCTATATGTCGCGGGCGGAGCCCGGATCAGCAGTACGAATGGCGGAGAGTTGATTGTCCAGACTTCGAGCGCGTCTTCTGCTGCGGCTTCGTTTGGAGATGTGGCGATTGATGGCTTTGATCGTGTTCGGGCGAACACGGCGCTTCGGTTGAATCCTCTTTACAATCAGCCGCAGGTGCCGATTCTTGTTGACGGTGGGGGCATCGCCGATAGTTGCGACCATGTTGGCCCTGTTACATTGAGCAACACGGGCTATATAAGCGCAGGTGTCGGCAATGGCGTTTTCGGTGTTCTGCAAATGGAGTCGTTGACCTGTTCGAATTCAGCTGCTGCGGCGTTTTCACTTCGTTATTCGGTTTCCGCGCTTTCCGATTCGACCATGACAACCGACGTGTATCGGGTGAAGGGAAATTTTGCCAATGTGTCAGGGCGCCCCATGCGCATCGGTTTTGAAGATTTCCCGCAACTTCCTTCGTTTGGCGTCGGAACGGTCTATCCGATCTTTTCAGCGTCGAATTTCGTATCGTGCTCGTCGAACGATTTCGAACTCGTTGGCGTGGATGGGAACGTCGATCTTCCTTACATGCTTGAGGGACAATTTGAAATTCGCACGATTGAGGGGCTCTCGACGTTGGTTTTCGTTCAGAGCTCGCCCGGTGTCGTCAAGTTGATGGGGCAGGATGTGTCGCCCTCGGATTCCTTTGCGAGTGCCGGAAAATGGAACAATGGGTTTGCCCCGTCCTCGGCCTTCAACTATCTTCTGCCTGCCGGTTCGCGGCTTCGTTGTTTGACCACGGGCCGCACATTTGCGGGGCATACGCTTTCCATCGTCAGCGACGGCGATCTCGCTTTGGCTGCCGTGAAGGCGACGGTCAATGATCTGCGACTCTACAAGAATGCCATCGTGACGATCCGTGCGGACGGCACAACGCATCTCTTTGGCTCGATGGCGGTTCATGCCCCCGCCAATGGCCCGGCTTCCATCTGGGGTTATACGAAGCGCACCTTCAACCTTGAATCGCGCATCACGGGCGGGGGGCGGTTGCGCGTGCGTCATTATGCGGATCTCGCCTGCCCGAACTCGCCTTGTTTCTATGCGAATGTTAAGGGTGACAATTCTGCTTTTTCGGGGAGTTGGGAACTTTACCAACCTGCCGTTGTCGTCGATTTTGCCGATCAGCGGGCCATGGGCGGGCCGGCGGCGGCGTTTATGGCCGATCGTATTCGCTTCACGTCAAATGCCGTTTGGCGTTGCTCGTCGTCTTTCACCGTGGATGAGCCTACGTTCGGCATCACGATGGGCGTGGGCAACGCCGCGCTCAATCAGGATGGTGGCACGTTCCAGGTTGAACCGAATCAGACATTGACCTTAGGCGTACCGATTGCCGGTTCGACAACGTTGCGCAAGACCGGGGCGGGCGAACTTGTTCTTCAGGCGACAAATACTTTCTCTGGTACGGTACGTCTGAATGCGGGGCGGCTCATCCTTTCAAATCCTTCCGCTCTCGCCAACGCGACGCTTGTCGCGACGGAAGGCGCAACGCTTGTGATTGCGACGGATGTCGGCGCGGTTTTCAAGAGTGGCGCGGCGTTCGCCACAAGCAATGCCGTTCCCGTCGTCTCTTCGTCGCTTGCTCGGCTTTCGCCATTGACGCCTGTATTTGAGACGGAACTTTTGCGACTGAAGGGAACGACGGATTTCGATACGTCGCTTGTCGATCTTGATTGGGGAGCCGCTACAGGTCGTAAAAACGAAATCTTTACGGTGGCCGATGGAAAGGATCTGCTCGTCAAAATCAAAACAAGAATTCGCGGAACAGCCGTATTGATTCGCTGACGGGATCGGATCGGCATGCGGCGTTTCGCAGCGTGTGTCATTTCCTGCCCAAAAATCGGTTTGTACTTGAAAGGATCGTAACGATGAAAATGATGAAATCGATATTCGCAACGGTAGTGGCGATGGCTGGATGCCTGTGGGTTGACGCAGAGGTGGCGCTTCCTATCAGTTATTCGTCGCTGGAGTGGATTCAGTCGTCGGGGACGCAGTGGATCGACACGGGGGCGTTGGCGACGCCGCAGACGCAGATCGAGGCTCATTTCAACGCGCTCACGAGTTCGCGGTCGTGGGGGGCGTTCTTCGGGGTGTCGGGTTCAAATGCTCCCGATTCACGCGGTGACGGTTTGGTGTTGCGCTACTATGGAACTACGACGTCTCTTCAAGGATTTTTTGGCAATAAGGGGAGTGTGGTATCCGCCGATGTGGGTACGAATGCAGATGTTACGGTCGTCTTGAAAACCGGCCAATTCACACTCAATGGCCAAACCCAGGACCTCCCTACGGCGCAAGCGCCTTATGCGGGGAATGTCTATCTGTTCTCCGCTAACAAGGCAGGTGACGCATGGTGTCAGCAGGCGATGCGCCTCTATTCGTTCAAGATGTTCGAAGTCGTAGGGGATGTTGCAACGCCGGTACGCGATTTCGTGCCATGTCGGGATCCGGATGGTGTGGTTGGATTGTGGGATAAGGTAGAGGGGCGGTTCTATCCCAACAACGGCAGCGGGGCCTTTCTGGCCTCGGATGGAGAGGACGTTCCCCGATTCCTCAACTGGATTGAATCCTCGGGAACGCAATGGATCGACACTGGGGTGTCGCCCACGATGCAGACGAAAGTCGAGGCGCATTTCAATTCGCTCACCTGCACGCGGTCGGGGGGATGGGGGGCGCACTTTGGCGTGTCGGGTTCGAATGCGCCGGAGCGGTCAGGCGATGCCCTCATCCTGCGATTCTCCGGCACGTCATCGGCCCTTCAGGGATTTTTTGGCGATACGGGTGGCGTAACATTCAGCAATATGGCGAATCAGGATATTGTGGCTACTGTACGAGTGGGAGAAATCACGCTCAATGATTTTTCTCGGACGATTGCCAGCACGAAGGCGCCTTACGCGGGGCATGTCTATCTCTTCGCCGCAAACCAGAAGGGAAGCGTCTGGTGCCAGCAGGCGATGCGGCTCTATTCGTTCAAGATGTCTGAAGTCGACGGCGAGAACGAAACGATGACCTGCGACGTGGTGCCGTATCATACGGCGGATGGTCAGGTGGGGCTTTGGGATAGGGTAACGGAGACCTTCCTTCCGAACTTGGGTACGGGCACTTTTACCTACGGGATTGCCTTTGAACGTGAAGGGACGGTGCTCAAGGTGTTCGACGGCACGTTGAGTTCGAACGATTTGACAGACGATTTGACGTTGGTCGATAAGGAGGACTGGGGAACGTTGGAGGCATGTTCGGTGCGGACCTATCCCAACCTTACCATTGGAAAGGGGGCGTTTTCGCTTCTGGACGGTGAGAAGAACGAGTATGGAGTCGATGGGACTCTGACTTTGAAAAGCGGTGCGAAGATCAAGCTCGATGTGACGGAAGACGGGTGCGACAGGTTGACTGCAACGGCGCTTGATTTGGAAGCGGCGAGTGTCGAAAGACCTGTCCGTATCGAGGTCGTCCTTTCATCTGGAACGAGTCTTGTGCGCCCCCTCTCGGTTCTGCGCGCCAATGGGCTCACCGCTGATATGGCCGCGAAATTCGTTGTGGTTGGCGCGAACAATATCGGCGTTCGCGTGGAGGGCGAAGAACTCGTTCTGTTCTATGCCGATCCGACTGTCGCGACGGTGTCTGTGTGGACGGGTGCAGGGAAAAATCCACTTGACATTGCCGACCCGGCGAATTGGTCCAGTACAAACGGCTTTGGCGTAGCCATCACCGCCATCCCCTCGGCCGACACTTATGTTGTGTTGCCGGACGAGTGCACGTTCTCGTGTACGAACGGGGCTCCGTTTGCGTGCAGACAGATTCAAATGCCCGCAACGCTCGGCGCGGACTGCGATTGGCGCGGAATTCCGGTCCCCATGTCGGGGACTGTCGATCTCAAAGGGCACAAGCTCTTTCTTTTGCATCCACAAGGTGATCTGACAATCACCGATACATCTTGCACAAAGGCCTATCAACGGCTCGCGTACATCGAATCCGATGGAACGGCAGCCTACGTCAATACGGGATATCGGGTTACGCCCGGAACCACGGTCGAGGCGCACTTCAATGCGCTCACCTGCACGCGGTCGGGGGGATGGGGGGCGTTCTTTGGTGTGTCGAGTTCGAGTGAACCGGACAAATCGGGCCAAGGGTTGCTGGCGCGTTTCTTTAATAACACGACAACGCTTCAGGCCTTTTACGGGAATACGGGGAGTGTGACATTCGAAAATCTGGCCAATACCGATGTGAAGGCGGTTTTGCAGGCTGGACGGCTTTCGCTCAATGATCAGGTTCAGACGATTGCCACAACGAAAGACCCCTATGCGGGTAACTTTTACATTTTCTGCGCCAATAACGCCGGTAACGCATGGTGCTATCAGGCGATGAGGCTCTATTCGCTCAAGATCTACGAGGGTACAACGCTCGTTCACGATTATGTGCCGGCAAGGCGCTTATCCGATGGTGTGGGCGGATTGCTCGATGTCGTGAACGGCGGCGAGGATTTCAAGGTCAACGCCAACTCGAGCGGGGCCTTCCTTCTGGGGCCGGTTGCGGTGGATGATGTCCTTGAGGCGACGGGTGAACTGCATCTCGATGTTCCGGAAGGAGAGACTGAGACCGGGGCGGCGCTCAAGATCAGGGGTGCGGTGAAACTCGTTAAGGAGGGCAGTGGAACCTACAAGCCTGCGTTGTCGAACCAGCTTTATTTCGGTGGAACGGACATCCGAGGGGGTACGGTGATAGCGACGGCTTCGGGAACCGAACGCCGTCTCGGCGCAGCGGGAAATGTCATTACGGTGGGCGCCGGGGGCACGCTTGATATGGGGGCCACGTACGACTGGCATGAATATGCTTTCACGCTTGAGGGTGGCTGTTGGGCAAATAAGACTGCGCTTGCCAGTTGTTGGACGCATAGTCTGGCGACGACCGTGCGGGTGACTGAAGATTCGTCGATCGACTTCAATTCATGGGGCGTGATCGGTTACTCGTCTCGTCCTACAACGCTTGACCTCGCGGGGCATACGCTTAAGATGAATACGCAAGGGGGTTCCTACTTCACGAAGACGACTGCAACGCGCGGTACGATCGAGATCCATGGCCCAATCGAGTTCTCAAGTGGCGACTTCCATGGGCCGGAGACGACGCTCGACATCTATGGCCCCTTGAGTCTCGGCAGCAGTTCCACCGTTCACGTGGGAACCTACATCGCCCATGCGACGACGACGGAGGCAGCTTATGACGGCAACCTCCTCGTCTACGGGCGTTTCAAACCCGTTACGTCCAACTTCTGGGGATGTATTTTAAAGAATGGCGCCGTTTTGGATCTTTCTGCCTGTGACGAGGATTGGAGCATTACGGGGACGCTCGTTGGAAAGGATGCGTCCTTTACGAAGACGACGGCGTCCTTCGAAGAGGGGGCGAACATCCATGTGGACGTCGGCGCACGTCGTCTGCGCGACGGTATGCGGCTCGTAGCCTGGGACGGCATTCCGAACGCGACCTTTACGCTCGCAGATCAACCGCATTATTTTCTTGAAGTGCGTAAGGACGGCCTCTATTGCCTCAACAATGGAACGATCATCTTCGTTCGATGACGTGTGTCTCCTTGCCTTCCGTTGTTCGGGCGAGGATAATACTCCACTTGGAAAAATCAGGTTATAAGGAGCATTGATGTTATGAAACGTTTTTCAGTTCTTTGCTGTCTCTTGTTCGCCGTCTCGCTGTCTCACGCGGCGATGCGGCCGACGCCCGGGTATCTCAAGAAGGCGGTCGTCTACCAGATCGTGCTGCGCAACTTCACGCGAGACGGCAACTTCAAGGCGGCCACGGAGATGCTCGACCATGTCCGTTCCGTCGGGGTGGATGTGGTGTATCTCACGCCGTTTGTCGAGATGGACTGCGACATGGACCGGACGGGCTGGAGCGCGCGCCAGATTCGGAGCGGCTACGGCAGCCCGAAGAACTGCTACCGCATCTCGAACTACGATCGCATCGATCCTGAATACGGGAAGGATGAGGATTTCAAGGCCTTCTCCGCGCGTGCGCATGCGCTGGGCATGAAGGTCTTCATGGATCTCGTCTATCTCCACTGCGGCCCGAACAACGTGTTGAAGGATCGCTTCCCCGACGCCTTCCAGAAAAATGCGGATGGCACGGTAAGAAAAACATACTGGCATTTCCCATACGTGAACTTCAAGTCGAAGGCCGTGCGCAAGTATCTCATCGACTCGATGCTTCACTGGATGCGCCTTGGCTGCGACGGTTTCCGCTGCGATGTCGGCGACGAGGTACCGATCGACTTCTGGGTCGAGGCAACCACGATCTGCCAGAAGGTCAATCCCGAACTGGTGATGATCAACGAAGGCGCCAAGGCCCAATGGCTTGAACAGGCGTTTGACGCCTGCTACGCCTGGCCGTGGAGTTTTGGCATTCGTTCAACGCTCGTCTCCTCGGAAGCGAATGCCGGAAACCAGAAGGACGGCAAGTCGCTCGCCGAACGCATGAAGGGCGTGCGGGCCTACGAGGCGAAGATCCCGAAGGACGCGCTCATGTTCGCCTTTCTCGACAACCATGACACCGCGACCGACGACTGGGAGAGGCGTTTCGACCGCGTCCTGCCCGTTGAAGCGGGCAATGCGGCGTTTGTGCTCACGTTCCTCCGGCGCGGGCTGCCCCTCCTTTTCAACGGCAACGAGATCGCGGACAATTCGCTCAACTCGTTCTTCGCGCCGGTGGAACATCCTGCCCGCGCCGCGAAGACGGTCGACTGGGCACGCGCCCTGCAGCCGGCCGGGCAGAATCGCCTCGCGCTCATCCGCAAGCTCGCGAAGATGCGCCATGAGGATCCGATTTGGAGCGAGGGAACGATGGAATGGGTGACGGACGGCGAGGCGAACGGCATTGTCGCTTTCACGCGCACGCTCGGCGCCCGCAAGGTCCTCGTTGCCGCCAACCTCACGAAGAAATCCGCCGAAGGCGGGAAACTCGTCGGCACGCTCGCCCCTTACGCCTATCTCATCAAGGAACTCCCTCGACTTGTAAAGGAGTAGAAATGAACATGAGAAAAAATGGGTATTGTCGCAACGTTGGGGACGACATGTCGCAAACAACTGGCCCAACGTTCGTCCCGCCCGTTGGCGCAAGGCTCGGTAAAACTGGGACAACGCTCGTCCCGCCCGTTGAGAAGTGGGTTCCCAACGGGCAAGATGCCCGTTGTCCCAGTTTCGCCATCACCAAACGTGCGACAATACCCAAAAATACACGTGGCATTTGTGCTGGGCTGTGCGCGCTGGTCGTCGCGGTGGGGGCGGTTGCGTTTGGCGATCCGCTCACGGGGCTCGTGCACTCTCCCAACGGAAAGGTACCGGCGAACTATGTGCCGCCGATGATTTCCAACGGCCGACTGAACGTTTTCGTGGACTATCAGTTCCTGACGCCGGGATCGGCGAAGGAGTATGTGAAAAAGGAGCTGCAGCCTGGAATTTGGTGGGAAGGGCGGCGGTCGGTGGACAACAACGGGAAGGCCTCCTTCCGCGGCTATTCGCTGTTTCCCCAGGGCGGATTCCAGACGATGGTTTCGGTCGATGGGCGTGCGGCCGGCGCTCCTCGTTCCTGGACGCAGGGGCTTGACGTGCGCCATGCGCTCTGCGTGGTCACCAACGATTTCGCCTGTGGCGTGCGCCTCGCGGGCGAGACGTTCGTGCCGCGCGCACGTAACTTGATCGCCATCCGCCAAACCCTCACCGCCACGGACGGAACGAAGGAGATCGAGCTCGGGCTCCGCTACGGGGCGCCGTCGCATCCGCGCATCCTTGGCGAATGGGTGAAGGAGGATGCCGGGGCGGCCTGGAACATGCGCGCGTTCGGCCGCTTCATCACCAACGAGAAGATCGCCGTCGTGCCGGGCGGGTTCGTGCCGTCCGTCTCGTTCAAGGACGGCAAGGCGACGCTGGTCGCGAAAGTGCGCCTTGCCAAAGGCGAGTCGCGCACGCTGGATTGGTTCGTGACCTACGAGGACGACTTGGCGAAATCCCTTCCGGTCATCAATCCGATGCCGCTTGACGAGAGCCCGCTACCGTCGTATGACGCCCTCCGCGCGGCGCATGTTGCGGACTGGAACCGGTATTTTTCGGCGAGTTCGATCGACGTGCCGGACGCCCGGATTCGAGCGATGAGCGACATGGCCCGCTACCATCTCCGATGCGTGACGACGGAATGGTCGATTCCCGTTGGCATCATCCAGAGTCACTGGTCCGGCAAGATCTTCGCGTTCGACGAGATGTACGCGGTCCAGGGGTTCCTCGCCTCGGGACAGTTCGCGTGCGCAAAAGTCGCGGCCGAGTTCCGTGCTGCGACCTTGCGCGACGCTTGCGTGCGGGCCGGTTGCGGCGCGCGTTGGGTCTGGCAGGGGATGGAGGGGAATGTGATCGAGGGCGGCCGGCTGGGTTTCTGGGATGACCATATTTTCCATCAGGCGGCGATTGCGCAGACGCTCTGGTCCTACTATCGCTACACCGACGATCTCGCCTGGTTGAAGGCGAAGGGCTATGCCGTCCTTCGCGAGTGTGCGCTCTTCTTCCGCAAGTTGTGCGTGCAGGACCTGCCGGACGGCACGTCGTTCGTGACGAAGTGCACCGACCTCGAGCGGCTCGGCCCGGGGCACGAGCGTGCGTTCATGACCACCTGCGGCGTCATTTCCACGTTGCGGATGGCGGCGGAGGCGGCGGACCTCGTGGGCGAGAAAAAGCCGTATGCGGCCGACTTCCGCGCCTGCGCGGAGCGGCTCGTGAAGTCGCTTCCCGAGAAGGACGGCCGCTACATCGCCTATCCCGGATGCAAGGACGAGTCGATGGGAACCTTGGCGGGGTTCTATCCGTTCCGCACGTTCGACCGCTCGAACGCCGCCCAGATGAAGGCGGTGCGCCATTTTCTCGATAACGGCACGGCGTTCGGCAACATGTACGCCACCGGCCGGCAGATCTGCCCGTGGTATGCGGCCACGATGGCGATGGCGGCGTTGCGCGCGGGAGATGCGGCCCATCCCCCGCTGCGGTGGATCGAAGAGGCGTACCGCAGCGCCGGCTGCTGGGGCGAGTATTGGGAGATCAATGAGCCGGGCGTCTCCCAGTTCCGCCCATGGTTCATGACCGCCGCGGGGAACTGCCTCTACGCGATCGACCAGCTCTTCGTGGCGGATATGGAGGGGGCGCTTTATCTCGCGCCGGGCGTGCCGGCCGGCTGGAAGGACTATGCCTTCCGTCTGCCGGCGCCGGGCGGGCTCATGATCGACATGGCGGTGAAGGGCGGGCGGGCCGAGCGCCTCACGATCACATGCGCCCATCCTTCCCCCGCGCGCAAGGTGCGGCTCGTCCCGCCCGCAGGGCTGGGCCTCGCGCCGCAGACGGTCACTCTTGATCGCAAGACGATCGCCATCAACCTGCCGAATTGAGGCTGTTGGGTTATTTGACCAGCATTGAAATAATGTGCTATAATTCTCCCCGGCGGATTAATTGTATTGTACACGGTACCACCGATGAGGCAGGGAGAAAGAGAAGAGAATGGCGAGAGAGAAGAAGGTCGATTCGGGTGCGACACTCGGCTTCGAGGACAAGCTTTGGCGCGCCGCCGATTTGATGCGGGGCAAACTACCCGCGACACAGTACCGTCAGGTTCTGATGGGGCTACTCTTCCTGCGTTATGTATCCGATGCCTTCGAGAAGCGCTACGACGAGCTGAAGGCCGAGGGGTATGGCGACGAAGAGGATCGCGACGCCTACATGGAGAAGAACATCTTCTTCGTTCCTCCGCCCGCCCGGTGGGAGGCGATCGCCGTCGTGGCCCACAAGCCGGAGAACGGCCAGACCATCGACAACGCCATGCGCGAGATCGAGAAGGAGAATCCGTCGCTGAAGGGCGTGCTGCCGAAGTTCTACTCCTCGACGGACCTCAACAAGGAGATGCTCGGCGAGGTCATCGACCTCTTTACGAACGATCTCTCGCTCGGCGATGTGGAGGCGAATCGCGACCTCCTCGGTCGCACCTACGAATACTGCATCCAGCGGTTCGCGGAGTACGAGGGGAAGAAAGGCGGCGAATACTATACGCCGCAGTGTATCGTCCGCCTCCTCGTCGAAGTCCTCCAGCCGGCCTCGGGCATGCGGCTCTACGACCCCTGCTGCGGCTCGGGCGGCATGTTCGCGCAGTCGCTGAAGTTCATCAAGACGCATGGCGGCGGGCGGGGCGACGTCTCGGTGTTCGGTCAGGAGGCGAACCCCGACACGTGGAAGATGGCGAAGATCAACATGGCGATCCGGGGCATCGGCGCGGACTTCGGCATGGGCCATGAGGATACGCTCATGCACGACATCCACGACGGGAAGCAGATGGACCGCATCTTCGCGAACCCGCCGTTCAACCAGAAGCTGTGGGGCGCGGAGAAGGTCAAGGACGATCCCCGCTGGCGCTACGGCCTTCCGCCGAACGGCAACGCGAACTACGCTTGGATCGAGCACATGATCTCGCACCTGAAGCCGACGGGTCGGATCGGCCTCGTCCTCGCGAACGGCGCGCTCACGAGCGCGACGGGCGGCGAGGACAAGATCCGCCAGGCGATCGTCGAGGACGATCTTGTGGAGGGTATCATCTCGCTCCCGACGCAGCTCTTCTACTCCGTGACGATCCCCGTGACCCTCTGGTTCTTCAACCGCGCGAAGGACCGTCCGGGCAAGACCCTCTTCGTCAACGCGACGGACATGGGCCACATGGTCGACCGTACACACCGCGACTTCTCCGACGAAGACATCGCCCGGATCGCCGAGACCTTCAAGAAGTTCCGCGCGGGTACTCTTAAGAAGGAGGATGGGTTCTGCGCGATCGCTACGACGAAAGAGATCGCGGAGAAGAAGTACAAGCTCACGCCCGGCCTCTACGCAGGTGGCAAGGCACAAGAGGAGGACACCGAACCCTTCGACGCGAAGATGAAGCGCCTCGGCTCGGACCTTGATGCGCTGTTCAACGAGTCGGCGCGCCTTGAAAAACTCGTCCGCAAGAACCTCGCCGCCATCGGCTACGGAGTGGAAGGAATCTCGCGATGAAGAAGTTGGTTGAATCGCAGACCGTTGAACTCAAACAGAGTTGGCGCGAAGAGTATTTCAAGTGGGTGAGTGGTTTTGCCAATGCGCAGGGCGGAAAACTCTATGTCGGCGTACGCGACGACGGTTCGATCTGCGGAGTGGAGAATCCGAAGAAGCTGATGGAGGACATCCCGAACCAGATGCGAGACGGACTGGGGATGATTGCCGACGTCAATCTCAGGAACATGGGCGGCAAGTCCGTCATTGAGATCGACGTGCCCGAATATCCGATGGGCGTTCCCTATCACGGCGTTATCGGCAACGCCGGGATATTGCCTGACGATTGGACGGCTGCTACGTTGATGGGCAAGCACAATTCGCGCCCCTACAACCCGACGTTGGCGAGCTGTGTGTATCTCACGGGCATGATCGAGACGTGGGGGCGCGGCATTGAGAAAGTGCGTGCCGCCAGTGTCGCCCACGGCTGCGGCGATTTGTCCTACGATGTACATGGACGCGATCTCCTGGTGAAGATTCCCGCCGCGTTCAAGGTGGAGGGAACAAGCATTGAAACCGTTCCTCAAGATCTGACGAAGAATATCGGTCACAAAAGAATATCGGTCACAAAAGAACATCGGTCACAAAAGAGACCCCCGCTCGCACTCGGGGAAATAAAGGCAATGAAGAGCTTGGCACTTTGATGCGAGAGCGCATTATGGAGCTTTTAGGAAAGATTCCGGACATCACAAGTGCTCGGCTGTCAGAAGAACTGCAGCGTTCACCGCGGGTCATCAAGCGCCATTTGAAGGTGTTGCAGGACGAGGGGCGTGTGGTGCGCATCGGCGGACGAAAGCTCGGCCATTGGGAAGTCGCCGGAAAGCCGAGGGACGCGAAATGAGAAGCTCGTGCGCAAGAACCTCGCCGCCATTGGCTACGGAGTGTAATGATGCTATGGGCGAGTGGAAGAAGATAAAGTTTAGTGACCTATATGCTATTCCATCACGGAATGGCGTTTCGAAACCAAGCCGTGTTCGAGGGGCGGGGTATAAGATGATTAACATGGGGGAACTGTTCTCCCATGATTGGATTTTTGATATTCCAATGGAATTGGTCCCTTTGTCTGATGCGGAAAAAAACAATTCTCAAGTTGCTGTTGATGATCTTCTGTTTGCAAGACAGTCTATGGTTGCTTCGGGAGCGGGAAGATGTGTGCTTGTTCGTGAAGTAAATGAATTGACAGTTTTTGAGTCTCATCTCATTCGTGTGCGACTTAATCAGACAAAATCATTGCCTCTTTTTTACTACTATTATTTTCGATCTGGGTGTTCAAATATTGCGAGTATAGTTCAGCATGTTGTTCAGGCAGGTATTAGGGCGAGCGACTTGAGTGATTTAGAGGTTGATCTTCCACCGCTTCCCACCCAGAAGAAGATCGCCGCCGTCCTTTCCGCGCTTGACGACAAGATTGAGAACAACCGAAAGATCTGCGCGAATCTCGAGGCCCAGGCCCAGGCGATCTTCAAGTCGTGGTTCGTCGATTTCGAGCCCTGGGGCGGCGTGATACCCGAGGGGTGGAGGATGGGTAGGTTGGGGGACGTCGCCGAATGTAACCCATACAGAAAGCTCGTCAAAGGAGATGTTGCTAGATGTGTCGAGATGGCGGATCTGACCGTTAGTGGCCCATTTCCAACAGGATGGTCGATCCGGCGGTACAATGGTGGGATGAAGTTTTCAAACGGGGACACAATTATCGCACGGATCACTCCGTGCTTCGAGAATGGTAAGGTTGCTTTCGTAAATTTCCTCGAAGATCGCGAGGTCGCATTTGGTTCCACGGAGTATGTCATCGTTTCGCCCCGAGGTATGGTTCCTGCCGAATGGTTTTATTGCCTTGCGCGTGATCCTGGTTTTATTACCTATGCCAAGAGCCGAATGAATGGAAGCAGTGGGCGGCAACGTTTTACCGCATCGGATATAGCGGAATACGAAATCCCAATCGCTCCAGTTGGCGTGTACGAAAAGGTTGCGCCACTTTTTGCTTCTGTTATGAAGAAAATCAAGAACTGTGGTTTCGAGTCTCGTGCTCTTTCCGCGCTGCGCGATGCGCTTCTCCCGAAGTTGATGTCGGGCGAGATCGATGTGGACAAGGTGGAGGTTTGAAATGCCGAGCGGAGCCTACAGCGAGAACTGCTACGAAGATGCGGTCATCGAGGCTTTGCACAAGTCTCGATGGGATTGGTTCTATGGCCCGGATATTGTGCGCGACTATCGCGACCCGACCTACACGGCGGGACTCGTCGTGAATGGCACAAACCATTTCGTAGAAGTTGGCGCAGGAACGCGCGAAGTCGTTTTCCAGCGCGTCCATCCCGATGACTGGGACATGGACGGCTTGCCAAATTCGATTGACGACAATCCGCAGGTGCCTTCTCCCAACATCGGTTATAACCTGACGGACGCCTGGGCGATGGCGGCGTTTCCGAGCAACTCGGCTGAAATTGTGACGATGGGATATGCCGCCTGGGTGGCGGCGCGGGCGGCAGAAACGAATCGCCATCTGGTCGGTATGACCGTGGTTTCGCCGAATGGCGCATGGCCGCTCTGCCTGTCGGTCGACGACAAACAGGTGATGTGCAACGGCAAGGCAGAGCTGAAGTTCGCCCTTGACGATGGTGCGAAGTACCGGTTTTCGGTTGCCGGCGGTGAAGCCGCCATGTTTTCGGTGTTGGGGGCGAACGGTGTCGAGACGGTTGATACCCCGGGAAGTGCATTTCTCCCGTTCGAGACTTCGGTCGGTGGCGTGACGGTGCATTGGGATTCGCCTTCCGGCGGCTGGCTGGGATGTCTCGCCGACGTCGGCATCACGCTTGACGGGCGCAATGTCGTCGACTTCGGCTACCTTACAGATCAGGCGGAGGCATTGCTTGACCACTACCAGACAAACGATTGCATCGAACTCTATTTTCTTGGTAATATCGACAACGGATCAACCCAGGGGTTCCGCCATTCCAAAGGGGTCGTGGTCGCAAAAAGTTCTGATGTCTACACTCTTGCACATGAAATTGGTCATAGACTTGGATTGAATGATTGTTATCCGTATGTCGGCCATAAGGTTGCCGGTACAAATACTTGGACTTTTCTTCCTGGTTGTTCTGCACCTGTGAACCATGCTTTGCTTACGGGTAGAAGGGACTGGGGACTCGAATCGGGAAGAGGGTTTTATGAACAAGGGGATACGCCTATGAGCGTATATAAAAATTACCTCATGTATGGATACACGGCTCCCTTGACCAAAGATATCCCAGACGGGCGGGTGTTCAGCCTTTGGGATGGTGCACGTTCGACCAACGACGTCTGGTATGCCGAAATCGGCGCAGAGGGAATCAATACGAACAATCTGGAGGTCTATACAAAATGAAGAGAATCTGTCTACTTCTGTCGTCTGTTACATTGTTTATGGCGGCGTCTGTCTGTGCCTATACGCCCGCCGAGACAAACGACTTTGTCAGGGGGGTACTGTTCCATGTCGTACAGTTCTATAGTCACGACAATTTCCCCGACGAAGGTGGAATTCTGGTGGAAGGCCCCTCGCCCGACACCTGGGAGGGATTCCTTGGTACGTCGCAGAATGGCCCCTGGACAACTGCGGAACGGAAGGGCGCTTTTGATTGGTATCTCTCGACGCTTGGGACGATTGACTGCCGGGCGCTGCCCTGGATGGATCAGAAGCTCGTACGTGCCGCTTTGGGGCGTTGCAGTGTATTCAACTATACGAACGCGGTTCCGTCGCTGCGCGCGTTGGCCTTGAACCCTAAGGGAATCTACAGAGATGAAGCCATTGGATTGAGTTTGAAGTTGTCGCCAATAGAAGATTCAACAACGACTTTCGTGGAAACTGTCATGACCAATGTCGTCGGTATTGGTTTACTTGAGCGAGAAACGGCATGTGGAGAGTATGGTTATCGCCTGTGTCTGTCGAATCCGACCAATGCCAATAGTAGGGCGATAAAGGATCGAGCTGTCGCCATGTTTTATCGGAATCGTAATGTTGGTATCGCGGCGGCTCATGTCATAGACATGCTTCTTGTCTCAAATGTCGTTAACTATGTAACAAGTTCAAATCGGCTTGAAACGTTAGTAAATATGCTTTCAGATGCAGAGTTGGACGATATAAGTCGTCGTGAATTTTCTGCCATCACGAATCAGTTGCTATCCTCTGGCCAACCGCTCCGGTGGATAAACGTCGGAGGGAACGAATGATGTTGTCACTTCGTCAGGTCAAAGCCATCTACGAGTAAAGGAGTATCGCATGAAATTGAAAATCGGATTTACCTCTCTTCTCGCGGCGTGGGCGGGTGTCGCGTTCGCGGCCTCGGAATGGAACGATGTGAAGGTCAATGCCGTCAATCGGCTCCCGGCGCGGTGCGATGCGCTCCCGCTTGCGCAGGCGGCGGATGCGCTCACGGACGACGAACCCGCGACGCCGTTTGTGAAGGCGCTTGACGGCCGCTGGAAATTCCACTGGGTGGGCGCGCCTGCGCAGCGTCCGGTCGATTTCTGGAAAACCGACTTTGACGATTCGCGTTGGGCGGAAATCGACGTGCCGAGCTGTGTGGAGACGCGGGGGTATGGCATGCCGCTCTATCTGGCGCATGGCTATCCGGGCCTCCCGCGTCCTCTGAAGGCGGGCGTGATGGATCCGAGCTACAATCCCGTTTCAAGCTATCGGTTGCGATTCTCCGTTCCTGCGGAATGGTCGGGCCGGCGCGTGGTGATCCGTTTCGAAGGCGTCGCCTCCGGCTACTATCTCTGGGTGAACGGGTGCAAGGTCGGTTATGCCGAAGACTCCAAACTTCCCTCCGAGTTCGACATCACGTCTTACCTTAAACCAACCACCAACCTCCTTGCCGTTGAAGTCTACCGCTGGTGTGACGGCAGCTATCTCGAAGACCAGGATATGATCCGCTATTCGGGCATCTTCCGTAGCGTGAAACTCTATGCCGAGCCGCAGAACGCGATCCGCGATTTCGTCGTGAAGACGCAGCTCGCGGACGATTTCAAGTCGGCCACGCTTAGGGTGGAAGGTATCACCGGAGAATGGTCCGGTACACTCTACGACGCCGCGAAGAAGCCCGTCCTCCACCTCGGCCCGTCTGCCGCTCAAACGATTCACCATCCCTCTCTTTGGAGTACTGAAGATCCCTCCCTCTACACGCTCGTCGTGACGAACGGCGAGGATATCCGCTCCTGCAAGGTCGGGTTCCGGCGGATTGAACGCAAGGGGCACACGGTCTTGTTCAACGGACGGGCGATCAAGTACCGCGGTGTCAATCGCCACGAGCATTCGGTTGAGAACGGCCGCACGCTGTCGCGCGCGGAAATGTTGCAGGACGTGCTTCTCATGAAGCGGCACAACATCGATACCCTACGGACGAGCCACTATCCGAACGATCCCTACTGGTATCGCTTGTGCGATCGGTATGGCATCTGCCTCATTGCCGAGGCGAACGTGGAATCGCACGGCATGGGACAGGATCCCCGGCACGGACTCGGCTACAAGCCGGAGTGGACGGCGCCGATTGTTGAGCGGAATGTCAACCAGGTGCTGAACTATCGCAACCACGCCTCGATCGTCATGTGGTCGCACGGCAACGAGCCCGGCGGCGGCCCGGGATTCAAGGCGGCGGCGGAGGCCGTGCGCGCGCTCGATCCTTCGCGGTTGATCCATTACGAACAGGCCAATGCGTTTGCCGATGTCGACAGCCGCATGTACCAGTCGGTGCCGTGGATCATCGGCCGCGGCCGATATGGCGACGCCACTCAGGATACGATCGGGGGCACCCATGGCAAGCGGTTCGACCAGACCAAGGGCAAGCCGTTCATCTCGTGCGAATACGCGCACGCGATGGGGAATGCCATGGGCAATTTCAGCGACTATTGGGACGCGTACTACACGAGCGAATCGCTCCTCGGGGGGTGCGTTTGGGATTGGATCGACCAGTCGCTCTGGAAGACGGAAGACCGTCTCGGCCCCGACGGGAAGCGCATCCGCTATCTCGCCTACGGCGGGGATTGGGACGATCTTCAAAACGACGCCCACGTCTGCCAGAACGGCATCATCGGCTCGCTCCGCGAGGTGACGCCGAAATTGCTTGAAACGGCGCACGTGCATCGCGAGCTCGTCTTCCGCAAGGCGGGGGAGGGCTTCGAACTCGAGAACCGATTCGGATTCACGCGTGCCGATGCGTTCGCCGGCCGCTGGGAACTGCTGGAAGACGGCGAGGTGGTGAAACGCGGCGCGTTCCCGGTGCCGCCGATCGCGCCGCTTGCGCGCGGTGCGGTTCCGCGTGCGGCGTTCGGCGGGGCGCTCGACGGGCTTTCGCCGCAGCATGAATATTTCCTCAACGTGTCCTTCGCGCTCAAGGCCGATCGCCTCTGGGCGAAAGCGGGGCATGTGATCGCCCGCGACCAGGTGGCGCTCGGCGGTACGTTCGTGCGGTCGCAGGCTCCGGCGGCGGAAGGGGGCGAGGCCGTCTTTACCGAGACGGATGAAGCCGTTACGGTGACGGCGGGCGCGACGAGGGCCGTCTTTTCGAAGCGCACCGGCACGCTCGCGCGCCTGGAGATGGACGGCGTCAAGGTGCTCGAAGATGTCGAAGGAATGGTGGCGGGCCCGCGTCTGACGGCCGTACGCGCGTTCGTCGACAACGACACCTCGCTCGGGCCGGCGAAGTCGATCAGCCTTCCGTTCTACAACGCGGGCCTCACGCGCCTGGCCTATCACGCGCCGTTCGTCAAGCCGCAGAGGCGCGGCGCGGCGGTGGTGGTGACCTGCACGGTGGCGGTTGACGGCACGAAGGCGTGCGGCTGGGCGCACGCGGCCGAATGGACTTTTACGCCGGATGGGCGGGTGGCCGTGGCGCACCAGGCCGTGCCGCATGGCCGGATGCCGGAGCTGCCGCGCCTCGGGCTCTCGTGGAAACTCGACGCGGCGCTCGAGAACGTGGCGTGGTACGGGCGCGGCCCGCATGAGAACTATATCGACCGCTGCGCCTCGGCGTTCATCGGCCGCTATGCCTCCACCGTCACGGATCAATATGTTCCTTACGTGCGCCCGCAGGAGAACGGGGCGAAAGGGGACGTTCGCTGGGTGGCGTTCACCACCGCCGAGGGGCGCGGCATCCGTTTCGCCTGCGATCGCCCGCTCTTCTTCCGCGCGCTCCATTACGATTGGGAGGATCTCGAGCATTGGCGCCATCATCGTTTTGAGCCGCGCATCTACAACCCGAAACCGCCGCGCCGCGAAGTCTGCCTTGATCTCGACATCGAACAGCGCGGCCTCGGCGGTGCGAGCTGCGGGCCGAAAACCCTGCCGAAATACACCTTCCCCGCAAAGGACGAACGGTGGACGGTCTTCCTCGCCCCCGCAACGAGCCGATAAACCTTGTGTCGCATCCACTCGGATTATGCTATAATAGCCGACGGGAAAAGAGGCAATCGAACATCATGATTTTTCATTCGTCAACTTGCAACGCTAAAAAGGAACGCTACGCTATGACAAACGCAGGTCTTTTGAGAAAACCGGGTGGGGGCAATCGTTACGCCCTTGCCACCATCCTCTGTGGAATCGCGCTCTCGCTCGCCTGGAGCGCGGGCGCTTTCACCTGTTCGGAGGCCGTGCGCGCCAAGGCGCGCGACTTCATCGACAACGAAAAGCAGTTCCATCTCGGTTTTCTGCCCACCGAGCAGTCCAATCCGATTACGGCGACGTTGGAGGAGGACTTTGCACGGTCCACGCTGGACGGCGTGAAATGCCTTCAGCGCGGCGACCGCCAGATTCCCATCACCATGCGCCACGTCTTCGCGGGTGAGCGTTTCCGCCATCTCGTGGATGCGATGGAGGCGACGTTGCGCGCGCCGAAAGGCCGCATCATCTTCTCCGGCTGCGGCGCGACGGGGCGCCTTTCCATTTTGCTGGAATCCCTTTGGCGCGACTTTTTCCACCGGCGCGCGGCGGAGCTCACCGAAGCGGAGCGCGCGCTCGCGGATCGTTCGGCTTCCATCATGACGGGCGGCGACTTCGCGCTCATCCGCAGCGTGGAGTTCTTCGAGGATTTCGCCGAAGGCGGCCGCCGCCAGGCCGCGGCGCTGAACGTCGGCCCGGGCGATACGTTCGTTGCGATTACCGAAGGCGGCGAGACCTCGAGCGTGCTCGGCACCCTCGCCTACGCCGCCGAGCATGGCGCGACGTGTTTCCTCGTGTTCAACAACCCTGCCGACCTTTTGCGCACGTATCTCGATCGTTGCCGTGCGGCCATCGATCATCCCCGCGTGACGGTGCTCGACATCTACTGCGGCGCGATGTCCGTGGCCGGCTCCACGCGCATGCAGGCCACCTCCTCGGAACAGCTCCTCTGCAGCTGCGCCCTCGAAGCTGCGCTCTGCCGCCTGATGCCGCGCTTCGCGAAGGAGACGGCGCGCGACTACACGGTTGCCTTCGAGCAGTTGCTCGCCGGCCTCGAATCGCCTGGCGGCCGCGCCGGCCTTGCGCGCGCCGTCGAGTACGAGAAGGGCGTCTACCTGCAGCAGGGCCGCATCACCTATCTTGCGGATGCCTGCATGCTCGACCTCTTTACCGACAACACGGAGCGCTCGCCCACCTTCATGCTGCCGCCGCTCAGGTCCAGCCGCGACCGTGCGCTCGCGCAGTCGTGGGCGTTCGTCAAGAATCCGCTTTTCCCCACCGAACAGTGCTGGCATGAGATGCTGAGGCGCCGGCCGCGCTGCCTCGAGTTCACGTCAGAGGACGCTCGTTCGCTCGGTATGCCGCAGCGCTTCATCGACCATCCGCCGCTCATCAAGTATACGGATCTCGTCACCTACCAGATCGGCAACGAGCCCGATCCTGCGCGCACGGCGGGCTATCGCCGCGCCGCCGCCGTCACCCTCACCGTGGGCGATCGCCCGGCCGCCTATCTCGCCGCGGCCCGCCGCTTCGCCGCCGCCTGGCCGGAACAGATCGAGTTCCACATCGGCCGTGCCGCCGCCGGGGATCGGCCGGGCATCCATGTGGATATGGACATCGCTCCCTCGGCGCTTGAAATCTGGAAGCACCTCGCCGTCAAGCTCGCCTTCAACTGCCTTTCCACGGGTACAATGGCTTCGATGAATCGCGTGGCCGGCAACTGGATGAGCTGGGTGTCGATCTCCAACAAGAAACTCATCGATCGCGGCATCCGCCTTCTCGTGGAGTTGGGGGGCATCGGTTATGAAGAGGCCGCCCAGCGCCTCTTTGCCGCCGAAGAATGGGTGGACGCGCAGGACTGGACAGGCCGCGAGGCGCCCTGTGCGGTGCAGATCGCCCTCAAGCGTTTGCGCGACGAGCGGCGTTGACGCTGGCGATTTATCAGTCCGTGAAATGAAATCTTCTCGCTCCTCACGCTTGTTTTTGCTATAATGGCAGAACGACAGTTGAAAGGAGAGGGTCTATGTTTTTGCAGAAAATGATCGCGGCCGGCTTGGCTTGCTGGAGCGGGAGTCTGTTCGCCGGCGAGGAACTCGTTCAAAACGGCGACTTCGAAGCGGGATTTGCGACGGCTTCCGCGTGGGGTGCGTACGCGAATGCGGGTTCGTCGAAATACAGCAACCCGAACTGGACGGTGAGCCCGACGAACAAGGGCGGTCTCGGCAAGCCCAATGGTACGTGGATGGCGAGCGGACTTGCCGTGGGGAACTACGCCCTCTTTCTGCAGACAGCCGACTCAACCAATCCCACTTTGGCCTATCAGGGCATTGGCGTATCCGTGCCCGGCAAATACCGGGTGGCATTTAACTGGACGGCGCGTCCAAATTGTACGGAGCAGGATACGACGGTGACGTTCGGTACGAATGTCATCGCGCAGCTGCGTTCGACGAATACGGCGCTGATGTCGGCGGCGGCCGAGGTGGTGCTCACCGAGGCCGGATCCTATCGACTGCAGTTCGAATCGAAGGGCAACGGGAAGGGTAACAAGGGCGACCAGGCGAACGTGTTCGACGCCGTGTCGGTGCAGCGTGTTGAAGAGGGCGACCTTGCGTTTCCGGCCGATGCGCGCCTCGTGTGGTCGGCGCCGTGTTCGACCTTGTCCATGACGGGAACGATCACTTTCTCGGGGAACACGAAACTGGCGGTGTACGGTAACCAGCCCGGCGCGTACACGTTGTGCGAGGCCGGGGCCATTGTGCTGGCGGAGGGGGCGACCGTCACGCTGGACGAACCGGCGCAGGCGGATAACCTCGTACGGACGCTCTCGGTGGGCGAAACGGCCGTGACGCTCACGGTCGCGCGTGCGGAAGAGCCGGCCGAATACGTGGTGAACGGTTCGTTCGATCTGCCGGGCACGAGTTTCGGTGCGGCGGTCGATACCTATGGCTATGTGAATTACTTGGGGTTTGCGCTTCCGTGGTGGGGCTGTGGAACCAGCACCTCGGAAACGAACGGCGGGTTGGGCCTCTCGGCTGCGCAGGGCACGTGGCTTACGGCTGGCCAGACGAACGGCGGCTACTACTCGCTCTACTTCCAGGCTCCGCGCACCGCGCTTCGGCAGGATTTCGGCACGTCGGTGCCGATGGGTATCTACCGGCTGTCGTTCAATGTCGCCGGTCGCCCGAGCCACGTCGGTTCGGCGATCGAGGCGGACCTCACGAGCGCCGGCGAAACGGCGTACGCCTACAAGTCCTTCATCGTGAACAACACGATCTTCACGAACGTCCATCCCGTCGTTGTTCTGCCGCAGGGGCTTGCGGATGCGGGTGTCGCGTTCATCCACCAGCATCCCGATACGGCGGACCGTGCCGTGGTGATCGACGACGTGTCGTTCCGCGCCGAACCGGTGGCGGGCTGGTTGCTGGGCGGTGACGGCGTGACGCGCCTCTCGGGGCAGGTCGAGGTGCCGCATGAGAGTTATGTGGACGGCGCGGCCGAGCTCGCCGTTGGCACGACGTTCAAGGCAGACGTCGTACCAGGTACGCCCTACACGCTGAAGGTGAAAGGGACTCTGCGCGTGAACGGACAGGTTACGGTGTCGCTTCCGACCTCGCTTTCGCTGACGGAGGCCGACTATACGCTGATCGAGGCGGGGGCTCTCGATCTTGCGAACGAGAACGTCTTCGTACTTGATTCGTCGACGGCGTGGGCGGATACCGTCTACCAATCGCAGCTCGTCGCTACCGATCAGCGCGTCATTTTGCGTCTGCGCAAGTGGGAGCCGACGAAGAACAACTACTGGCTGCAGGCGAGCGCGCGGCCGAACGACCGTTATTCGAGCACGCTCAACTGGTCGCGCGGACACGTTCCCGCATCGGGCGACGGCACGATCATGTATCCCTATTCGGGAACGGTCCGCTTCGATGACACCATTACGAGCCCCGCGTTGCCGACCTATGTGCGGAACGGACTTGAAGCGCCGGTCGTGTTCGACGCCTCCAGCGACACGTGCGGGTTCAAGGATAACGGTAAGAATCTCTACTTGACCCAGGCGAACAATATGTCGGCCTGGTTGGAAATCCGTCGGGGAGCCTATACGTTCGCGAACATCTATGTCAACGGTTCCAGTAACGCTGGCAAGAATAGCCATTGCCGTTTTGACCTCACCGGAGGAACGGTCGACATCTCAGGTTCGAGTAGTTTCCAGTGTGGTTGGTCGTCGTATGCTGAGTCGTGGGTGAACATCTCGGCGGGTTCGCTGAAGTTGGCTGGTGGCGACTTCAACTCGAACATCGCGGGTCTGTCGAAACACCATTTCAAGATGACTGGGGGTACATTCTCCATGCGCAATGCCCAGCTGGTCTTGAGTCACAACTCCTCCGCCGAACTCGAAGTCGCGGGTGGCGAGTTCGATGTTCGGGGCAATATGTCGTTCCTGACGTCGGGCTACAACAACTCGACGTTGCGGTTCACTTTGAGTGGTGGTGTCGTGCGCGGCGACATCCTGAATAACCAGGCGTCCACAAGTTCGACTTCGACGTTTCTGCTCGCGGGTGGTACGCTTGCGCCGCAGACTGATACGCCCAGTTGGCTCTCGCAGGGAACATTGACGGTGGCCGCCGGTCACGCGGTCATCGCTGATACGGAAGGGCACAACGCTGCTTGGTGCGCGAAGGTGCAGGATGCGTCCGGCGGCGTGGCCTACGATTTCGTCAAGCGCGGCAAGGGCACGCTGACCTTCCCGGCCGCGAACACGGCGACGGGCGTGCTGACGGTCGAGGACGGTGCGGTCAACGTGGCGGCGGCTGAATTGGCGGCGGGCGAGGTGCGGCTCGCGGCGGGTGCGACATTGACGCTGGAGAACGGGACGTACGAACAGCGTGCGCTACAGGCCCTGACGCTGGCGGGTGGGTCGCGTCTTGCGGTCGATCTCGGCGAGGCGGGTAGCGACCGGTTCGTGCCGGCGCGTTTGACGATCGAGAAGGCGTCGGCGGTCAATCCGATTCTGATCGTCGTCTCGCCGATCGAACTTGCGGAGATTCCGGCGGGCCATACGTACACGGTGCTTGCGGGCGGTGTGACGGCGGCGGATCTCGATAAGTTCGTCGTGAACGGCATTGACGCCGAATTGAGCGTTGTGGACGGTGCGCTGGTGGTCGGCCGCTCCACGCGCGAGAAGAAGCGCGTGGTGTGGACGGGTGCTGCGAACGACGGCGGTCTGTGGTCCACGGGCGGCAACTGGGAAGGCGGCGAAGTGCCGCAGAACGGCGACACGGCGGTGTTTGCGGCGACGGCGGGCGGTACGACGGCCTTTGACCTCGCGGGGCTCGCGCTCGGCGGTGTCATCGTCGAGGCGGGCGCGGGCGCCTACACGCATGTGGGCACGGACGCCTTGCGTGTCACGGGGGCGATCACGAACCTCTCGGGCCAGGCGCAAGTGTTCCAGCAGCCGATGATGATCGGCGTGTCGGGTCGGACGTTCGAGATCTGCACCTCGGGTAACATCATCTTGACGAACTCAGTGACGACGGCGGCGACGCTGTTGAAGAAAACAGGTACGGGTCTCTTGGGCCTCCATGCGGCGGGACTCCTCACGGCGGGCGACGTCGAGATCGACGAAGGCACGTTGCGTCTTGATGAACGCACGACCGACATGTCGATCCTCCGGACGTCGGAAGACGGTCCCTATTCGCTCGTGGTGAAGAACGGCGCACGGCTCGACGTCAACGCCGCCGGTACGGGCAAGGCGGATCTCGCCGTGGCCGAGGCGGTACACAAGTACACGATCTTCTTCGAAGGCGACGGACCCGACGGACAGGGCGCGCTCTACAACTCGGCGCAGGACGTCAACTGGGGCTCTTTCTTCAGTCATCTCGTCCTCACGGGCGACGCATCGGTCGGTGGCTATCATCTGTCCGTGCGTGCTATCGACGGCTCGGCGAATACGGATCTCATTGTGGAAGGTCCCTACCAGCTGACGGTGAAGTCGCCGGCCTACAACTATGGCTTCAACTTCCACACGGTTCATTTCGAGCTGGACTCGCTGGCCGTTGTGGGCAAGATCCAGTTCGAGGGGAATATTACTGGTGTCATCACCAATGGCGTCCAATTCGTGGACAATACCGTGCTGGCGCTTTGCTCGGCGACGGTGCCGCCGGAAGTTCCGATCACGATTGCCGACGGCGCGTCGGTGCAGCTGTCCCGTGCGAACGGGGCGGGCACGGTGAATTCCGATTTCACGGTCGGTTCAGGTGCCACGCTGACGTTCACGAGCCATAATAACAACATCGTCTTCAATGCGGCCTTCTTCAACGGCGGCACCGTGGTGAATCCGGGCGGCAACGTCTATTATCGCGGCACGGCGATGACGGGTGGCACATTCCAGACGACGGGCAGCCACACATGGTTCACCGGTGCCATCAACGCGCCGGAGGCGAACATCACCATCTCGGGTGCGGGTCCGTTCATGTTCGGCGACGAGAACACGAATTTGAAGTTTGGTCTGCCGACGTTCGGCTCGGTGACGCCGATTGGTACCATCGGCAACACGCGCTTCATGCCGATGGTGTCGACGACGGTTTCGAACAGCGTGTTCGATGCCGTCGTGGCGAATACCACTTCGGTTGATCTCGACAGCTTCAATGAAGCGGCCGTTCTTACCTTGAAGAACGCCACGTGGACGCTGCCGCAGGACTTCTATCTGGGCCGCTATTCGCGTCCGGGCAAGCTTGTGATCGGCGAGGGGGCGACGATGACGGTGCCGGGTCTCGTCTACATCGCAAACGAGACGACCTCGCCGGGTGAGACCTATCTTGAAATCGCACAGGGCGGTACCTTCAACTGGACGCCCCCGGCGGGCAGCAACGGTTTCCAGTTCGGCCGCGGCGTCAAGACGGACGATACGACCCTTAAACCCTCTCGGGTGAAGGTGACGGGCGGTACGCTCAATGCCGCGGGCGGTATCGTGCTTGTGGGTGTGGACCTTGCCTATGCCTATCTTGAAGTCGAAGACGGCGTGTTCAATTCCTACGGCATGGACATCCGCCATCGCAACAACCAGCGGGCCAAGTGGGGTAAGGCGCATGACGAGCGCTATCGCCAGACGGGCGGTACGATCAACCTCGGCGAACGCGGCTTCTACACGTCGTGGCTGAATTGACTGCATCCGCACGCCGACCTCAAGAATGGTCTGCTGTGCGCGGCCGCCGACACCCAGACGCGCCACACTTACATTTCGGCGGCATTCGGCGAATCGCCGACGGACAAGGGAACCTTCACGATCGACCCGACCGAGCACACGATCGCGTGGAATGCGCCGCTGATGGGCGCGAGCGACGTGGCGATTCGCGGAACCGGTACGTTCAAGTCGGACCGCTTCCGCCAGTCCATCCCCGAGGGTAAGTGGACCGTCGGCGCGAATGTGACGGCGGACCTTTCGGGCGCGGCCGGCTTCGCGGGCGGTCTCGAGCTCGAAGCGGGGGCGCAGGCGAACATCAACATCGCAGGCGAGGCGCTCTTCGCGTGCGGGTTCTTCAACCTCGACCAGTTCTCGAACTTTGCCGCGCTGCGGACCTTCCCGAACAATCTGCCGTTCCTCGTGAACACGATCGACGAGGTCCATCGGACATTCGCGACGGAGGCCGAAAAGCCGATGGGCAACAGCGTGTTCTGCGTCTACAAGGGACAGTTCTACGTGAGCGCCGCCCAGGCGGGTACCTGGTATTTCGCCGGCGCCTACGACGACGGCCTTGCGCTTGACATCGACGGCGTGACGGCGATCGAAGTGGCGAGCGCGAGTGCGCAGGGGGTCGGTCAGGCGGACCTCTCGGAGGGCTGGCACGACTTCACGCTCTACACGCGCGACGGTACGGGTGCGCGTGGACCGACCGTGGCCGAGTGGAAGGCGGCCGGCATGGCGCTCGGCTTCTCAACGGAGAAGGATGTTGCGGGTGTGACGAATCCGAAGTTCTTCACGCGTTTCGATTCGCACAACCTCAAGATGCGCGCCCCGCAAGGGGCCGGCTGGCGTACGGGTGCGCGCTTGCGCGTGCTGGGCGCGTTGGGGTCGGGCAATCTGAATACCTATATGAACGACGATCTCATCTACCTGACGAACGACACGGTGGTGACGAGCCTGAAGGCGTTCAACGCGCATGCCGGCAATGCGGCCTGGTGCGGCACGAACATGCGTCTCGAGGGTGCGTTCTACGTGCCGGC
>JAZLJP010000153.1:0-12605 GCA_045617985.1 Kiritimatiellia bacterium
CCGCGTGCCGGCGTTCACCCGCGGGGTGTACATCGGCCACGACCCCTCGCTCGCGCGGGCGGCGGCGGACGGGCTGCCGCGCGACTTCCCCTGTCCGTCGTTCGCGAAGGCCCTCCGCGACTGCGGCAGGTTCGTCTGGGACCGTGTGGCGTGAGCGCGCGGGAACGGCAAATGGAGATGACAATGAATCTATCAAAAATATTTCGGGGACAATATTTCGGGGACAGTCCCCAGGGGAGAATTTTGAGGGGGACAGTCCCCACGGAAACATGTGATCCACGGGGACAGACCCCAGGGCCCCCACGGAACCCGCGTGTGCGGCCCGCAGGACGTTGTTCTGGAGACCTTCGATTGATTCGCCTTCAGCCTCTATCTGGCGGAGGGCGGCCTGATGGCGGAGGGCGGCCTGATGTGTGGAATGTGTTCGTGTAATGGCGCGCTAACACGATTTCTGGATTTGGAAGATTTCGGCGAGGCCTTTTTTCGCGAGGGCACGAAGGGCGTCGAGGGAGTCTTCCGTGAAGGGCTCGTGTTCGGCGGTGCCTTGGAGCTCGACGAAGCGGCCGTCGTCCGTCATCACGACGTTGAGGTCGACTTCGGCGGTTGAGTCGTGGATGTAGTCGAGGTCGAGCGTGGGTACGCCCTCGCACACGCCCACCGAAACGGCGGCGATCTGGTGCTTGATCGGGTTTTCGGCGATTACGCCCTCGGCCAGGAGTTTTTTGATGGCGTCGTTCAGCGCAACCATGCCGCCCGTAATCGAGGCGCAGCGCGTGCCGCCATCGGCTTGGAGAACGTCGCAGTCGATGGTGATCTGGCGTTCGCCGAGTTTTTCGAAATCGACCGCCGCGCGAAGGGATCGCCCCACGAGGCGCTGGATTTCGGAGGAGCGCGCATCCTGCTTCAGCTTCTTGATGTCGCGGTCCTTGCGCCCGCCACCCGTGGAAGAAGGCAGCATCGCATATTCGGCCGTCACCCATCCGCGCCCTTGGTCTTTCAGAAAAGGCGGCACTTTCTCTTCAACGGAAGCGGTGCACAGCACCCAGGTATCCCCCCACTTGATGAGCACGCTTCCCGCCGCATGCTTGGTGAAAGGATGGATAATCTCAATCGAACGGAGTTCATCAGGTTTTCTCATGGCGGGAAAGAGTGTACCGCAATTTCAGGCACAAGTCAAGGAGTGATTGAGAAAGTCAAACGGGGTTCGCTTTTTCTTGGACTTGGGAATAGGGTATGATATAATCTTTACCAAACTGAAAGGAGTGGTGGAGCTTATGCAATTTAAAAAATGGACCGTTCGGGCGCTTTTTGTGCTGGTCGTTTGTGGATGGGGGAGTGTTTTTGCGGCGGGTCGCACCTATGTGCAGCAGGTGTGGCGGCTAGGGACGTATGATCCGGCGCATCCGGAGCAGTCGACCATTCTCACGGCGGGCGATGCACGGCTGGCTTTCGCCGGGTTGACGCTTCAGCAGATGAAGGACGAGAAGTTCGTGATCTACGCCCACATGTGCGGCGGGTCGCTCGGGTCGGCGTTCCGCAAACAGGTGGGGTTCTACAACATGCGCTGGCATGACGACGAAACCGGTGCGCCCGACTTGCTCGTGACGGCGAGCTGCCTTCTTGAGAATCCCTATGCGAAAGGCGTTGTGGTCAAGTTCACAAACGGCACGGGTGGCGTCTTCGCGCAATGGTACGCAACGCGCTATGTGGGCGACAATAACCATGTGCAGGGGAGCCGCTGGGTGAATTTCGCGAATCTGAATGCGGATGGCACGATCGCGCTTACCTCGATGAACGACTACAACGGCACGGCGACAAGCTACACGGGCGGCAAGCCGGGCGTGTGCGCGTTGTCGGCCTCGCGTTATGTGCCGGGGCCCTCGCGCGCGCCGCTTCTCGTGTGGAGCAATCCCGCGAACGAGCCTACGTTGACGCTGGACGATCTTGCGGACTACGAGTTCACCGGCATTTTCGGCGGGGGCTCGCTTTCGACGCTGTTTACGGTCGTGAAGGGTTGGAACAAGTTCGTGACGAAGGACGCCGACGGCCACATCACCTCCATCCGCATGGAAATGGAAAGCCTTGACGACCACTACTTGAAATGCGTCGTCGTGCAGTTGACGAATGGCGCCGGCGGTGTGTACGCGCAGGGCCTCGCGGCGCGCTATGTGGACGTCAATACTTTTGAGGGGGCCGGTTTCGGCTGGCCGTTCGCGAAGGCCGACGGAACGTTCAACGGTACGAATTCAAACGTGGCGGAGACCCACGAAGAGGGCAACTACGGTATCTTCGAGCTGACGGCCACGCCGAAACCGGTCGTGCGGCTTGAACTTGTCGAATCGAAAACCTGGACGGAGCTGACGGCGGGCATCGATCTCGGCGCGCGTACGACGGGCGTTGAACTTCTCGTGACGGGCGACAATCCCACGCTCACGTTCGACGCGCCCTTGGACCGTGTGGCGCTCAACCTCGTGACGAACGGGGTGGGCTCGGGCTCGGCCATGTTCGCCGCGACGGCGCCCTGCACGGCCTGGACGGTCGACAATCTAGACGTGTGCGCGGGATTCGTTCTGGCCCTCCCCACGAGCGGGCCGATCAGTGCGGCGGCGATTACGACGGGTGTGGGGACGCGCCTTTGGTACACGGGCGACGGCACGGTGGCGAGCGTCATCCATGGTGCGGGCGGTGTGGACGTCCTCTCCGGCACGGTGGTCTTTTCGTCGAACAGCAGCGACTATGCCGGCGGTACGACCGTCAAGACGGGCGCAACCGTAAAACCGCTCGCGCGCTGTACGTCGCTCTCGAACTTCCGGGTGGGGCCGTTCGGCCTTGCGAAGCCCACGAACCGCATCGTCATCGAGGCGGGAGCCTCTTTCGACTGGAACGGTTTTTCCGACAACCTCTACTATTTTGCGCTCAACGGGACGGACCAGATGGTCAATACGGCGAGCACGTTCTTGGGATACAACTCGGCGCAGATGTACGGCTTCCGGCTTGATGCCGATACGACGCTCCATCCGAACGGGACCTTCAATCTTGTCACCTCAGGCCACAAGGAGGCGGGATCGATCGAACTCGGGGCGTACACGTTCACGAAGGCGGGCACGAACACCTTCATCATCTCGTCCTCGGGAACGGCCGTTTCCGGGAATGGCACCTTTCGCGTGGCAGAGGGGACCGTGCAGGTGATCGACGGGCCGATCACGGGCTCTTCGGCGATGTTCCGCGTGGACGAAGGAAGCACGCTCGATTTGAGGAACGGCTTCTCCTGCAACACCCTCACGGTGGAGGGGGCGGTAGACTTCACGCCTTCGGCGAACGACCAGAAGATCGATGCCAACATGCGCGGTACGGGCGTCATCACCAAGCTCGGCGCGAATCGGGGCCTCGCCTCCTTCTACAACGGCTCGCAGCTTACCTACGTGGTGAAGGCCGGCACGTTGGGAAATGGCCGGCGCACGTCCGTTTCCGGCAATCCCTACTCCTTCAATACGCCGGAGGAGCCGCATGCGAATACGAGCGTGGTGGTGGAGCCGGGGGCGACGTTCGACGTGTGCGGCGTGGGCGATACGTCCCTGTCGGTCGTCCTGTCGGGAACGGGCGTGGGCGGCAACGGCGCCTTTGTGAACACGGGCGACGCGATCGCGAACGGAATCTTCCAGACGGTGCAGCTCACGCTCGCGGCGGATGCGAGCGTGGGCGGCACGGCCGACTTCGGCCTCCTGGCGCCGAGCTACAAACCCACGCGCCTCGAACTCAACGGCCACACGCTCACCGTCAACAAGACGGGGAACTTCTGGCTCACGACGACGACAGTCGAGGGCGCGGGCGGCATTCGGGTGGAGGGCGGTACGGTGTTCGTCCATAAGGCCGCGCTCGAGGGCAGTACGGATTGGTCGCTCACGGTGGGGACGAACGGCACCTTCGCAACGGGCAACTACGCGCTCGGCGTGCGCGACCTCAAGAACGAGGGCGCGATTACCGGTACGGGCATGATCACGGCCTCGGGCACGGTGACGGCGACGAAGGCGGGGGTGCCGCGCCTTACGCTTGCGAGCGGAGCGACGATTCGGGTGGAAGAGGCCGAAGTGCCGCTCAAGGTGACGGATGTCTATGCCGCTTCGGGCACGATCGAGGTGGACGTGTGCGGTCTCAGGGCGCCGGCCCAGGGCGTTGAGCTTCTTGTGCTTCCGGCGGGGGCGGTACCGCCGGCGGTCAAGTATGTGGGGCGCAACGTGGGCGTGGCAACGGTGTTTACCGTGCGCGGAGGCCTTCCGCGGCTCGTTCGTACGGGATTTGTCGTCTATTTGAGATAATTAAATTAGCCTCTCGTCAGATTCGCGTTTTTTTGATAAAATACTAGCTCCAATTTTCTAGAGAAAGGCAAAAGCAAATGACGGTTGAGAAAAAAGAGTCCAGCCCCTGCGTGGTCGCGCTTACGGTGAAGGCCGAGGCTGCGGAAGTGCAGCCGACGTATAAGAACGTGTTGAAGATGTTCCTGCGCGAAGCGGAGCTCCCGGGATTCCGCAAGGGCAAGGTGCCGCTGGAAGTCATTAAGCAGAAGTTCCAGAAGCAGATCATCCAGGAGTGCGAGCAGGAATGCGTGCGCGCGTTCTACCCGAAGGCGGTCGAAGAGGCGAAGCTTCAGACGGTGGCGTTCGAAGGCGTGACGGATGTCGTGTTCGCGCCGGAAACGGGAATCACGTTCACGGCGCTCGTGGAAGTGCGCCCCGAGTTCGAGTTGCCCAAGTACAAGAAGCTCGCGATCAAGGCGGGCGATACGACGGTGACGGATGAGCAGGTGGCGGAACGCCTCGAGGGTTTCCGCAAGGCGTTTGCGAAGTATGAAGATGCGAAGGACGGCGAGGCGATTGCCGACGGCGACTTCGTGCAGATCGACTATTCGGGCGCGCTCGACGTCAAGACGAAGACGCCGCTCGCGGAAGTGGTGCCGGAGATGAAGGCCATTTGCGGCAACACGGGCTTCTGGTTGCAGCTCGAAGAGGGCCGGTTCCTGCCGGAAATCCTCGAAGCGCTCAAGGGCATGACCATCGGCGAGACGAAGGACGACGTCAAGGTCAAGTTCCCGAAGGACAACGCGCCGGAAGCGCTCAAGGGCAAGAAGTGCATCTATACGGTGACGGTGAAGGCCTTCCGCCGCCGCACGCTGCCGGACGACAAGGCGTTTATCGAAGCGGCGAAGGTGGAATCGCTCGACGTTCTGCGCACGCAGTTCCGCGAGCAGATGGAGAAGGACGCGAAGGCGGCCGAGCTCGAGGCGCGCAAGAACCAGGCGATGGACCTCCTTCTCAAGAAGGCGGACTTCGCGGTGCCGCCGTCCCTCGTGAAGCGCCAGATGCAGAACTATATTCAGGAACTCGCGCAGCGCGCCCAGTATCAGGGCCTTCCGGCCGACTACATCGAGAAGAACCGCGAGGAGATTCTCAAGACGGCGGAAGAGACGGGAACGCGCCAGGTGCGCCTCTCCTATATCCTCCTCGGCATCGCCGCGGAAGAGAAGATCGAGGCGAGCGAGGCGGACGTGACGGCCGGCCTTGAGAAGATCGCCGCCGGTTCGAACGGCCAGACCACGGTCGAGGCGCTGCGCAAGCAGCTCGCCGAGCAGGGTCAGGAAGCGCTCTACCGCGAGCAGATCCGTGCCGAGAAGGCGTTGGACCTTGTCCTCGCCGAAGCCAAGTAACGCATGCGGAAGAAAACGTGTTGATCGGCTTTACGCCGAAAAAACTCCGCAGCGGTTAAGATTTCAATCGCTGCGGAGTTTTCTCATTGTGAAGGCGCCGAGTGTCTGCTTTCATTCAACATGTCAATAAGGTGATAAATCATGGCGAATGCAAAATCCTATCTCGTGCCGATGGTCGTTGAACAGACGAGCCGCGGCGAACGTTCCTACGATATCTACAGCCGGTTGATGCAAGACCGCATCGTGCTCCTCGGCGGCGAGGTGAACGACGATTCGGCCAATCTCATCGTTGCGCAGCTCCTCTTCCTTCAGGCGCAGGATCCGAAGAAGGAGATTTCGATGTACATCAACTCGCCGGGCGGCAGCGTCACGGCGGGGCTCGCCATCTACGACACGATGCAGTTCATTTCATGCCCAGTGGCGACGTACTGCATCGGCCAGGCGGCGTCGATGGGGGCGGTGCTCCTCACGGCCGGCGCGAAGGGGCGGCGGTTTGCGCTGCCGAACGCGCGCATCATGATTCACCAGCCCTGGGGCGGCGCGGAAGGCAAGGCGAGCGATATTGAAATCACCTGCCAGGAAATCCTCCGCCTCAAAGTGAAGCTCAACGAGATTCTCTCCTCCCATTCGGGCCAGCCGATGGAGAACGTGGTGCGGGATACGGACCGCGACCACTTCATGAGCGCCGAAGAGGCGTGCACGTGGGGGTTGATCGACAAGGTGCTTGTTCCGAAGAAGGGTTGAAGATATGCCGCGTAAGAATTCCATGCGTCCGCCGGAGGAACCGCACTGCTCGTTTTGCGGGCGGGGCATCGAGGATGGCGTGCTTGTCATTCCCGGCGACCATGGCGCCATTTGCGAAGACTGCGCCCGGCAGGTGAATTCGTTCCTCGACGATCTCGATGCGAAGGCCGGGATCAAGCGCCCGGGCAGCCCGGCGAAGAAGAACGCCGCGCCGCCGCCCGCGCTCGGCCCCGTGCCGTCGCCGCGCGAGATCAAGGAGTTCCTTGATCGGTACGTGATCGGGCACGACGAGACGAAGCGGATCCTCTCCGTTGCCGTCCACAACCACTATCGCCGGCTCGAGAGCGCCGGCCAGAAGGCGGCGGACGAATTCGCCGACGTGGAAATCGAGAAGTCGAACATCCTCCTCATCGGCCCCACGGGCTGCGGTAAAACGCTTTTCGCCCGTACGCTCGCGAAGCTCCTCAAGGTACCGTTCGCGATTGGCGACGCGACCACGCTCACCGAAGCCGGCTACGTGGGCGAAGACGTGGAGAACGTCGTGCGCTATCTCTGGCAGAATGCGAATGGCGATGTGGAACTCACGAAGCGCGGCATCATCTACATCGATGAAATCGACAAGATCGCCTCGAAGACGGAGAACGTATCCATCACGCGCGACGTTTCGGGCGAGGGCGTGCAGCAGGCGCTCCTGAAGATCCTCGAAGGCACGGTGTGCCGCTTCCCGCCGAAGGGCGGGCGCAAGCATCCCGATCTCGAGTATGTGGAAGTGGATACCTCGAACATCCTCTTCATCGTGGGCGGTGCGTTCGTGGGGCTTGACAAGATCATCGCCGAGCGCCAGGGGAAGTCGGTGATCGGGTTCGACGGGGCATCCACGAACGGTTTGCCGAGCACGTCGAACGTGGCTGCGGATGAAAACGCGCCGCAGCGTCCCCTCGATGTGCATCCCGAAGACCTTGTGAAATTCGGGCTCATCCCGGAATTCACCGGGCGCCTGCCCGTCATCACGGCGATGGGCGAACTTTCGGAAGACGATCTCGTGAGGGTGCTCACCGAGCCGAAGAACTGCCTTGTGAGGCAGTATCAGAAGCTGCTTGCGATGGACAACGTGGCGCTCACCTTCGAGCCGGAAGCGCTCAAGGCGCTTGCGCGCAATGCGCTTGCCCGCAAGACGGGTGCGCGCGGCCTTCGGGCGGCGATGGAGAAGATTATGACGAACATCATGTACGAAGCGCCGGAATCGAAGGAGAAGCATCCGGTCGTCGTCACGGCGAAGATGGTTGAGGAGGGTTTGAAATGACGGTTACGCTGCTGCGGGCAAAATTGCATCGCATCCGCGTTACGGAGGCGTGTTTGGACTACATGGGCTCATTGACGGTCGATGAAGCGCTCATGGAGGCGGCGGGCCTCTACAACAACGAGAAGATTCTCTGTGCCGATGTCGAAAACGGCAATCGGTTCGAGACGTACGTGATTCCCGGGCCGCGTGGCTCGGGGGTGTGCTGCCTCAACGGCGCCGCCGCGCACATGGGCAAGGTGGGCGAGCGCCTCATTGTGATGGCGTTCGGCGAGTTTACGCCCGAAGAGGCGGCAAAGCATCAGCCGAAGGTCGTTTTCATAACGGACGAGGGGAATCGGATCAAGTGAAAAACGTCGCGCTTGTCTTGGTGGCGCTCATGGGTGCGTTGGGTGTTGCGGGGGAGGAGACGGCTCTCCTCCCGGCACCGCGCGTCGTTCTCGAGCTGCCGCCGGGCGCGGGAAATCCCCGGAACAGCGAAGGCGATACGATCCGCTTGAAAGACGGCGGCGTTCTCTACGTCTATTCCCGCTATACGAAAGGAAGCGGTGCCGACCACGATCCGGCGGATCTCGTGGCGTGCCGTTCGGCGGATGGCGGGCGCACCTGGAAGAAGGACGTGGCGACCGTCGTTCCGAACGAAGGCGCCTGCAACGTGATGAGCGTTTCGCTCGTGCGGATGGCGAACGGGGATATCGGGCTTTTCTACCTCCGGAAGAACTCGGCCGAAGACAACCGCGTGTGGCTGCGGCGGTCGTCGGATGAAGGGTTCACATGGAGCGCGCCGCACCTCTGCGTGCCCGAGCCGGGCTACTATGTGCTCAACAACTGCCGCGTTGCGCGCCTGAAGAGCGGGCGGCTCGTGTTGCCGCTCTGCCGCCACGAGGCGAAGAAGGGGCGCATTTCCGATTGGGCGGGGAAACTCGTCTGCGAGATTTCGGATGACGACGGCCGCACGTGGCGCCGGGCGCAGGAGCCGTTTGCGACGTTCGACGCCGCCGGGAAGCGCGTCACCACGCAGGAGCCGGGCATTGTCGAGTTGAAGGACGGCCGCGCGCTCATGTATGCGCGCACGTGCCACGGCCGCCAGTGGTTCTTTTATTCGTCCGACAACTGCCAAACCTGGACGAAAGGCGAGCCTGGAACGCTGTGGGGCCCCTGTTCGCCCGCCACGATCACGCGCCTGAAGTCGGGCGCGCTCTTCGCCGTGTGGAACGATCACGAAACCTTCCCCGCCTACGCGAAGCAGGGCCCCGGCTGGGCGAGCGGTACGCGCCGCCCCCTCTCCGTTGCCCTCTCTCACGATGAAGGCCGCACCTGGGTGAACCGCAAGGTGGTTGAGGATTTGCCGAAGGGCTGGTATTGCTACTTTTCGGTTCTGGAATTGGAAGATGAAATCCTCCTTTCCTCCTGCGCCGAAAAATTCCTCCGCCATAGCCGCCTCTACCGCATTCCATTGAAGTGGTTGACGGGCAAGTGAGGGGGTTGAAGGGGGCAATGAAAACAGTTTTAAAGGCAGTTCTGCGCGTTGTCATTGCCGTTTTCGTGTTGCTGGAAATCATCGGCATCACGGGCATCGACTGGTTCATGTTCCATCCCGAGGTGATTCGCGAGGAGTATGATGCTTCGACCGAGGGATATGTCAATCTCGGTACCGACAAGGAGCCGATCGCGGCGGTTGTGCTGGGGCCGGCACATGGTGTAAAGGCCATCCTTCATTGCCACGGCAACGCCGAGAACATGGTTCAATCGATTGAGGGCTTGCGCGAACTCGCGAAGCGGGGTTTTACGGTTGCCAGCGTCGACTATCCCGGCTACGGGCTTTCCGCAGGCCGACCCACGGAGAAGGGCTGTTATCGGAATGTGCATCGGCTCTACGACTGGCTGATTGAAAAACGCGGATTCGCTCCGCAGGACATCATCGTGAGCGGTTTCTCGATTGGTACGGGATCGGCGGTGGAACTTGCGGCGACGAAACCGGTTGGCGGTTTGATCCTTGAGGCGCCTTTTCTGTCGGCGCAGCGGGTGGTAACGCGGGTACGGCTGCTCCCGATCGATCCGTTTCCGAATATGCGGCGGGTGTTCGACGGAATCGCGTGCCCGCTGTTGATCTTCCACGGAACGGAGGACTCCGTGATACCGTTCGCACATGGCGAGGAATTGTCTCGGATTTCCAAAAACCGCAGTCAGTGCTGGAATGACGTTGAGCAAATGCTTCGATGGTACCGGGAGTTCGTGCCGGTCGAGGGGGCGGATCACGGGGAAGTGGCCGCAGTCCTGGGCGTTGACAAATATCTGGACAAGGTGGCCGATTTTGCGAAAACGGTTTGTACAAAACAGAGCAAAGTCCCTGACACCTCGGATGCGGTTGCAAACCTCAACGCCTATTGGGAGGGCCTTTGGCGTTGGCGGAACTGCTGCAATCCGTTCCTCGCCGGGATCGTCTTTGGCGGGATGGTCGTCGCCGTTATGGTTCTCATACGCAGAAAACAGGTCCTGCGCGAGAAACGGTTGGCGCAGGAACGATGCCGGCAGCTCGCGAAAGAGTTGGAGGGTAAACGGCTAGAATCGCTGCCGAAGGAACGAGAGAAGCTCGATAGGCCGATTCATATCGACACGAAGACGATGCCGCTCGATTTGAAGAAAATGGTCAAAACCGGCGCCCCCTACGACAAAGGCGGCATGGGGTGATGGCGCGTTCTCCGATCGACGATGCGGGCGATCGGGCTCTTACGCTTTCAGCCGCCATGAGAGGCCGTACGATTCGCGGATGCCCCCCCCATTATTTCACCTTTTAACTTCTTAACCTTTCCATCCGATTATGGTATAATATCGGTTGTTGTCGTTCAGGAGAACGGCAACGTGAGCGTTTTTCAGGAGAGAGATCATGTTTGAACAAGTGCAGAGCGATTTCATGGTATTTTCGGGAACGGCGAATCTGCCGCTCGCCGAAAAGGTGGCGGCGTATCTCGGTAAGCCGCTCAATAAAATCGACATCCGCCATTTCCCGGATGGTGAAACCTTCTGCCAGGTTCAGGAGGGGGTGCGCGGGCGCGATGTCTTCGTGATCCAGAGCGGCAGCCCCACGCCGAACGAGGCGTACATGGAGCTCTTCATCATCATGGATGCCCTGAAGCGCGGGAGCGCGGCGCGCATTACGGCCGTGATTCCGTACTACGGCTATGCGCGGCAGGATCGTAAGGACCAGCCGCGGGTGCCGATCACGGCGCGTCTCGTTGCGAACCTTCTCACGGCCGCCGGGGCCGACCGCGTGCTCACGCTCGATCTGCACGCGAACCAGATCCAGGGCTTTTTCAACATCCCGCTCGACCAGCTGCACGCCGAACCGGTGATTCTCAAGTACATCCGCGACATGCATTTCGCCAAGCCCATCGTCGTGGCGCCGGATACGGGCGGGGCGAAGACGGCCTACGGCTACAGCCGCAAGCTCGGCACCGGCCTTGCGATCGTCGCGAAGCAGCGTACGGGGGGCGACACGGTGGACGCCTTCAGCGTCGTGGGCGACGTGAAGGACTGCGATGTGATCATGATCGACGACATGACCGCGACGGGCGGCACGCTTTCGGCCGCGGCGAAGATGTGCCGCGACAACGGCGCGAAGTCGGTTCATGCCTTCGTTTCGCACTTCCCGCTCACCGAGAAGGGCGTGGCGCGCCTGATGGGCGAGGCCCAGCTCGACGAACTGGTGGTGACGGATACGATTCCGCTCCGTTCGGGCTTCGATCCCTCGAAGCTGCCGTTCAAGCTCACGGTCCTTTCGGTTGCCCCGCTCATCGGCGAGGCCATCAAGCGCATCCATGGCAACGAGAGCGTGAACGATCTCTTCAACCACGAATAACGGGCGTTTCGCGGGAGCCGCCCCGGAAAGGACGATGAGACGATGGATTTGACGACGCGTGAATTCTTGAAACTTTCCGGTGCGGCGGCCAGTTCGGCGCTCGGCGCTGCGGGTTTTGCCGCCGGCACCGCCCCGAAGCTTCCGAAGGTGCGCCTTGCGGCGATCGGCACGGGCGGGCGCGGGCATTGCGACCTTCACAACTTCCTCTATTCGGGTCTTGCCGAAATCGTCTGCGCGTGCGACGTGAGCGCCCCCGCGCTTGGCTGGGTGCGGAAGGAACAGCCGAAGGCGAAGCTCTTTACCGACTTCCGCGAAATGCTGCGCGTGTGCGCGGGGCAGTACGATGCGGTGTCGATCATGACGCCGGACCACACGCACTCTACGGCCTTCCTCGAAGCGGCGAAGTACAACGTGCCGGTCTATTGCGCGAAGCCGCTTGGCCACACCTTTGCCGAGACGCTGGCGATGATGCGCGTGGCGCAGGAAAAGAAGCTCATCACCCAGGTGAGCCACCACGGCAATTCCGAACCGGGTACGCCGCTTTTCCGCGAATGGTATGAGAGCGGCGCGCTCGGACAGGCCAAGGAAGCGCACGTGTTCTGCAATTATGGGGCGCATCTTTTTGCATTGTCGCCCGCATGGCTCAACACGCGCGAGCCGGTGCCGAAAGGTCTGGATTGGGAACTCTGGCAGGGACCGGCGAAACGGCGCCCGTTCTTTAAGAGTGCGGCACCGAAGTCATGGCGTGGCTGGTCGTTCTACGGCGAGGGTTGCATCACCGATTGGTGCTGTCACTTGATGGGGCCGCTTGTGGTGGACCTCGATCTCGACATGCCGATCGCCGTGACGATGGACGATCCGAGTTTCAATCCGACGAAGACGCCGTACAATTTCCCGACGGCGCCGCACTATACGTTCGAGTTCGCCGCGAAGGGTTCGCGTGGACCGTTCAAGTTGCATTGGTACGATGTCTACCGTCTGCCGCCGCGTCCGACGGGACT
>JAZLJP010000154.1:0-8921 GCA_045617985.1 Kiritimatiellia bacterium
CCTCAATTTCTGCCCGGCGCTCGGCATCTCGATCCCCGTGGGCAAAGACTCCTGCTCGATGCACACGACGTGGACGGGTTCGAAGGGCGCGAGCCACAAGCAGGTGGCGCCGCTTTCGCCCGTCGTCTCGAGCTTCTCGCCCGTTGACGACGTTACGCTCACCTTGACGCCCGACCTGAAGAAGGGGGTTGCCTCGAAGCTCGTCTACGTGGATCTCGGCCACGGGGCGAACCGGCTCGGCGCCTCCTGCCTCGCGCAGGTCTACAACCAGCTCGGCAACGAAACGGCCGATGCGGATGCGCCGAGCGTGAAGGCGTTCTTCAACGCGATGCAGCAGATTCTCGAGAAGAAGCTCGCGCTCGCCTATCACGACCGCAGCGACGGCGGCCTTGCGGTGACGCTCGCCGAAATGGCGATCACGGGCGGGCTCGGGCTCAAGGCGACGGTGGCGGGCGATGACGCCTTGGCGGTGCTCTTCAGCGAAGAGCCGGGCGCGGTGCTGCAAGTGGCCGACGAGAACCTCGCCGCGGTTCTCGCGATCTTCAAGAAGGCGGGCCTTGCGGGCGACGTGCAGGTGATCGGCGCGCCGGCGGCCGACCGCGCCTTCGAGCTTACGGTGGGGAGCCGCCGGGCGATTGCCACCACGATCACGGCCGTTCGCCGGGCGTGGAGCGAAACGACCTACCGCATGCAGGCGCGGCGCGACAACCCCGCCTCGGCGCGCGAAGAATACGACAACGGCCTCGACGAGCAGGATCCGGGGCTTACATTTGCCCTCACCTACGACCCTGATGACGAATGTAAAATGAAAAATGGAAAACGTAAAACGAAGGCTTCCATTTTACGGGCACCCAAAATGGCCATTCTGCGCGAGCAGGGCGTGAACGGCCACATCGAAATGGCTGCGGCGTTTGCGCTCGCGGGCTTCGAGAGCGTGGACGTGCACATGACGGATCTTCTCGCGGGCCGCGTGGATCTTGCGGACTTCAGGGGCCTCGTCGCGTGTGGCGGCTTCAGCTATGGCGACGTTCTGGGCGCGGGCTCGGGCTGGGCGCGGTCGATCCTCTTCAATGAAAAGCTCAAGGCGATGTTCAAGACGTTCTTCCATCGCGCAGACACGTTCTCGCTCGGCGTGTGCAACGGCTGCCAGATGCTCTCGCAGCTGAAGGATCTCATCCCCGGCGCCGAAGCGTGGCCCACGTTCCAGCGCAACACGTCCGAACAGTTCGAAGCGCGCTTCTGCACGCTCGAAGTGCTCGAGTCGCCCTCGATCTTCTTCAAGGGCATGGCCGGAAGCCGCGTGCCGGTGGCGGTGGCGCATGGCGAAGGGCGCGTGGTCTTCGCGCCGGGCGTGGACGGCACGAAGGCCCTTGCGGCGCTGCGGTTCGTGGATGGGCGCGGCCGGGCGACGGAGCGCTATCCGTGGAACCCGAACGGTTCGGCGGGCGGCCTCACCTCGTTTACGACGAAGGACGGCCGCTCGACGATCATGATGCCGCATCCCGAGCGCGGTTTCCGCGCGAGCCAGCTTTCCTACAAGGGCGGCTTCTTCAACGGCGAGGCGGGCCCGTGGATGCGGATGTTCCGCAACGCCTATGCGTTCGCGACGCAGAATTGAGGAATGAAAGAAGGGACCGATGGCGGATGCACCGAAATTCGAGGATTCGCTCGCGCGGCTGGAAAAGCTCGTGAACGAAATGGAATCGGGCGAGCTCTCGCTCGACGAGATGGTGAAGCGCTTCGAAGAGGGGCGAGAGCTCGTCGGGGCGTGCAACACCGAACTTACGGCCATCCGCCAGCGCATTGAAAAGGTGGTCTCCGCCCCGAGCGAACCGCCGAAGGTCGAACCGTTGGAGATTCTATGACCAAAGACATTTACGTTCAGGCCCGTGCCGACCACGTCGCCTCGCTTGCGAGCGCGGCGCCGCTTTCGGCCGTTGAAGAGCTCGTGTGGAACGCGCTCGATGCGGACGCGCGCGAAGTGAGGGTGGATCTTGTGCAGAACGCGCTCGGCGGCATTGACGCCATCCGCGTGACGGACGACGGCAACGGCATCGATGTGCTGAAGGTGGACGACACCTTCGGTTCGCTCGGCGGCAGCTGGAAGCGGACGGACGGGCAGACGACAATGAAGGATCACCGCCGCTTGCACGGCCGCCACGGCCGCGGGCGCTTCAAGGCGTTCGCGCTCGGCACGCACGTCGAGTGGCGTACGACGATGAAGGTGGGGGAGGAGCTCCTCTCCTACACGCTCGCCGGCGATGTGGCGGAGCCGGGCGTGTTCCACGTCGAGCAGGCGGTTGCGCCGGGGCCGGCCACGGGTACGGAAGTGTTCATCACGGGCGTCAAGGCGACGGTCGATTCGCTCACGGTGCCGGGGCCGGCGGTGCAGACGCTCGCGGCGAAGTTCGCGCTCTACTTGAAGGCGTATCCGGGCGTGCGCGTGTGGTTCTGCGGGATTCCGGTGTCGCCCGTCGTCGTCGAGAAGGCGACGACCGACTACACGGTGAAGCTCGAGAGCGGCGCCGAGGCGAAACTTGAAGTGATCGAATGGCGCAAGAAGTTTTCGGGGAAGGGGCGCATCGTCTTCTGCGGGCGCGACGGTTTCACGCTCCACGAGCGGCCGTCGGGCGTGCGCTCGGGCCTGCCGTTCAGCTACACGGCGTATCTCGTCGACGGGCGTTTCGGCGAACTCGCGGCGGAGAACGCGCTTGTGATGGACGAGCTGCATCCCGAAGTGCGCGCGTGGCTTGATGCAACGCGCCAGATCCTGAAGGAGCATTTCCGCCGCCGGGCTGACGAAGCGGCGGCCGAACGGCTCACGAAGTGGCTCGCCGAGAAGAGCTATCCTTTTGCGGCGGACGACGCCTCGCCCGAGCGGGAGCGGTTCGATCGCGGCGTTGCCGACTTGCGCAAGAACCTCGACGGCTTCGATTCCTTTACGGCCGCGGAGCGGACGTATCTCTTCAATCTCCTCTTGGCGAGCCAGAAAGGGAACGAGGCTTAAGGATGTTGCTCGGCGCTCTCAATAACGCCTGGAATGGCGGCCTTTCGGACGGCGTGGCGATTCTCATCATCGCCGGGCTCGTTCTGCTCGGGCTCTTCCTCGGTTATGCGGTGCGCGGGCTCGTGGGCCGGTGGCAGGCGGAGGCGATCGAAAAGAAGATGCGCCTTCGGGAGGACGAGGCGCAGGCCGATATCAAGGCGCGGCTCAAGGAAGCGGATATCACGGCGCGGGCGACGGTGGTGAAGGCGCGCGAGGAGTTCGAACTTTCCACGAAGAAGCGGCGGGACGAGCTGCAGGCCGTGGAAGACCGGCAGACGCAGCGCGAGGCGAATCTCGACCGGAAGGCGGGCGCGCTCGACGATCGTGAAGCGGCGCTTGCCGCGCGGGCCGACGAGATGAAGGCGCGCGAGCAAAAGGTGGCCGAGCAAGAGCAGCAGGCGAACCGGCGATTGCTTGAGCTTGCGAAGATGACGCATGAGGAGGCGCGGCGCGACATCCTCACGCGGGCGAATGCCGAGCTGCGCGCCGATGCGGCGATCCTGAGCCGGCGCATCCAGGAGGCGGCGCGCGAGCAGGGCGAGGCGCTTGCGGCGCGGATCATCGCCGAAGCCGTGCAGCGGTGCGCCGTTGTGCATGTGAATGAATTGACGACGACGGCGATCCCCATGCCGAACGCCGAAATGAAGGGGCGCATCGTCGGGCGCGACGGGCGGAACGTGCGGGCCTTCGAAGCGGAGACGGGCGTGACGCTTCTTTTGGACGATGCGCCGGATATGGTGGTGCTCTCGGCCTTCGATCCGCAGCGGCGTGAGATCGCGCGCCAGGCCCTCACGGCGCTTATCGCCGACGGGCGCATTCACCCGGCTGCCATTGAACATGCCGTTGCGGAGGCGCGCCGGGCGGTGGAACAGGCGAACGAGGAATGTGGCCAGGAGGCGGCGGCCGAAGCGGGCGTTTCGGGAATTCCGGCGGAGGTGCTTTCGCTCATGGGGGCGCTTCGGTTCCGGACTTCGTTCTCGCAGAACGTGCTGCGCCATTCCGTGGAGGTGGCGCTCCTTGCCGGAACGATGGCGGCCGAGATGAAGCTGGATGCGGCGCTCGCGCGGCGGGTCGGATTCCTGCATGACATCGGCAAGGCCATTACGACGGAGAAGAAGGGTGCGCACGCCGCGCTCGGGGCCGAGTATCTTTTGGCGCATGGCGAGGATCAGAAGGTGTGTGCGGCGGTGGCGGCGCACCATGCCGAGGCGGGGAAGGATGGCGGGGTGTATGGCGTTTTGTGCGCGGCGGCGGATGCGATTTCGTCCGCCCGGCCGGGGGCGCGCCAGGAAAAGGCGGCCGACTACATCCAGCGGCTCGAGAACCTCGAGAAGATCGCGAAGGCCCATGCGGGCGTCTCGAACGTCTTCGCCGTGCAGGCGGGGCGCGATCTGCGCATCATCGTCGATCCCGCGGTGGTGGACGATCAGGCGGCGGCGGAACTCGCGGGCGAAATCTGCCGCGACATCTCGGCGCAGCTGAAGTTCCCGGGCATGATCCGGGTGACCGTGATTCGCGAGCTCCGATGCATGGAGTATGCGAAATGAGTTTCAGGGGAGGCCTAAAAAAAAGGAGAAAATGAAATGAAGAAACTAATGATGATCATCGGTTTGACGGCGAGTGCCGTTGGGCTTTTCGCGGCCCCCGCGCAGCAATTGGTGGCGACGGCCGAACTTGCTTCGTTTGCGGAAATCACGCCCACGGTGATGGCGCTCGGGCAGATGATGAACAATCCGCTTCTGCCCACGCTCGCGCTTGGCGGGGCGCAGCAGGCTCTGGCGCAGCAGTACGGGCGCCTCCGCAACGACGGGGCGCTGGTGTGGCAGGTCTATCTCGATCCCGAAGCCCTCGCGAAAGCCGATTTCAAGGATAAGGATCCGTTCAAGGGCAAGGGCGCGGTGGCCTTCGTCTACCCGACCACGGAAACCGAAGCCACGCTGCTTCAGAAGCCGGGCGCCACGAAGGATGCCGCCGGCGTGATTCGCCTGCCGAAGGGCAAGAGCGCAACGTGGGCGAAGTTCACGGCGGACGGCAAGTTCTGCGTGTTCGCGGATACGGCGGCAGTCGCCGTGCAGGCGGCGGAGGATTTTGCGCGTCGGCCGGCGAAGGCGGCGGGGGCGAAGGCGCACCTTTTGCGTGTTGACGTTCCGGAGGCGGGCGTTGCCGCCTTGCTGCCGCTCATCGAGCGCGCGCAGGCCGAGCAGCAGAAGAATCTGCTCTCGCTGAACGAGAAGGGGCCGCTCATGACCAAGGTTGCCGCCTACAATGCGGTGCAGCAGGCCGAGCAGCAGAAGGTCCTCAAAACCTTCTCGAGCGCGACGTTCGCTTTGGATCTTGACGACAACGGCATTTCGGTGGGCGGTATCGTGCGGCGTACGCCCGGTACGGTCGACCCTGCCGCGGGCGTGCCCCTGCCGGCGGGGGCGCTCGACTTCATGCCGATGGGTGCGACGCTGCTCGGGGCCTATACGCGCCTGTCGAGCCTCAGCGGGTCCTGCCAGGACGAGGCGGGGTATTCGCGGCTCATCGCCTGCACGCACGAACTCCTCCGGGGCGTAGCGCCGGCCATCGACGCGGAAGCGGCGAAGAACAAGGACCTCGCGAAGTGGAGCGCGCTTATCAAGGACGTGGTTGCCGCGGCCGATGAGGCGCTCAACGCGGCGGCCTATCCGGCCAAGGGCGATTGGGATGCGCTTGCGCTCGGGTTCGATCCGGCGAAGCGCCCGGCCTTGCTCGGCGGCGGGCAGGCGAAGACGGAGGCGCGCGAAAATGCGGCGGCGGTGAAGTTCCTCAATCGCCTCGCGACGGCTTTCGCCCGGCAGTGGCCCGGGAAGGCGCTCCTCGTGAAGACGGCGGAGAATGCCTTCGTGCTCGACTGGGGCGTGCTTCTTGACGTCGTTGCAGCCCAAACCGGTACGGATAAGAAGCCGAAGGAGATGAAGGAGCTCGCCAAGTTCAAGCAGACTCTGGCCGGCATTCTCGGCGGGATGACGACGGAAATCTCCTTCGCGGGCGCGCAGCGCTGCGCGGTGGCCTCGCCGGGCGTGAAGCTCGCTTCGCAGGCGGGCGGCGAGGGGCGTTTCGCGGCGGCGATTCCGGAAGCGGCGAAGGTGCGTCCGGCGGGGGCGTTCTACTTCACGCCTTACGCGTTTGCGCGCGATATCGTGTTGCCGCTCGTTGCGAAGTATGGCGACAAGGAGACGGCGCAGACGATGACGGCGATGCAGCAGGCGCTGCCGCCTGCGTCGGAGAAGGGGGCGCTTGCGGGTGCCGTGTGGGTGCGCAGGGATAGCGCCATTCGCTTCATCCTGCGCCTCACGGGCGACGAAGTGAAGAGCATCGGCGCGGCCGTGGGCGCGGTGAGCGGCGCGGCGGCGGGTGACGACGACGATGACGACGACGAATAAGTGAAACCGGTTTTATCAACAACACCATAAAAAAGGAAGAATGAAATGAAGAAACTGTTGACGGTTCTGATGGTTCTCGCCGCAGCGGCGACGTTGAAGGCGAACACGGAAGGCTATGTGATGCTCTCTGTTTTCCATCCTGGTCAAATCCCGATCGCCACGACCTCGCTTGACGGCGTGCGCATCGACCTCCTCTACGGTGAATGCCAGAACCTCAACGGTTTCGACCTTGGCATCGCCGGGCGTGTGCGCGAGCGCATGAACGGTTTCCAGCTCGCGGGCGCGAACTTCATCGGCACCGATGCGAACGGTGCGCAGATGGCGTTCGTGAACTACATTGAAAGCGACTATGCGGGTTTCCAGCTCGGTCTCTGGAACTGCGTGGGCGGCAACGGCGCGGGCTGCCAGATCGGCGCGTGGAACGATGTGGAGAAGTATACGGGCTTCCAGCTCGGTTTCGTCAACTGGGCGACGGCCTTCTCGGGCTTCCAGCTCGGCCTTGTGAACCGTGCGCTCGTGGGCGACTTCCTGCAGATCGGCCTCGTGAACGTCAATGGCAACGCCGTCAACCCGGAGAACGGGGAGCGCGAGACCAAGTACATCCTTCCGTTTGTGAACTGGAACTGGTAAGCATTAAAAGAAAAGACGGATTCCCATGGAAGAAGTGAAGGAGTCGGATACAAGCCGTCATTTCCTGCGGCAGTGGATCGATGAAGACCACGCCGCAGGGCGTACGGGCGGGCAGGTCGTGACCCGTTTCCCGCCCGAACCGAACGGCTACATCCATATCGGCCACGCGAAGGCGGTTTGCGTGGATTTCGGCATGGCGAAGCTCTTTGGCGGCGAATGCCACTTGCGTCTCGACGATACGAACCCGACCAAGGAGTCGGACGAATACGCCGAGAACATCAAGAACGACATTCGCTGGCTGGGGTTCCAATGGTCCGGCGCGGGCGACGCCGGCGAGGCTGGGTTCTACAATGCGTCGAACATGTTCGACACGATGTTCCAGATCGCCGAAGAGCTCATCCGCCGCGGCCAGGCCTACTGCTGCAATCTCACGCAGGACGAGTGGAAGGAATATCGGGGCGTGCCGGAAAAACCGGGCAAGCCTTCGCCCTCCCGCGAGACCGATCCCGAGCGGAACATGCGTATCTTCCATGAAATGCGCGACGGCAAGTACGCGGATGGCGAATGGTGCCTTCGCGCGAAGATCGATATGGCTTCGCCGAACATCCACTTCCGCGATCCCGTGATCTACCGCATCCGCCATGTGAGCCACTACCATCTCGGCGACAAGTGGTGCGTCTACCCGATGTACGACTTCGCCCACCCGATCGAAGATGCCCTCGAGGGCGTCACGCACTCGATGTGCACGCTCGAATTCGAGGTGCATCGCCCGCTCTACGACTGGGTGGTAGACCGCATGGACGAGCAGGGCCTTCTGGTCGTTCGCAACGGCGTGAAGATCCGCCCGCAGCAGCGCGAGTTCGCGCGCCTCAACATTACGTGGACCGTGATGTCGAAGCGCCTCCTCCTGCAGCTCGTTACGGAAAAGCACGTCGCGGGCTGGGACGATCCGCGCATGCCCACGGTGTGCGGCATGCGCCGCCGCGGTTTCCCGCCCGCCGCGATCCGCGAGTTCTGTGACCGCGTGGGCGTGACGAAGGTTGAAAGCGAATCCGATCCCGCTCTCCTTGAGTGGTGCGTGCGCGAAGAGCTCAACAAGACGGCCGCGCGCCGCATGGCGGTTTTGGATCCGGTGAAGCTTGTCATCGAAAACTTCGAAGGTTCGCGTACCGTCACGAAGCCGAACAACCCGCTCGACGAGGCGGCCGGCGCGCGCGAAATCCCGTTCTCGAAGGAGATCTGGATCGACCGTGCGGACTTCCAGGAGAATCCCGAGAAGAAGTTCTTCCGCCTTGGCCCCGATCGCGAAGTGCGCCTCGCCGGCGCCTGCATCGTGAAGTGCACGGGCTATGAGAAGGACGCCGATGGAAAGGTGACCCTCATCCGCTGCACGTGGGATGAAGGCAGCTGGGGCGGCAACGCGCCCGACGGCCGTAAGATCAAGGGCACGATCCATTGGGTGGACGCCGCGACGGGCGTGAAGGCCGAAGTGCGCCTCTACGACCGCCTCTTCACGGTGCCGAACCCGATGCAGGACGGCGCGGATGGCTTCCTCAAGTACATGAACCGCGATTCGCTCAAGACGGTGACCGCGTATGTGGAACCCGCCCTTGCAGAGGCGGCCCCCGGCACGAGCTTCCAGTTCGAACGGACCGGCTACTTCGTGGCCGATGCAAAGGATTCAAAGCCCGGAGCGCCCGTCTTCAACCGCACGGTAACGCTCAAGGACTCCTACAAGCCCGCATAAGAAACGAGCCATTCCTATTTCGCTCTTCACCCGTTCCGCTCGTTCGGTGAAGAGTGAGGCTCAAAACGGTGCGCCCCCCGGGGGGGCCGCC
>JAZLJP010000155.1:0-10353 GCA_045617985.1 Kiritimatiellia bacterium
GAGGAACGCGAGAAGTACCTGAAGACGGTCGTGGCGTTTGCCAATGGCAAGGACTCGTGGCGTTTGGGAGGTTTTGTAAAGACCGCTCACGATTCACTTCAAACGGGCAATTGAGAACAGGACTCGTGAGGCAATGACAAAGCGTGAGGTTCTGAGACTGCGACACATATCGGCTGTTCTCTCAGGCATGGTGTTCGTATTGGCACTTTGCTTGGGTACGGGATGTCTGATGTTTTATTCTGGCAGTGTTGCCGGTCCTGCGGTCGTGGTGGCTGAACGCAACGAACCAGGACGGCCCCGGGAGACGATTCTGCTGGTGGATGGGCGTGCCAATTGGACGGTTTTGTCCGGGCCGGACGGGGCGGGCGACACCCATTTCAATTCCGTACGCTACTACCTCGCATCGGAAGGTCGGACCAACAGCCTTTCCCACGCGACAAGGTGGGCGTATGATAACGAGAAGATCGAGGGCGCCATCCCCATTCGCGGCACGGACCGTTGGATGCTCGCCTACGCCAAGATCGAGTCCGCCGATACGGTAACGCTCGACCTACGCGTGTTTACTGCACGGCGAACAATTGCCCGCCATGAAATCAAAGAGGTTTTGCGCGAGGGAGTGCACGATGCCCTCCGCGGGTATGGCGTTGTGACGATCTCGCAAGACGGACGCATGATCACAATCCCGACAACGGAGGGTGATTGCGTGTTGAACGGCGAGACGGGTGAACTGACGCGCCCCGAACCGACCGCGGACAGGTTTTCTTCCCTGCGGCGTGTTCAGGTGCCTGAAGGCGTTTCACTTTACGATGTTGACGCCGACAGGATCCTGTGGACACTTCCGGGCGAGCGCGTTCTTTCGGCGCGCACGGATACCAATACGTTTATTACCTGCGCGTCCGATGGCAGACGAAGGATTCTGCGTTTGCGCGATGGGACGGGAAGTGAATTGTCCCGGTACGAAATTGCCTGCGAACCGAGGGGGGAGATTGCCGCGTCTCCGAACTTGAGGCGAGTGGCCTATTTAGTTGAACGTGAGACCGTGCTTTGCATTTCAACGCTCGGAGGCGAGAGTGTCATGTTCAACATTGGCGCCGGACGCGAGCTGCAGTTCGCCTGGGTATCGGATGACAAGATCGTCGGGACATGGAAGAGGAGTCCTGATGACTACGATCACTACGAGTATGTCGTCATCGATGCCATTACGGGGAAAGGACATGTGCTGCCGTTTGACACGGACTATTATCTCGGCTTCGATGTCGATGTGGCGACAGGCATTGCCTATTTGCGAGGTCGGAGCGATGGCCCAATACGTGCCTACGATTCGTGCCAAGACAAGGTTTTACTGGAGATCGAGCGAGGGAGTCCGTTGTTCCCGCAAGATCCGGGGTACTATCGTTTTGTTGGAGTCGAAAACGGCATAGGCATGATGTTCGCTGGATTTCGACATTGGGTCTTGATTGGTTGGAATGGTCAGATGGTCGAGCGTGGAAACATCTCGTGGAAGGGAATCAGATCCCTGGAACGCACGCTCGGGGAAAGATGTTTGTTCGCCTATATGGAAGGCTGCAAAGAGGTTGTCGTCTCGCTTAAGAATGGACCAATTGTCATGGGACCTAGAGCTTTCCATTCTGTGGATGGCAAACTCTTGATTGAGGGCGATTCAGTCCATTGACGGAGGGGGCAAGACGAACTCCTCAAGGAAACCTCTATCTCTTTCTCCACCCATGAAACAAATTTTGATATAATGTTCTCGCTTTCTGAAGGAGGTTGGACAATGGCGAAAGTTGATTCCAGCAACGATGACAACGTAAAAAATGATGCGACGGATTATGGTCCTGTCGCGGATGGGGAAAAGGGTGGGCCGTCCATTTATCACTGGACAACGCTCGGCATTGTGTTTGGCGTGCCTGTCGTTCTGCTCGGGACAGTGGGGGTGTGTTACGCTGGTGTAGGTGGGTTTATAGGTGGAATCTATTTCTCGGCGCTTTTAATCCTGGGGGGGCCTTCTTTTTTTGTCTCTGGTATTCAAGAACTTGCTCCTTGTTGGTTGGAGGGCTCACGAATATGGACGTTTCTCCATGCATTGTCCTTCCCTGTCTATTTGCTCCTTCTGGCCGAAATCGTCATTCTTCAGAATCCTGTACACCGGATGTTGTGCGTTGTTGCGATCATGGCGCTCTGGGCTTTTGCCCTGTTTACCCTGTGGTACTCCGGCATTTGGGCAACACAAAGTTGCTGAAAAGGCCATCAGCTTGTTCATGCTCAAATTCACGGGATTGAATCGTTCCACGAAAGATTGAGGTTTGTTTATGACGCTATTGCTACAAGAACTCCCCACATGGATGCAGGCACGGATTGCGCCTGACGAGCAGGTGCTGTGGTGCGGCAAGGGAAGGCCGGTTGCCTGGTTCGATGGCGCGATCGGACTGTGCATCATGGGTTTCTTTGTGTCGCTTTTCCTGGTTTTCATGCTCCCCGCCACATTTTCCGAATCAACCTCTCTTTTCGGAAAGATTATGGTTGTCGTGTTTCATGTCCTGTTCGGTCTGATTGGTGTCAGTCTTCTTCTCTCCCCGTTCTGGCATTGGTGTGCGACACGTCGTGCGGTTTGGGTGATCACCACCCGTCGGGTTCTTTGTTTTCGCGGCAAGGGGTGTCGTGAATGGAAGGACGACGAGTTGCTGGAGGAGCCGGAGTGGGAGTTCCTCTATGATGACGGAGGACGGAATTTCGCTTTCGGGCAGCACTACGTTTCTTCCAAATATGGTTCGCACTGGGAAGAAGACCGCATCGAATCGGTGCCGTCCGAGGACGTTGCGCGTGTCGAGGCCGCGCTTATTCGTCTTGCGGAAATCCGCAAGGCAGAAAAGGCGGCGGCTTTGCTGGGGCAGATCGCCGAAGTGAGTGTACGATTCTCGGTTCTTCGCGGACCGGGAAACCGTGTGCGCATCGTCTATCGGAAGAATCGTCCTGTGTTGGGTTCGTTCCTCTTCGTGGCCGTCGTTGGCTTTGTGGCGCTGATGGTGACCTTGTTCGTGCGTGCAGGCGACACGCCGGTTCCGATCTATTTCTTTTTCCTGCCCATCCTTGTCTTCGGGAGTTCCCCGTTTGTCTATATGGCTTTCGGACGCCGCGAGATCGAGCTGAAGGCGGGTTCGGGGAGGTATTTCAACGGTGTCTGGAGAATCGGATTTTCCCGTACCTTCACATACGATAGGCATTCGCTTGCCCACGAGGGGCGTACGGGGTATCAGGTCAACGGACGGAATCACTTTTCGGTGATGATTCGCGAGAGGGGGCAGAAGTCCTCTCGAACGATTCTCGCACACGGCGATGAGGCCGTTGTCACGGAGTTCATCCGGCATTTGAAAAGAGCCTTCCTTGCGTCCGGACAGCCTGAATCAGTTTCTGATTGTTCGGATTGTCAGGCAAGGCGGTAGCCGATGCCGCGCACGGTTTCGATGTGGCTGGCCCAGGGGCCGAGCTTTCGGCGGAGTGCGACGAGCATGACGTCTACCAGGCGGTCGGTGACGTCCTTGGTTTCCGTTTGAATGGCATCGAGAATGGCGGCGCGCGTGTGGATGCGATTCGGCCGGGAGAGGAACAGCTCCAGCATCCTGTATTCGCCGGGTGTGAGCGAGAGCCGTTCGTTCCCCAGGGTCACGACATGGGATTCGGGGGCGAGCATGAGGCCGTCGCAGAGGAAGGGCCCGGCGAGGCGACCCGTGGCGGCGCGCAGGGCCGCGCGGATTCGTGCCAAAAGAATCGGGCGCGAGAAGGGCTTGGTGACGTAGTCGTTCGCGCCGAGGTCAAGCCCTTTGACAACGTCCCGTTCCTCTCCTTTCGCCGTGAGCATGATGATGGGGATGTCTTTGGTCACGGCGCTTGCGCGGAGACGGCGGCAGACCTCGTAGCCGTCCATGCAGGGAAGCATGATGTCGAGAAGGACGAGATCGGTTCGGGCGGCAAAAACAGCCGAAAGCCCGTTTTCGCCGTCGGGCGTCGATACTACGTCGTAGCCATCGCCTTTGAGGGCGATGCGGAGAATCTCGCGGAGCGAAGGGTCGTCCTCAATCACAACGATGCGCATGGTATCTCCAACGTGAACGTGCTTCCCCTGCCGAGCGTCGATTCGCATCTGGCTTTACCACCGTGCAGGATGGCGATATGTTTGACGATGGCAAGGCCGAGCCCCGTGCCGCCGAGGGCGCGGCTCCTGGCCTTGTCGATACGGTAGAACCGCTCGAAGAGGCGCGGCAGATGCTCGGCGGGGATGCCGGGGCCCTTGTCCCGAACGGCGATTTCAACATGCCCCTCCACGGCGCGGACCGTGATTTCGATGTCCCCGCCGTCACCGTACTTAAGGGCGTTGGAGATCAGGTTGCCGACGGCCGCGTCGATCTTCTCTCGGTCGGCATGGACGATTAGCCCCTCTTGAATCGCGCGGCGTATCAGCACGCCCTCGCGGTCGGCCTTCTGCTGGTAGCGGTCTACCGTCGCGTTCACGACCAAGCCGATGTCGCAAGGCGGCAGATCGTTCGCGAGGCCGCTTGCCGCCGTATGTTCGAGTTCGGCGAGGCAGAGGATGTCGCCGACGAGCGATTCGATTCGCCCCGATTCCCTTTGCGCGATGGCGAGAAGCGTCCTGCGTTCGCTTTCGTCGATCGGCCCGTTGACGAGCATTTCAACGGCGCCGACGACGCCCGCGAGCGGCGTCTTGATTTCGTGTGAAACGTTTTCGACGAATTCGCGGCGGAATTGTTCCATCCGGTTCGCTTCTTCGAGCTTGAGCCGTTGTGCGTCGCGCTCAGCGGCCAACGCATCGATCCGCTGCGAGAGGCGCCGTGTGAGCGCGAACACCGCGAAGGCGACGAGCAGCCCGACGACGGATGAAATGGCCAGCCCCAGGCGCGTGCGCCGCACGGGTTCCATGACTTCGCGGTAGGGAACGGCCAGCCGAATGACGTAGTCGCCCACTTTACGGGCCGCATAGAGCATATAGACGCCGAGCGTATCGGAATGGCGCACGACGACCGATTCCCCCGCCGCCCATGACCGCCGGATTTCGTCGCGCCGCGAATGATCCTCGCGGCGTTCGGTCGCCGTGTCGAAGACCACGCCGCCGGAGGCGTCGATGATCGTCACGCGCACGCCTTCGCGCTGGCGAACGGAGGCGAGGTTGCGTACCGCCGGCAAGTCGCGGCTCCTGAGCGCGCCGGCAAGGCGTTCCGCGGTGATTTCGGTCAGTAGGCGGATGTCGCGTTCGGCCATGCGTGCGAACGAATCCCTGAACGCGCGGGACTGGCTGAATACGACCATGCCCAGCACCACCGCACCGGCCAGTGCCAAAGCCGCTGCAGTGAACGATGTCACTCTTGTTCTGATTTGCATGGCATTATTATAGCATTATTGGATTCGTTTGCCACCGGCGAGGGTCTCGGCGATGTTGATGAGGCAGGACCGTACACGGTCAAACGCATTGAAGATGTCGAGCGTGGCGAGTGCGACAAGCGGCGAGGCGCCGTCGCCCCCGATGCGGCGGAGCTGTTTTTCCCGGGACCGTCTGATGGTGTGGCGGAGGTCCTTCGAGGCCGCCGAGAGCTCGGCAAGGACGCCTTCGCGGATGTGTTTCCCGGCCAGGAAGGCCGTGAGAATGCGCCGCTCGAACGCATCGACGGTGGCGGCAATGTCGAGGATTGCGGAGAGAGAGGGCGCATCCCATGATGCGGATGTGGCGAGAATACGCCGATAGGCTTTGACAATGACGGGAAATTCATCGGAAATCGATTCGTATTCGTCGGCAATGCGTAAAAGCGCCCGTGCGTATTCGGCTACGGCGGAGGGAAGGCGGGCGGACATCACCTTTCCGAGAAATTCGGTGACCTCGCCTTGAACACGGTCGAGAACGTCCTCATGGTGGAGGATGCGCTGTTCGGTTTCAGGCGTTGCCTGCCCGCAGAGGAGGCTACGCGTGTCGTCCGTCATCTCCATTACGCTCTCGGCCATGGATTTCATCGTTCGGTAGGCCTGTGAACAACAGATGAACGGCGTCATCTTCATGTGGACGTCAAGATAGACGAGGTGGGGAATCTCGGCGGCGCTTTTGCGCTCCTTGACGATGTGCTTGACGAGTGCGGCGAATCGTTCGGTGAACGGCAGAAAACAGAGGGTCGTGATCACGTTGAAGCCGGTATGGACGGCGGCCATCGGGGCGGCAGGCGCAGCGGTCCAGTTGGGGAAGAGCGCCTTGACAACGGGCAGTACGGCGGGAATGAAAAGCGGCATAAGAACGATCGTCCCCACGACGTTGAAGAGCGTATGGGCCATTGCCGTACGGCGCGCTTCGGTGGAACCGCCGGCTGCGGCAAGCCATGCCGTGACGGTTGTGCCGATATTCATGCCGAATACCGTCGCGGCGGCGGCTTCGAAGGTGATCACCCCCTGATTGGCAAGGGTCATCGCAATGGCGGTTGTGGCGGCAGACGATTGAACGATGGCTGTGAACACGAGCGAGACCGCGAAACAGCGGAGGAGGCCGCCGAGGGTCGCCGCGTCAAGTGTGGCGAAGAGCTTGAGGGCGGCTTCACTTTTCTTGAGGGGGGCGATGGCCTCGTTCATGCAATAGAGGCCGATGAACACGAGGCCGAGCCCCAGAACGGCCAGTCCGCTATTGTGGATGCCTTCACGACGGAAGCCGAAATAGAGAAGCGTGCCCAACGTAGCGGCGGAAAGCCCCATCAGCTGGACGTCGGGCGCAGAGGCGATCAGCCAGGCCGTTGCGGTCGTGCCGATGTTCGAGCCGATGATGACGTTGACGGCCTGCGTGAGATCCATGAGCCCGGACGAGACGAATCCCACAACCATGACCGTGATGATCGAGCTGGATTGGACGATGACCGTTGAGACAATGCCGGTCGCTAGCCCTGCGATGCGGTTGGTCGTCATTGCCGACATGAAACGCCTGAGGCCTGCACCTCCAATGGACTGGAGCCCTTCGGAGAGGTGTTTCATCCCCAGGAGGAAACAGCCGAGGCCGCCTCCCATTGTCGCGAGGAGTACGAGAATGTCTTTCATGTGATGCCTTTCATGTTCGAAGGTGGGCGAATGATATGAAAGACGTGTTAAGATTTGATTAACCGCCCTTGTCGGTTGTGGTCAAGCCCGGTGGTGAAAAACTCAGATGCATGGGTAAATGGGTAAACTCCAGTCGGAAACCATATTGACAAACAAACATCAAGTGTGGTATCATGCCCATCGGTGGCGTGGTGTATGGTTCCCCGTCCACGGTGGTAGTGAAAGGAGACGTTCGCGATGGTATGTACATCTTTTTTTAGAAATCCGTACATGGGGCGTATCGCCCTGTTCTTCATGACTCAGTCGAAATTGGTTTGGGTCGCGATGTGCGCCGCTTCGATCTGCGGCGTTTCGGCGTGGGCCGCAGAGCCATCTGCGGCGTCGCCGGATGTCGGTGCCCATGAACATTGGTACGCCCGTCCGACGCCGGTCCCTTCAATCGAGGAGATCTACGACGGCGCGCGCTACGGCGAGGACGCGTCCGTCGTCGTCTATGTCGCGCCGAACGGCAGCGATTCCGCAGCCGGCACGTTCGATGAGCCTCTCCTTACGCTCGCTGCGGGCGTAAGCCGTGCCTCGGCGCGTCTCGGCGAAGCCGGGCCCGAAGCGACGGCGGTGGTCCGGCTGGCCGCAGGCGAATACGAGATCCGCGAACCTGTCGACGTGCCGCCGGGTGTCAGCATCGAGGGCGCCGTCCCGTGCGGGGCGAGCGGTGGCGTTGCGTCGGGCGCGATGACAGTCCTTTTTTCCACGAACCTGGTCCACGAGTTCACCTATCACCCCCATGAGGTCCCTTTTGCGGACGAAGGAACCCGCGAGGGCCGCATTCTGCGGCTGAAATCGGAGGCCGAGGGACCCGACTACGCAACGACGGATGGTCGGCAGCACCTCTCGAACATCTTCTTCGACGGCCGCCGCGCCGCAGCCGGGGCCATTGAGGTGTGGCACCGCGACAACGTAGCGATCCACGATTGCGCCGTTGTCGATTTCACGCGACTTGGCGTGGGCTGGCGCGCAAGCGCCGACGGCGCGACAGGGATGGAGAACGAGGACGGTCCGCAGCCTGCGGCGTTTCCCTCGGGCGGGCGCTTCTTCCGCAACTACATGAAGGACAACACCTATTTCGGCCTCGGCTACGGCGAGGCGCCCGATGGTAAGGGCCAGCCCTACGGGCGCGGCGCGCTCTTCTGCTACGGGCTCAGAGACTTCCGCATCTACGGCAACACGATCATCGAGGATTGCCGCACTGCGCCTTTGAGCGACAATACAGACTGGGTCGACCACGTCCGCGGCATGCCGATCAAGTTCTGGTACTACGAGGGCTGGATGCTCGGATGCAAAATCCACGACAACGTCATCCAGAAACTCGGCTCGACCGTATCCTCCAGCGACCGGTACGGCTGGGACTTCGCGATCGAGTCGCACAGCCACTTCGGGCTGGAGGTCTGCCACAACCGTTTCATCGGCGCCGTAGACCTCAACCGCAGCCGCTGCGAGGTGCCAGGCGTGACCAACTACGCCTACGGCGCCTGGATCCACGACAACACCTTTTCCGCCGATCCCGACGCCAAGCGCGACCTCGAGCTCGGGCGCGACGTGGACTACGAGCAGTGGGCCATCGTGCTTGAGAACCGCACGCTCTCGACGGTCGTCGAGCGCAATTACGCGGAGAACTGCGAGTTCTTCGTCTTCTTCAACGCCCGCGACTGTGTGTCGAACGTCGTCATCCGTTCCAATGTCTGCACGAACATGGGGGGCGTCAACGGTTCCTTCGTCAGGCTGGACGGGATCATCGGCGACGGAGTCGACGTCGATCATCTGCGCGTCGAAGAGCTTTCCATCCACAACAACACGTTCATCGGGCGTACGGCCGTCAATGAAAATGACCCCGCCTGCGGCCTGGCTGTCTCCATCGGGCAGGCCATGGACTCCTGGACTAGCCGCGACATCACCGTGGCGAACAACGTTGTGGCGAATACCCTCTACGGCGGTGTGCAAATCGGCAACAACGACGACACTTGGGACGAGAAATGGGAACATATCATCGCGACGACCAATTATCTCATCTCCGCCACGGGGGTCTCGATCGAGAACAACTTCTTCCACAATGTCGGCGATTGGAACGGATGTGTCAGCCTCACGGTTCCCGAGCGGATGCCGGACGCCGTCACCGCCGACAACCACGATGACGAAACGGATTCGGGCTGGTGGGCGGCGGCCTTCGTGCCGGGCAGCTGGCTCCCGGCAGAAGGTTCCCTGCTCATCGATGCCGGTCGGTCGATGACTAATATTGTGTGCGCGGTTCCCGGCGAGGGAACGGACTTTGGAAACAACCCGGTGCTTGCCACGGCCGCGCCCCCGCCCCCGTCCTGGTTGCGGGTCAGCACGTTCTCGCTGGCGAATGGTGAGGCGCGCCTCGGCCTGGAGAGCAACTTGAAGGACGCTGTGCTTGGTGGTTGGCTGAGTCCCGGTCCCGCCGTCGATGTCGAGTTCCGCGATGAGCTGGGCGGCGCGTCCACCAATCTCACGCCAATCGTCAGCGGAGTGACGCTTGCCGTTGAGTTGCCGTCCAACGCGACGCGGGGCTTCTTGCGCGTCAAGGCGAAATGAGCCGTCGGCCAGCCCCGCGCCTGGCCGTTTTGCCCTCGGTAGATTATTGGTGATTCGTGCAGGGCGATTGATGGTAGGGCGGTTTGTTCGGCAACCGTACGAGCGATGTTTGCCGCCGATATCCTTCGTAATGATGAACGGTCAAAAGGGGAGCGAGTCGAGGAAACACGGCTGGCAACCTGGTTCCTTGAGCGTCAAACCGGGTTGGTGGGAGATTTGACGGGATGGACGAAACGGGCGTTTGGTCCAGAGACGGTTTTGAGGATAACGGGATTGTAAGTACTTGGTCAGAGAGCGGGGGATTCGCCTCGCCTACTGACGTTTTTCGTCCGCCCGCTGTCAAGGTTCATTCGACTCTGAAATCTACCCGAAAGGCAGATTTTTACTTCCCTTAGAATCTGCACCGAAACCCGTCTTCACCTGTCGCGACAATGGCAGGCTGCGCCGATTCCATGAACCGCACTTCAACCATTCCGCACTAAAATCAAACTTTCCGCTTGAACCGCCCCGCCGAACCTGCTACACTTTCACCGATGAACCGATGAACCGATGAACCGATGAACCGATGAACCGATGAACCGATGAACCGATGAACCGAAAAATCAGAACACGCCTCGTCTCCACCGGCCACGCGCTCGCCCCGGCTGAACCGCCCGCCCCGGGCGGGAA
>JAZLJP010000156.1:0-10970 GCA_045617985.1 Kiritimatiellia bacterium
GTCTACGCGCCCGCGCTCGAATGGGTGAAGCAGGAGCAGCCGCAGGCGACGCTCTATGCCGACTTCCGCGTGGTGCTGCGCGAATGCGCGGGCCAGTACGACGCGGTGTCGATCATGACGCCGGACCACACGCACTGCACGGCCGCCCTCGAGGCCGCGAAGTACAACGTGCCGGTCTGTTGCGCGAAGCCGCCCGCCCACACGTGTCCCGAGACGCTGGCGATGATGCGCATCGCCCGCGAGAAGAACCTCATCACCCATGTGAGCCACCACGGCAATTCCGAACCCGGTACGCCTCTCTTCCGCGAATGGTATGAAAGCGGCGCCCTCGGGCAGGCGCGCGAGGCGCATCTCTTCTGCAACTATGGCGCGAAGCTTTTCGCGCTCCCGCCGGAAAACGTGAATCGGCACAAGCCCGTTCCCGAAGGGCTCGACTGGGACCTCTGGCAGGGCCCGGTGACGCGCCGGCCGTTCTTCGAAGGCGCCGCCCCGAGGTCATGGCGCGCGTGGTCCTTCTACGGCGAAGGATGCGTGACGGATTGGTGTTGCCATCTGATGGGCCCGCTCGTCACCGGCCTCGATCTCGATTTGCCGATTGCCGTCACGGTGGACGCTCCCGGCTTCGATCCCGCGAAGACGCCCTACAATTTCCCCACGGCGCCGCACTACACGTTCGAGTTCGCGCCGAAGGGCGCGCGCGGCCCCTTCAAGATCCATTGGTACGACGTCTTCCGCGCGCCCCCGCGCCCGCAGGCCCTTGAGGCCAATCAGCCGTTCGATCCGATCAAGGAGAAGATCGCGGGCGGCTGGGTCGTGTGCGAGAAGGAAACGCTCATGTTCGGCCAGACGGGCCTGAGCGGCATCCGCTGCATTCCCCAGTCGCGCATGCGCGCCTTCCAGCCCACGCGGAAATCGATCCCGCAGAAGTATCCGCGGATCAAGAACCACTGGGCGGAATTCCTGCAGGCCGTGCAACAGAAACGCCCGGCGAATACGCCGTTTGCGCTCGGCGGCAAGATCACGCTGATGGGCCTCATGGGCACGATCGCGACCCGCTTTCCGGGCAAGCGCCTCACCTTCGACGAACAGACGATGCGCTTTACGAATGCGCCTGCGGCAAACGCGCTCCTGACGCCCGATTGGACGAGCGAAGCGCGCGCGGCCTACGGCGCCGAAGTGTTCCGCGGCTTCGTGTGAGGTGCGGCGGCGGTTGATTTCAGATGAGAGAAAGGATGAGGGAAATGAAGTGTCTCTTTAGATTTGTCGCAGTTCTCGCCGTGACGGCGCTTGCGGGGTGTGCGGCGCGGACGGGCGCGCCGGCGTTTGAGAAAACGCCCGAAATGCAGGATGCCTCGCGTGTGCGCGTGGCGGTGTTCGTGGATTGCGGGGCACGCTCGAATGGACAGTTCCGCTGGCTGCAGCTCACCGCGCTTTCACCGGAACTCGCGGCGTTTCCCGTCGATGCGGAAGGGATCCGCCAAGGGGTGCTCAAGAATGCCGACCTGCTCGTGATGCCGGGCGGCTATTCCGTTACCGAGGCGAAGCAGCTCGGCGCGGACGGGCGCGAGGCGGTGCGCCGGTTCGTCCACGCGGGCGGCGGCTGGATCGGCACCTGCGCGGGCAGCTTCATCGCCTGCCAGAGCACGGCCGACCATCCCGACATGCTCGGAATCGTGCCGTACACCACATGGTGCCCCGATGGCCAGGCGGATCTCGTGCTCAAGTTCACGGGCGAGGCGGCGATGATCGGCCAGAAGAGCAATACGACGCATCGCGTGCAGTATTCGGGCGGCCCCGTGATGGAGAGCGTGAAGGCGAATCCCGATCAGAAGTTCAAGACGGTTGCCGTGTACCATTCGAACATCCAGGTGGAAGACGCGAAAGCGCGCGATTCGATGGCCGGTCGGGCGGCGATGGTGGCGGGCACCTACGGAAAGGGGCGCGTGTTCGTGAGTGCGGTCCATCCCGAGGTCGATCCGAACGACCACGACATTCTGCGCGGCGCGTTCAAGTATGTGACGGGGCGCGAAATCACCTGGAAGCTGCCGCAGCGCCAGCTCGGCCAGCTCGCGCTCGGCGTGGTGACGGATGATTCCGTGGGCGTGGCCTCGGGCCGGCTCATCCAGAAGCTCATCCGCGAACAGGCGTTCGACGTGACGTTCGTCAATCGCGGCGCGGTGGGGGAAGAGGGCGTTTTGAGCCATCTCGACGCACTCCTCGTGCCCGATGGCGCGGAATACAAGAAGCGCGGCCTCACGGCGAATGGGGTCAATACGGGCCTCACGAAAGCCTTCCTCGCGCGCGGCGGCAAGATCGTGACCTGGGGCAAGCCGGCCGCAGAACTGAAGAAGCTGGGCGCGAACGTCATCGAAACGAAGGACGGCGCCGCGGCGATTGAGTGGCTGCGTACGTTCGCGGCGAGCCCCGCGCCCGCGCCGGACGTGGTGAAGATTGAAAAGGTGCCCAATCCCAAGCGCGTGGCGTACTACATCGACAAGGGCGGCGCCGGCTATCCCGTGGCCGAGGCCTTTGAATTCTCGCCCGAGTTCCAGCTCGATATCGTGAGCGCCGAAGATATCCGCAACGGTGCGCTCAAGGGCGCGGCCCTTGCCGTGCAGCCGGGCGGCAGCTGCAACAGCCAGTACATGAACCTCAAGGAAGCCGGCCAGAATGCGATTCGCGACTACGTGCGCGGCGGCGGCAGCTACTACGGCATCTGCGCGGGTGCGTTCCTCGCCACCGAGAGCGTGCCCACGCGCGGGCGCCTCGGGCTCGTGCCGTGGCGCGACGATCAGGAGAAGGTCTATCGCGGCTGGTGCAAGATCAACGTGGACTTCACGGAGGAAGGCCGCGCCGCGCTCGGCTTCAAGGAGAAGGAGCGCATGATCCTCTACTGGGGCGGCCCGGTGATGGAACCCGGCGATCCGCTGCCGGATACGGACGTGAAGGTGTTCGGCACCTACGCCGGGCGCATGATCAACACGTGCCAGCCCAAGGATATCAAGCCGATGAACGGCAAGGCCGCCTTCCTGGGCGGTCGCGTGGGGAAGGGCAAGGTGTTCGTGAGCGCGATCCATCCGGAGAAGCATCAGCGCACGTTCGACATCGTGAACGGCGCGATCGGCTTCCTCACGGGCACGAAGCCCACGCAACGGCGGCGCGACCGCGTGCGCGGCGCGCTCACCGTGGCGTGCGAATCGGAAACCGATAAAACGACGGCCCAGTTCCTGCTGCAGCGCCTGATGCACGACCGGCGCTTCGACCTGATGGTGGGCGACGTGACGGCGAGCGTGCGCGAGCATGCCGATGTGGTCTTGCTCCTGCGCCCCGCGAAGGGCGAATACGGCAAGAGCCTGCAGCAGTTCGTGGCGAACGGCGGCCAGGTGATCGCCCTTGCGAACACCCCCGCGCGCCAGGCGGTGGTTGAGAAGTTCGCGCCGGGCGTGACGGTGGCGACAAGCTACGACGATGTGATGGAAAAACTGGCGGCGCGCCGCGCAAGCGCGCAGAAGCGGTAGGGATTGTTCGATGGTTCTTGCCCTCCTTGCCGCTACGCTCGCGCCCTATCACTTCACGGCTTCCACGGAAACACGTTCGGCGTACTTGTCGCGTTCGCGGATTTCGGAAGATCGTCCGGTGCAGGTGTGCGAGGCGGCGTTCTCGCGCGAGGTGGGGCCGCTTGGCGCGTTCGGCATCGGCTACTGGGCGCTCACGTCGATCACGCCGCGCCTCGCGCATGTCAAGCGGCGGCTCCTCAGCGAAGAGGATATCGGGCCCTTCTGGAAGTACAGCTACGACGTGGCCGAGGGATGGACGCTTGCGAACCGCGCCTCGCTTTGGTGGCTTCTCTTCGGCGGCTACCGCGATCCCGACGACGGCGGAACGCAGTATGAAGTGTGGAACGAGACGAGCCTCAAGAACCCGTACGTTGTGCCGAGCGTGCTCGTACGGCGCGCCTGGCATTCGCTTGATTGGGTCTATGTGCGTACGGGGCTTGCCAAGCCCTTCGATCTGAAACCCTCCCTCGGCGTGCCGCTCAAAGTGACGCCCGGCATTTTCTCCGAAACGGGCAATCAGGATTTCTATTGCCTGCGCTACGGGGAACTGCCGCAGGGGCGCTCCTACCACACGGCGTTTCTTGCGGTGATCGGGCAGATTGCGGTGGACTGGGCGATTTCGGAGAATTGGACCGCCTACGCGAAACTCCAGGAGTTCGGGCTTGTCGATCGCGATGCACGCGATCAGACCTCCGGCATCCATCGCCGCGAGCTCACGATTTTTACGGTAGGCCTCGAAGCCTCGTTCTGAGCCGAAGTTTCATGAACAACAACGCGACTAAAGAAAGAGTGGAAAGAGAAAATGGAAATCGTCTGTTTGGACCTTGAAGGCGTTCTCGTGCCCGAAATCTGGATTGCCTTCGCCCATCGTACCGGCATTGAGGCGTTTACGCGCACGACGCGCGACGAGCCCGACTACGACAAGCTCATGCACTACCGCATCGACTTGATGGATAAGTACGGCTTCGGCCTCAAGGAAGTGGTGGACGTGATCGGCGGCATGGAGCCGCTCATCGGCGCGCATGAATTTCTCGACAAGCTGCGCGAGCGCACGCAGGTGATGATCCTTTCCGATACGTTCGACCAGTTCGGGCGGCCGCTCATGAAGAAACTCAACTGGCCCACCTTGTTCTGCAATTCGCTCGAGGTCTCGCGCGAGGGCAGGATCACGGGCTACAAGCTGCGCTGCCCGCACACGAAGCTTACCACCGTGCGCGCGCTCCAGAGCTGCGGATTTGAAACGATCGCCGCCGGCGACAGCTTCAACGACCTGGAAATGATCCGGGCCTCGAAGGCGGGCTTCCTCTTCCGTTCCACAGAGGCGATCAAGGCCGCGAATCCCGATATTCCGGCGATGGATACCTACGACGATTTTCTCCAGGCGATCTTCGATTCGCTGGAACGCTGACCGCAGCGGGAGGTCGTGATTGAAAGGGGGCGCGCATGGGACTGAATCTTGTTACGAAAACGCCGGGCATGGGGGCGCTGGACCAGTTGTTCCGCATCGGGAACGGCCCCTCTTCCTCCCACTCGATGGGACCGACGCGGGCGAGCGAAATCTTCCTGGCGCGCAATGAAAAGGCCGCGCGTTTTCGCGTGACGCTTTACGGGTCGCTCTCGGCCACGGGACGGGGCCACTTCACCGATCAGGCGATTGCCGACATTCTCGGGGCCGATCGTACGGAGATCGTCTGGAGCGAGGAGGTGAAACCCTTTCATCCGAACGGCATGGAATTGGAGGCCTTTTCCGCCGACGGGACGCGGCTCGAGCGCTGGTTGTGCTACTCGATCGGCGGCGGGAAGATCTCGGACGAGACGGCCGAAGTCAAGGTCGTGAAAATCTACGCCCTTGACACGATGGATAAGCTGCTCGCCTGGTGCAAGGAGACGGGGTGCCATCTCTGGGAATACTTTGCCGAAGTCGAAGGCGAGGCCGGGTGGGACTATCTGCGCGTCGTGTGGCAGCAGATGCAGGCCACGATCGAACACGGCCTTCATTGCGACGGCGTGCTGCCGGGCGGGCTCAACCTGCCGCGGAAGGCGCGTTCGCTTCATCTGCTCGCGCGTAAGCTCAACGCAGCCTCGCAGCGTACCTGCCTCATCGCGGCCTACGCCTACGCATCGAATGAGGATCTTGTTTCGTTCGACCGCACCATCGAGGTGATGCTGGCGACCGGCCGCGATCTTCCGGCCATCTACCGGGAAACCTCCCACGGCGGCCTCGCGGCGTCTTGGCGTAAAATGTGCTAGATGTCCATGGCAGTATGGCAGAAGAAAATGATTGAGAGCGTGATTGCGTTCCCGGGTGGGGGTTATCCGGGTACGTCAGTGTCGGTTGCGGTTGTGACATTCACGCGCGAGAGCGATAACGTCAAACTCTGTGACATTGCGGGGCAAAGTTCTTATGACGGCAATCCGGAATCGATTGATTTACGGCAGGTTGCCAATGACATCGAGAAGGTGTGGAACTACGAGGGCATTGTCACCAGGGACTGGAATTATCTGCTGACACACGAAGACGCCGATCTTGATCCGACCGTGCATCTTGCGGCTCCCTGTGTTGTCGATGGGAATCTGATTGTCTGCAAACCGAGGGACAGGGAATGGCCCTATTATCTGCTTGCGCAAAGTCGCAAGTGTGTGAAGTACCAGTTTGACAGTATCTTTTCAGGTGGAGGCGCGGACGATGGCAATTAAGAAATCACAGCTGTATTCGAAACTCTGGGCGGCGTGCGACGAGCTTCGCGGCGGAATGGACGCGAGCCAGTACAAGGACTACGTGCTGGTGGTGCTGTTCATCAAGTACCTGAGCGACAAGAAGAAGGCGGGGGATAGGTCGCTTATCATCAACTTGCCGACGGGATGCACGTTTGACGATCTTGTGGCGCTGAAGAACAAGGCGCAGGTCGAGGACGGCGGCCGGATGGTCGGCATCGGCGAGAAGATCAACATCATCCTGGAGAGGATCGCCGCAGAGAACGACTTGCAGGGCATCATCACCAACGCCGATTTTGCGGACGAGCAGAAACTGGGCAAGGGTAAGGATCTGGTGGATACCGTCTCGCGGCTGATCGGCGTCTTTCAGGACGAGGACCTCGACTTCTCCAACAACCGCGCGGCGGATGACGATCTCATCGGGGACGCCTACGAATACCTGATGAAGAACTTCGCGACGCAATCCGGCAAGTCCAAGGGCCAGTTCTACACGCCCGCCGAGGTGAGCCGCATCATGGCGAAGGTGATCGGCATCGGCAGGGATGACCGCAAGATGATCTCCATCTACGATCCGACCTGCGGATCGGGGTCCCTGCTTCTCCGTGCCGCAGCGGAGGCGAAGGGCAATGTCGCGATTCAGGGACAGGAACTCGATCTCGCCACCATCGGCATGGCGAAGATGTCCATGATCATTCACGGCGTGGACGACGCCGACTTGCGGCATGGCAACACGCTGACCGACCCTCTGCACAAGAAGGACGACACCACGCTTTCGGCCTTCGATTACGTTGTCGCCAATCCGCCGTTCTCGGTGAAGAGCTGGCTGAAGGGCGGAGCAGAGGATGATTCGTTCCGCCGCTGGGGATACTCTACGAACGTCGCGCCGGTGCCGCCGCCCAAGTGCGGCGACTATGCCTTCCTGCTGCATATCATCGCCTCGCTTAAGGCGCAGGGACACGGCGCGGTGATTCTGCCGCATGGCGTCCTCTTCCGCGGCAACGCCGAAGGCGAAATTCGCAAGTTCATCGTCGAGCGTCACCTGATCAGCGGTATCATCGGCCTCCCGCCGAATCTCTTCTTCGGCACGGGCATCCCGGCCTGCATCATCATTCTCGACAAGGAACATGCCGCAGCGTCGAAAGGAATTTTCATGATCGACGCGAAGGAGGGTTTTGCCAAGGACGGCGCGAAGAACCGCCTCCGCGCGTGCGATGTCCGTCGCGTCGTCGACACGTGGGAGGCGCAGGAGGACATTCCGCATTACGCGAAATTCGTCACGTGGGACGAGATCGCGAAGAACGACTACAACCTCAACATCCCGCGCTATGTTGCGCCGATGGATAAGGAGGTGAAGGAAGACCTCGACGCCCATCTTCACGGCGGTATTCCCGAGGATGAGGCGGCGAAATATCCGCCGTGTCTTTTTAAGAAACACCGCAAGGGCTACGTCGAGCTTGCGCTCGACGCGGGGGACATTGCCGAGGCGCTGGCGCAGGACCCGGTGACGAAGAAGGCGGGCGACGCCTACTCAAGCGAGTTTGAAGGTTGGATCGAGTATTTCGTTGATGAGGGCTATAAGCTGCGGCCGGGGTGTGATCCGAAGAAGCTGGTTGCAGAATGGGGCGAGCAACTGCTCTTCCAGATGAGGGAGGTCGCAGCGCTCGTCGATCCATACGCCGTTTACGAACAGATGATGGGCTATTGGGCGGAGACGTTGCAGGACGACTGCTACCTCGTCTCGCGCGACGGCTGGAAGGCGAAACTCGTCGCGCCGAACAAGCGGGCGTTCAGCTGGCGCGACCTCAGTTGTGACCTGCTGCCGCCCGAATTCGTAGTTGCGGTGCGCCATCAGCTCGAGCTTGACAAGATCAATGCGCTGGAGGCGGAGATCGAGTCTGCCCAGGCGCGAATTGACGAGCTGACCGAGGAACTCGAGGAGGACGACGAGCCGCCGGCCGAGATCGCTGCGCTTAAGAAACAGATTTCCGCGAAGAAAAAGACGATGAAGACGCGAGATGGCGAACTTGTGAATTTGCTCACGGCCGATTACGCCGCGTTCAAGGATGGCGACGTGATGAACTTTGTGGTCGACTACAAGTGGCGAAAAGGTCTCTTTCGGCGCTTCGCGTCCGAACTCGACCGTTCGCTCTCCACCATCGCCGCAGAAGTGCAGTCGCTCGCCGCGCGCTACGCCGATACCTTGCCCGACCTTGAAGCGCGGGTGAAGACGCTCCGCAGCAAGATCGCCGCACACCTGAAGGAAATGGGGGTGGAGTGATGGCGTTGAAAGGCGAAAGCCGGCGAAGTCGGAAGTGTCTGAAGGCCAAGCTCCGTCGGGAGAAAAGCGAGTTGGTTAGTGCCACTACCCAACTGAAATTGACCGCAGCCGACGCCATGTCTCACGCGGAGAACGCAGAGAACGCGGAGGTCGTGAAATGAAAACCGCAACAAAAGATTTCAAGATGACCGAACTTGGCCCCATCCCGAAGGATTGGGAGGTGAAGCGGTTGGGGGAGATTGGCGAACCGCTGATGTGCAAGCGAGTGTTAAAATCGCAAACTGCTGATAGCGGGGATGTTCCTTTTTATAAGATTGGGACGTTCGGCGGGCAAGCGGATTCGTTTATAAGTCGTGAATTGTTTGATTCGTTTAGAAGACAATATTCTTACCCCAAGCAAGGCGATGTTTTGATTTCAGCTGCGGGAACGATTGGACGAAGTGTAGTGTTTGACGGTCGCGACGCTTATTTTCAGGATTCGAACATCGTATGGATTGGAAACGACGAAACAATTGTGACGAATGAATATTTGCGGTGGAGTTATGAAACGATTAAATGGTACACGGAAGATGGTGGGACGGTAAGCCGGTTATACAATAATAATTTGCGTGAGACGTTGATTCTTGTTCCTCCTCTCCCCGAGCAGCGGAAGATTGCCGCGGCGCTTTCGGATGTGGATGAGATGATTGCGGCGTTGGAGAAGCTGATCGAGAAGAAGCGGAAGATCAAGACCGGCGCGATGCAGCGCCTCCTCACAGGCAAAACCCGCCTCCCCGGCTTCAAAGGCGCATGGGTTGAGAAGCGGTTGGGGGAGATGGGAAGTTGGGGGAAGGGTGCTGGAATATCTCGGTCGGAAGCACAATCAGGGAGGTTGCCCGCTGTCCGTTACGGGGAGATTTATACGACACACAATGATTACATTAAAAAATTCGAATCGTTTATTAGTGATGATGTTGCGCGGCAATCTACGCGGATGAAAAATGGTGATATCGTATTCGCAGGTTCTGGTGAGACGAAGGAAGAGATTGGTAAATGCGTGGCATTTCTTGGCGATGAAGAAGCGTATGCTGGTGGTGATTTAATTGTTTTGTCGCCTGAAAGTCAGTATGATTCAAAGTTCTTGGGTTTTGTTTCGAATTCATCAGCGGTTGTAGCGCAGAAATCTGCCGCAGGGCAGGGCGATGCAGTAGTTCATATTCGAACGGAAAGTCTGGCGGCTGTTGTTGTCAGACTTCCTTCCACCCTCGCCGAGCAGAAGGCGATTGCGAAGGTGCTGGGCGATATGGACGAGGAGATTGCCGCGCTGGAGGCGGAGCTTGCCAAGACCCGCCGGCTCAAGCAAGGCATGATGCAGGAACTGCTGACAGGGAGAGTAAGGCTGGTCGAGGCTGTCTCACGCGGAGAACGCAGAGAACGCGGAGGGTGTGAATGAAAACAGCGCTGAAAGCACTCTCTGCGAACTCTGCGGTTCTCTGCGTGAGGAAAATTGCTGCGCTGGAGGCGGAGCTTGCCAAGACCCGCCGGCTTAAGCAAGGCATGATGCAGGAACTGCTGACGGGGAAAACAAGGTAGGTATAGCGGGTGACTGACGATGGCCGAGGAAGTGACAGATATTGGCAACGGCTGGGTGAGAGACGCCGAGGGGCGGCTTCGGCGGGCGACTATTCATCGCATGGGGCGGCGGCGCAATGGGTGGGATTATTGTGCACCCTGTATTTACGAGATAACGATTGTTTTGGAAAATCGGCGGTCGAAGGCGCTGGGGCGGCTGGTTGTTAAGAACCCTGCGGCTTGCGCCGCAGGCGGGGGACGGACTGCGGCTTGCGCCGCGGGCGGGGGACGGACCGCGGCTTGCGCTGCGGGCGGGGAACTGAGAGGAAACCCCGCAGCTGACGCCGTGGGCGGTGTTGCGGACGGCGGGGCGCGAGAGGGGGAACGGGTTGATTGGCTTTCGATTGACGAGGCGCGGGGGGTGGATCTCGAGCCCGATCAGGTCGAGGCGCGGGTCGAGCGATCGGCGCTTGGCGCGGCCATTTTCACCCACTTCCGGCGCATCGCCGAGTTTACGCCGGAGATTCGGCCGCTCTACTGTGAGATCATGCCCGACCATCTTCACATGATTCTTCAGGTTTTGCGCCCGATGAAGCGACCGCTTGGCAATGCCATCGGCGGGTTCAAGACGGGCTGTGAGAAACTTTACGCCAAGATGGGCGGCGAGGGGCGGCTTTTCGCCGAGGGCTTTGTCGATGAGATTCTCATGCGCCAGGGCCAACTCGGCCATTGGTTCAACTACCTTAAAGATAACCCTCGCCGGCTGGCGATCAAGGTGCTCTTCCCTTGGCTGTTTAAGCGCGTTTGCCGATTGGGGGTTGACCTGTGGCTTGCGCCGCTGGCGAGGGAGAGGGGAACGGGGCAGGGAC
>JAZLJP010000157.1:0-33917 GCA_045617985.1 Kiritimatiellia bacterium
ATCCGCACGAGCTCCTTCGTGTCCTTCACGTTCAGCACGGCCTTGAGGAGGAACGCCTTGAAGATCTTCAGGCGGCTGGCAGGCGGACGTCCGTTTCCCTTCCATTTCGCGTAGTCGAACTCGCCTGGCCTGACCACCGCTTCGCAGACGGCCATGAACAGCCTGTGTTTGTCGTCGAGTTCGCCGATGTTGTCGTCGATCCAGGGGAAGATGCCCTGGCTGAGTTCGTCCCAGAGGCCGCGAACGGTGTCGGTTCTTGAAGCATTCATGGCAATATTGTACAATATAATTAAATAATAATCAAGAAATATTTATGAAAATGGCAATTACCCCCCCCCGAAAAATTAGACGTTCCGCTTGCGTTCCAGTCGGGAAAATGCGATAATACTTATGCGACGCTTCTCTTGGTGCGTGATGAGTCGGCGATGGGTTTCATGTCGGGCGGCATGGTTGCCGACTCTGTGTCAGAGGGGTTTTGCAATTACCTCAATTGATAATGGATAATGTGGGAGCGGCCGCTTCAATTCTACATTCTCCATTTTCCATTTTACATTTGAACGCGGCGATCGCGGACGATCCGGCGAAGATCGCGAGCGCGCAGATGGAGCTCTTTCCCCGCACGGGCGAGGTCGCGCTGTGCTACGACCTTGCGACTGTCGGCGATGCGACCTACACGGCGGGACTCGTCGTGAACGGCACGAACCACTTCGTCGAAGTCGGCGCGGGCACGCGCGAAGTCGTGTTCCAGCGCGTGCATCCCGACGACTGGGACATGCCGAATGTAAAATGTAAAATGTAGAATAGTGCGCCAAGCAAACAAAGGGGACAATCCGCCTTGCGGCGGCGCGTCGGTAACCGCTTGTCAGGCAAGGAGCATCCGTTGGGATCAATGCGAAACTAGCCCGAAAGGGATAGGGGAACGAGACCAATGACACCAGTTTCACAAGGGAAGCCGTATGCGGGAAATCTGCACGTACGGTTTGAAGAGGGGGCCTCCGCATCGGCGAATACCGAGGCGGAAGGCTCTACTCCACAAAAATTTGAAAAAGCTTCGTCTGCGGATGGGGGATTTGTGATATAATGTTTTCTATGAAAACTCTTAACACGTTGAAAATCGCGACTGTCGCCTGTTTGGCTCTCGGCGCGTCTTGGATGGTGAAGGCGGACTGCCGAGTGCTGGACCCGATTCCGCAGCAGGGTGTCAAAGTCGGCGGCTACTGGCGGAGCGAATTCCGCAAGCTGTCGATGGAGTGGCTGCCGCACTGCATCCAGATGATGGAGAAGGGCGGCCGCGGCGAGGAGCTGCTGAACATCATCGCCGCCGGCGAGGTGTTGGCGGGACGGGACCCGCACCGCAAGTTCAAGGGCTGCGTCTTCAGCGACGCCTATCCCTTCAACGCCGCCGAGGCGATTTGTCTCGCGCTGGAAATCGATCCCGGCGATGACGCGGCGTGGCGGAAGAATCAGGAATTCCTCCGCGGCAAACTCGAGGGCTGGATCAAGATCTTCCTCGCCGCGCAGGAACCCAGCGGCTACCTCCATTCATTCCACGTGCTCACTCGGCACCCGCATTTCACGCGCGTGCACGACCATGAGTTCTACGTGATGGGCTACTTCATCGAGATGGGCGTTGCCCACATGCGCATGACCAAGGGCAAGGACCGCCGCCTCTTCGACGCCGCCAAGCGCCTGGCCGACCATCTCGACTCGGTGTTCGGCCCCGCGCCCAAGCGCACTTGGTGCAACGGCCACGCCGGCATCGAATACGCCTTCCTGCGCCTTGCCGACGCGGTCGATCGGTGGGACGGCAAGGGCAAGGGCGAGAAATACGCCAAGCTCGCGCAGTTCTTCATCCGTAACCAGCATGCGGGCTCTGCGAACCTCACCAGCTTCGCGGGCAAGGCCTACTTCCAGTGCGAAAAGCCTGCCGAGGAGATGACCGAAGCGACCGGCCATGCCGTGCGCGCCTGCTACTTCTACACCGCGATGCAGGGCATCGCCAACCGGCTCGACGATGCCAAGCTCGGCGCCGCTTCGGACAAGATCTTCGCCAACGCCATCGACCGCAAGGAATACATCACCGGCGGCGTTGGCGCCAACCAGCACGGTGAGGCGTTCGGCCCCGACTACTGGTTGCCGCTCAACGGCTACTGCGAGGCCTGTGCCGCGTGCGGCATGAGCTTTTGGTGTGTCGAGCGCCACGCGGCCGGCGCGGGCGCGATCACCGAGGACGTGCGCGAACGCCTGCTCTACAACGCCGTGGGCGGCGCGGTGAGCGAGGACGGCCGCAACTTCCTCTACCGCAATCCGCCGAACGGCCGGGAGCGCCATTATCCGTGGCACGGCTGCCCGTGCTGCATCGGCAACATCCCGCGTACGCTCTTTGCGCTCAAGGATACGATGTACTCCTTTGCGCGCGACGGCAAGACGCTCTATGTCGACCATTTCGTCGATTCCGAGAGCGTGGTCGACCTGGGTGGCAAGGCCTATCACGTGAAGATGAAGACCGCCTATCCGAACGCCGCCGGCGTCCAGTTCGAAATCTCCCCGAAGCCGGACTTCGCGGTCGTCGTCCGTTTCCCGAACCGTGCCGAGTCCAAGCTCTACACGGCGACTCCCGCCGTCGAACACGGCTACCGTACGATTGCGCCGAGCGTTGGCGACTGGAAGGACGGCGCGCGCTATTCGTGGTCGCTGCCGATGCCGCTCCAGACGGTCAAGGCCGTCCACGAGGTAGAAGCCTGCCGCGGGCGCACGGCGACACAGCGCGGCCCCGTCGTCTATGCATGGGAAGGCGTGTGGGGCGACGAACGGGTGCCGTTCAGCCGCCGTCTGACCCATGGCGGATTTTCGGCGGTGTGGAAACTCGACGATTCCATTGCGCTGGCGGGCGGCTTTGGCCTCGAAACCTGGTCGACTGCGGCCGAGTACCGCAACCTCGAGGTCGTGGGCGTGGACGGCACGGCGATCTGGAAGGGGCTGCCCGATCCCGCGAAGTGCCGCAAGCAGCGCGGCCAATGGTCGAGAGCGGACGGCGTGATCCGGCAGACCAGCGTGAAAAGTGAAGGCAACATGCTGATGTTCGGCCCGAACGGCCCGTGGCGCGACTGCACAGTCCGCTTCCAGGCGCGCAGCGTCAACGGCCGCGAGGGTTTCGGCTTCCATGTTCGGAGCGAGGACTTCGGCCGCACGGTGTGGGTGAACATCGGCGGGTGGAACAACACCCAGCATGCCATCGAGGTGCGCGGCTACGGCTGCTACGCCAAGGAAGTGACGACTCTTCCCGGCAAGATCGAGAAGGGCCGCTGGTACGATGTCGAGATCGTCTGCAAGGGCGATACGGTGGCGGTCAAGCTCGACGGCCAGACGCTGTTCGCGCCGACTTCCATCCCTTGCGGCGACTTCCGCTGACCCCGCTTGACTTTTTCGAGGTCAAGCGCGGGCGGACATTAAAGGGGAAAAGCCATGAAAATTCTGACTGTGAAGACGGTGTGCGGCTGGGGAGTCGCTGCGATGACGTTGGCTTCGTGTGCCGATGTCGCTTCGACGCGGTACATCCGTGCGGGGCTTGTAGGGCAATATGACGGTATTGACAATGCCGGCGTGGGGGTCCATTCCTCTTCCGCGACGAACTGGGTGGACCTTTCCGGGAACGGCAATGACGGCGCGTTCAATACCGCCAACATCTCTTGGGTGGCGAACGGCTGGACCTATACGCGCGCCTCGACGCTGAACAGCATCAAGCCCGTCACGTTGACTGCGGCCATCGGCAGCGTCATCAACAGCAGAAAGTTCACGGTCGAAAGTACGGTGAACACCACGTATGTTACGGGGAAGAATCCGGGAACGCGCTGTGGCCTCTTTGGCAACTATTCGGGTTCAAGCGGCGGGTTCTCATTCGAGCTGACCGCCAACAAGGAACTTCGCTACTACCTTGAGGCGAGTGCGCCTTCGGTGGTGTCGTCCTTGAAACTCGCGGCCGGCGAGAACGCCACGGCGGCCGTGCAGACCGAGAATGGCAGCAACCCGGTCTTCTGGAAGAACGGCACGAGCAGCGCGGGGAGCGGTTCCACGTCGTCGAAAACAAAGACGTTGTCGAGCGCGCCGGTCATCGGCGGCGAGGTCAACACGGGCCGCGACATGACGTTCCGCGGTACGTATTATTCGTGCCGCATCTACAATCGCGTACTCTCCGCCGACGAAATGAAGATCAATGCGGCGATCGACCAGGTGCGTTTCTTCGGAACGCCGATCGCCACGGCCAATGCGTCCTTCATGCCGAACGGCTGGTCGCTGACGGACGACGGTCTCCTCGCGCACGTCGATCCCTCGGAGAGTTTCGCCTGGACGCCTTCGACAATCATCGAGCCGGAAGAGCTGGAGATGAGCGCGCCCGCCGTGGACCTGAATCTGAGCGGGTTCACGCTCGGCGTGCCCGCCCATACGTTCGAAGGCGCGCTCACGATCGACGGGCAGGTGCGCGTGACGGTGCCGGCGATGCTTGAAGGCGGCACCTATACGCTCGTGGCCGCACGGTCCATCACGCTCGGCACGAACGGCCGGGTGGAATTGGCGCCGGAATGCGTGACGGGCATTGGAGGGACGCGCCGGCTGGAGGTGACGAATACGGGCATCCTCCTCCACGTCACCACGGAACTGACTACGCTCGGGAGCGACCTCTACATCAAGTACGGTCTTGTGTTGCACTATGACGGTATCGACAATCAGGGCACGGGCACGCAGGATCCGACGGCAACGACCTGGAAGGACCTTTCGGGGCACGGGCACGACGCCGAACTCATGTCCACCGGCCGCTGGGTGGCGACGGGCCGCTTTAACGACCAACCCGGCCGGCTCGGCTGGATCGACCGCGTTTGGGGCGACCTTGCCGCCTCGATGAACTACACCGTCGACATCGCGGCCGTGCCGTCCTCCGTTGCGGCGCGTTTCTGCTACGTGGGCAACTACATCATCTATTCGAATGAGATGACGGTTGAGAACGTGGCCGGTACGGGCCAGCTGCGCTGGTGGAACTGCAATAATCCGAACTGGTATCCGAATGTCTACGTGGCGGCCGACGAGGCGGCGGCGCTCTCGCTCACGGTCGCCCACGACCGCTATCGCATGTTCAAGGGCGGCGTGATGGGTGGCGAAGTGGTGAAGGAGGCCCCCGCGATTTCAACGAAGGGAGAGCACGCGGCGCTCGGCGGCGACAACGCGCGCGACGAAATGGCGTTCCTGGGTACGTACCAGGCGCTCCGTCTCTATAATCGCCCGCTCTCCAAGGAAGAAGTGGCCGTGAACGCGGCAATCGACCGCGTGCGCTATGGCGGCACGACCGCATCGCTCGCGGATCTGCTGCCGGCGGGGTGGACGCTCGAGCCGAACAACCGTTTCCTTCGCACCTATTCGGGCGAGGAGACGATCGAGCGCGCGAGCGTGGTGGATGGCGACGTGCGCATCGCCGCGAATACCACGCTCACGCTCGCGCCGATGCATGCCTTTTACAAGCAGCTCGTGGTGACGGGCCAAGTGACGGTGGAAGGGCCGGTGACCCTGGTGCTCTCCGAGGCGAGGAACCTTCTTTCGGGCGACTACGTGCTCATCGAGTCCGGGGCGGTGACCTGCGCCGAGGGTGCGGCGTTCACCTTGGCTGCGGATACGCCGTGGGCTGACGGAACGACCGGCGAACTGCTCACCTCCGAGAAGGGGCTCGTGCTGCGCGTTTTCGCTTCGGCGGTCACCTTGTGGAACGGCACCACCCAACGCGCCCGCTATTGGAATCCCGAAACCGACGACCATGCCTGGTCGACCACGAACAACTGGGCGGACGGCGCCTACGACGGGCCGCGCGACCTCATGCCGGGCTATGACACGAATGCGACGTTGGCGGTGTACTGCACCTTCATGCGTCCTGATACCGTGCGCTTCACGCAATTCGAAACGTGGACGCACGCGAAGACCTATTTCTCCATCCAGTCGGGCCTCTCGGCGCCGGTCGTCTTCGAAGCGGACGATCCCGCGTATGGCCTCGACATGAGCGTGCAGAAAACCACGGCGTTTGCGTTGGCCCGGGGGCCAGATTCGTCGGGCTGGCTGAAGATTCGCGGCGGAACGTTCGCCTGCACGAGCATCAATCTCCCGTCGGCGGCGAATGAAAGCCCGCGGGCGCGCGTGCGGTTCGACTTCGAAGGCGGAACGTTGAGGGCCGACACCGATTTCCATATCGGCTATTCCAACGACGTCTATTCCGATGTCACGATTTCCGGCGGCACGATCACCGTGGGAAACGATTTCAATTCGAACCTCAAACAGGGCTGTGTGACCTCGTTCACTTTGGCGAATGACGCAACCCTTGAAGTGAAGCGGAACTTCCAGTTGTCCAACGCGGCGATCTCCACGTTCGTCGGGCGGCAGACGGGCGGCACGTGCCGCATCGGCGGAGTGGCCAACTTCGTGGGCGACCAGCCCGCTGAGGCCAGCTACACGCTCGAAGGCGGAAAGTTCATTGTGAGAGACATCCAGCGCCATTCGACAGTCCAGAAATTCGTCCTCGCGGGCGGCGCGCTCGTGCCGCCGGAAAATTCGGAGGCGTGGCTTGCTTCCGCGAACTTCCTCACGGTGGCTTCGGGCGCGGCGGCGCGGCTTGACACGGAGGATAAGACGGTCACGCTGAAGGCCCTCGTCACCGACGAAGCGGGCGGCACGAACTTCTCGTTCACGAAGGAAGGCGCGGGCACGCTCAAGCTCGGCACGGATACGCTCGCGAACGTGGGCGGCACGTTGACGGTGGCGAAGGGCGCGCTCAATTTCCAGGACGCCGAGGTGAAGGCGTACACGATGGGCACGTTGAAGCTCGTGGGCGGGGCGCGCCTTGCGCTCGATGTCACGGATGCTGGGGCGGACTGCCTTATGCCGGGCACAGTGGCCTTCGAGAACGCGACGACGCTTAATCCCTTCACGATCGAAATCGCCTATACGGGCATCTTCCAGCTGGGGGCGGGCGAGAGCCGCACGCTCATTGCTTCGGGCGTGACGGAAGCGGATCTTGCGAAGTTGATGCTCGCCGGCTCGGCAGACCAGTTGGCGGTGGAGGGCGGCGCGCTCGTTTTGAAGCCGTCGTCGCGCCAGAAGGTGGACGTGGAATGGACGGGTGCGGCCGGGGACGGCGGCCGTTGGTCGACGGCGGGCAACTGGCAGGGCGGCACGTTGCCGCAGGGCGGCGACACGGCGATCATCAATCAGGCGGCCGGCGGAACGACGCAATTCGATCTCGGTGGCGTCCTCTTCGATAGTCTCGTGTTTGGTTCGGCGGCGGGCGCCTTCACCCAGCAGGGCGAGGACGTGCTGATGGTGGTGCGCTCGATCACGAACCTTTCCGAGAACGTGCAGACCTTTGAGATTCCCACGCGCCTCGGGGTGGCAGGGGCGCCGTTCGAGGCGAACGTGGCGGGCGATGTCGTTTTCACGAACGACGTGTCGTTTGCCGGCTCGGCCTTCACGAAGAAGGGTGCGGGTACCTTGGTCGTTCCGGAGAAGATTCTCGCGAGTCCCGAGACGGTGGTCGTTGAGGCCGGCACGCTCAAATTGACGGATGCGGGCGGTATGGCGGGGACGACCTCGACGGAAGGCGAGATCCGCCTTGCAAGTGGCGCGCGGCTCGATCTGAACCAGGGCGCGGAGAGCGTGGGCGCGCGGGGAACAGGCGGTAGCACGCTGAACAAGACGATCTATGTGGCGGGTGCGGGGCCGGATGGCGAGGGTGCCATCTACAATTCCCAGGAGACACCGACGGGTGCGGCGGGTAGCCTCGTGAGCCGGATGGTGCTCACGGGCGATACGACGGTAGGCGGCGGCGCGGTTTCGTCCTGCGGCGCGGCGGGAGCGGGCTCTTCGATTACGGGCGGCGATTTTGTACTCACGACGAAGAATCGGGCGTCGGACACGGAAGGGTATCTCTTCAAAACGACGGTCTTTGATCTCGCGCGGCTGAACGTGGAAGGCGTTGCGGTGTGGGAGGGCGCCCAGACGGGAACGATCGCGGGCGGCATCCATGCGTTCGACGCTTCGGCGCTGCGCTTCAAATCCGCAACGTTGCCTGAAACGATGCCGCTCTCTCTCGAACCCGGCGCGGCGGTGAGCGTGCGGCACGAGGGTACGGTGGTTGTGGATGGATCGCTCACGATTGGCGAAGGGGGCGTGATGACGGTTCGCGGGTCGGGCGATTTCAAGTTCACGGGAGCCGTGACGAACGCGGGAACCATTGTCCTTGGCGAGACGGGTGGCCTGATATTCACAGGTCCCGAATTGCAAGGCGGCACCTATCAATCGGATGCGCATCATCTCTGGTTCTCCGGGGCGATCAATTCGCCCGAGAGCGACATCACGCTTCGCGGGGGTGCATCGAGCTCGTTCATGCTTGGCTTGGGGAATGAAGGCGAAGGCTTGCCCGTCTTTCGCAGCGTGACGGCGGAAAGCGCGAAGGACGTGTGGGTGATTGCAGGCACCAACGTGGTGATGGACGGTGTGTGGACGTCGCTCATGGACGCTTCGGGCCGCGGCCGAGGCGCGGTGCGGTTGAACAACACGGTGGCGTCGAGTACGACGACCGTCGAGAATGTGACATGGAATGTCAATGATCTTCTCGTCGGCTGGAAGAACGTGCGTTACGGCCATGTGATTGTGGGCTCGAACACGACGATCAACGTGGCGGGCGTGATGGAAACGGCGGCGGATGGCGAGAACGCGCTTGCGACGTCGGTGGTGCTCAAGGAAGGCGCCACGCTCAACTGCACCTCGTCGAATGCCGGCGACTTACGCTTCGCGCGCTACCTCAGCGACGGTAATTCCGCCGGCGGGCTCGGCACGGGCCAGATCCATTCGTTCACGATCGACGGCGGCACGTACTTGTCTCCCAATGCCGCCACGCAGTTCGGCCGCGGAAGCGACTACTTCTACACGTTCCTGAAGGGTGGCCTGATGGACGTCAAGGGCATGCAGGTGCGCACGCTCGACCCGTGGCGCGACAACCTCCACGGCGAGGGGGTCATCCAGACGGGCGGCGAGTTGCGCGTGGGCTCGGCCGGCATGACCTCCTGCTACCCCCAGTGGGAGCATCCGCATGCCGACCTCGCGAACGGGCGCCTCACGGCCACGGATTCCTTCCGGACGGATTGGGGGCGCTCCCTCGGCGCCTTTGGCGCCTCGCGGGTCGCCGCAGGCGCCTACACGATCGATCTAAACGGGAAGGACCTCACGTGGAATTCGCCATTGCTCGGCTCAAGCGACGTGACGCTCACGGGCGCGGGCTCGTTCACGGCGAATCCCCTCTTCCAGGGCATCCCCACGGGCAAGTGGACGCTTGAGGCCGATGCGGACCTCTCGGGTGCGGCCGGTTTCGCAGGCGGGCTCGAACTCAAGGATTCGGTTTCGGCGACGATTCACATGGGCGGAACGAATCTCGTGGAGTTCGGTACCTTCAACAAGCAGGACTTCGTATACACCTCGGCCTCTTACGATGCGGCGGCCATCACGAAGTACGTGGGTACGCTCCCGTATTACACCACGACGTTTGCCCAGCTGCATAAGACGTTCACTTCGGGTGAGCGTCCGATGGGCGATTACATGCTGCTCGTCTATCGCGGCGAATTCTACGTGCCGGCCGAGAAGGTGGGCATCTGGCACTTCGCCGGCACCTACGACGACCGTCTTTATCTCGTGGTGGACGGAACGACGGTGGTCTCGACGTCTTCCGCCACGGGTGTCGGCGTTGGCAGCTGCACGCTCGCGGAAGGATGGCACACGTTCCTCGTGGCCGCGCATGACATGACGGGGAACCAGGGGCCGATGGCCGATAGTTGGAAGGCGGCGAAGATGGCGCTTGGGTATGTGGTGAGCGATTCCGAAGAGGTCGTTTCGGATCCGGCCGCGCTCACGCGCTTCGACGAAGAGACGATCGCGTTCCGTCCGCCGAGCGAGCGCAAGTACCGTTCGGGCGTTCGATTCCGCACGCTGGGAGCGGTCAGCAATGTGGAGACCTATCAAAACGACGATCAGATTTTCCGCGGTTTCGACAGCGTGACGAACAGTCTCGTGTTCAATCCGAGCAGCGGCTGTGCGGCGTTGAAATCGACGAATGCGCGGTTCGACGGCTACTTCTACGTGCCGAAGGAAAACGAGGGCGGTTGGTCGTTCACGGGCCAGTTCGACGACCGCATCGCGCTCACGATCGACGGCGAGAAGGTGTTTGAAACGTCGTCGTGGACGGTTGCCGGGTCGCGTGCCGTTACGTTGTCGGTCGGCTGGCATGCGTTCACGGTGTGTACCTACGAGGGCGGCGGCGGTTATGGTGGCGTGACGAAGGACGACAACGGCGTGACCTGCGCGTTGAAGGTCTTGCCGGCGGATGGCGAGAAGACGCTGGCGTTCAGCGTGGACAATTTCCGGATTGCGTCCAGTCTGCTCGAAGCCCAGAAATGGGAAGCGACTGGGTTGAGCGGTGAAACGAAACTCGGCACGGGTGCGACACTCACGAACGCGGCGTCGGCGGGGGCGTGCCCGATCAACGGGACGCTCGCCGGCAGCGGCGCGCTCGCGGGTGCGTTCCGGTTCGCGGGCACGAACAACGCCTGGCGTGTGGAGGGCGACGCGGCAAAACTCACGGCTTGCGTGAAAACAGAAGGTGTGACGAACGACGACTTCCTCCAGGAACTGACGGCGGTTGAAGCCGTGTTCGCCACGAAGGCGACGGCGAAGAGCTATGTGTTGGCCGCAGCCGGCACGCTCACGGCGGAAGAGGCGGCAGCGGTGACGGTTTCGGCGCGCGACGCCAAGGGCATCCAAGAGGGCTGGACGGCCACGGTGGAGGGGGATAGATTCGTCATCGTCAATCCCCACCCGAGCGGGCTTGCCGTCATCTTGAGGTAATCGTAATCTCTAGATCGATGAAAACGGTAAAGGAGAATGAATGTCACGAGAAAAATTGTCCCCTCAAAAAAATAAAAATAATTTTATTTCAGGGGTTGACTGAGGGGAAGGGATATGGTACAATAACGACCGGATTGCACAAGAAAGGAAAATTGGAATGAAGAAGTTTATGATTCTTGCGGCTGCTGCTGCGATGACGCTGGGCGCGATGGCGGATTATACCGTCAGTAACGTTTTCTTTTCCCCGGCTCCTGGGGATGAAAAGTGGAGTCAGGGGGAACTCCAGAATTATTCGGCGTATGTCATCCAGTTTAAGGGTGGTGATGACGCGGCGTGGCTCTGGGTCAAGGATAACAAGCCGGAAACTGTTATCAGTCGGGCTTTGGCGCAGTATGTTAATGTGAATGGGGAGAAGTCGGGGGGGACGGATGCTCACGGTTATTTCTTTTATGGGGATCAAGGCGACGGAAGAACTAGTGTGGATCCCACTACGTTGGATATTCCGTTTTCTGAGGCGTATGCGGTTGTGTATTACAGCGGAGGTGTGTTTGAGTTGATTGGGGCCGAGCCGGAAATGACGGTGGATGGTATGTCAAGGACTGACTATATTTTTAATTCTCGTGTCATTGGTAATGGTTGGACGAACGCGATTCCTGAACCGACGAGCGGGCTGTTGATGCTTCTCGGCATGGCGGGTTTGATGTTGAAGCGTAAGAGGGCGTAAGGCCGATGGGCAACTCTAGGTTGTTGTCGAAGTGGGCGGTCGTGATTGCGGCCGCCCTCTTTCTTGTTCCGCTTGCGGCCGATTGGGTTGCGCCTGGTGTGGGGACGCAGCTCGCGGTGGCGTGGCTGGAGGGTGCGGCGACGCCGCAGCGGATGGGGCTCTTTCCGTTGTGGGGATGGCTCGTTGGGCTTGTGGGGAAGGATGTCGCGGCGTTGGGGTGGATCTCGGTTGGTGCGGGGCTTGTCTGCGTGTGGCTGGTTGCGTCGATCTTCGGCGATATCTTCGGCGCGGCGGTTCGGCTTGCGAAGGCGGGCGGCGTCAAGGGCGAGGAGAAGAGCTATGCTTGGGTTGTGCATGTGGCGATTTTGTTTTCGGGGCTCGCGTTCGCGCTCACGCCGGGATTTCTGAGGGCGTCGACGCGGATTGGGCCGCTGATGGTCGCGTTGGTGCCGCCACTCTGCGCGGCATGGCTGGTGGTGCGATTGGTATTCGATGAAGGGGATACCGTTACGACGATACGGCGGGCGAGGGTGAAATGGCCGCTCGTGCTGTTGGCGTTGGGGTTATTGGCGTATTCGACGTATGAACTCTTCTTGGCATGGCGGGTGTTTGTTTCGCTGGCGTTTCCGGCGGTTTGGGTGTGGGGGGCGGTTGGGGTAGCGCCTGCCGTATTGATTGCCGGGTGCATCCGCAAGAGGTGGCTTTCCGGGCGTATCGGCCTTTGTGGCGCGTTTGGCGACTGGGCTTTGGCGATTGTGGTGATGGGGGCTCTGGCATTCAATTCGGGGAAACTCGACGAGGGACGCGTTGCTTCGCGGATTGTTTCGCGCATCATCGTAAACGCCGAGGCTGCGGGGCGTGTCGCAGTTGTGAGTGACGGGATGTTCGACAATTTCTACTTCTTTATGTTGCCGGAGAAGATCAGGCTGATTTCCATCGCCCGTGAGCGCGATCCTGCGTATGGACGGGAACTTTCCAAATGGGTGCGGGGCCAATTCAAGAGAGGAGACTCGGAGGATTTGGTTTTCGCGGCGGAACTGGGCCCGAGGGCGTTGATCGACGAGTGGACGAAGCTCGACAAGCCTGGCTTCGCGGCGGCGGTGGCGACGACGGAGAACGATTTCCCGACGCGGGAGAAGTGGAGCGAGGCCTGCGGCGAACTTGAGACGATGCGCGCGGAAGAACCGCTTGCGGGGTATCTGCGCCATTTTCTCGCCGTGTGCGGCAATGCGCTTGGCTGCCAGATGATCGAGCGGGGCGACCTGAAGGATGCGTGGTTTGTCTTCAAGACCATTGTCGACACCGTGGAGCCGGAAAACTACGGGGCGTTTTTCAATCTGCATGGCATGATCCAGCGCGGGTTCGTTGCGCCGAAGCACGAGGTGGAAGGGCTTGCGGCGCGCCGTCAGTTGCTTGAAAAGAGCTTCAGGAACTTGCAGCAGGTTCGCAGGGCGGCGCGGTCGTCGGGGCGCCTCTACATCGATCCGAAAAAGGCTGCGAAGTACGAACAGGCGAAGCGCGAGCTGCAGCCGGAGGCGCAGGCGTTCAACGAGATCGTCGCCGCCGCGCCGAAGGACGCCAAGAGCGGCAAGGCTGCGCAAGAGGCGATCCATAAGGCGCTTCACGAAGGGAAGGTGAAAATCGAGGCGATCGGCGGGCGGCTCATCGCCATCGATCTCGCGCTCGGCGATTTGGAGAGCGCCGAGAAGGACGCCATCGAGGTTCTGAAACACGATCGGCACGACCCGACGGCCAATGCGACGATTGGCTCGCTTGCGGGAGCGCGGGGCGACCATGAACGTGCCGAGCGATACCTGCGGCGTGCGCTCGCAACGGGCAAGGCATCCATCGGGGCGAAAAACGACCTCGCCTGGGCGCTCTATCGGCTGGGACGGCTCGACGAGGCGGAAACGTTCTCACGGGAGGCGGTGAAGGCCTACGGCGAGTCGGCCACGATCCGCGAGACGCTGGCGGCGATCTTGATTAGCAAGGGCAAGCTCGATGAGGGCGAGCGCGAGCTTGCAAAGGCCGAAGAGCTGACGGAGAAGGCGGGTATCCCAAAGGGCAAGATCGCGAGACTCGAAATCGACCGCGCACGGCTTTTGAAGGCAAAGGGCGACCTCGATCACTTTAGGGAATTGCTGCGCCAGTTGAAAAAACGCACGGACTTAACCGAGGAACAAAGGGCCGAAATCAATGGGTTGGATTCGTGAATGCCGGTGTGCGAGATGCGCGTTGACGGCGGTTGTTACGGCAAGTTTATGTGGCCTCGCGTGGGGGGCGGGGCTCACGGCGCGCTCGTATGTGAAGAAGGATCTCCTCGTCTCGTTCGATGGGATCGAGAATGCCGGCACGGGCGCGCACAGTGCGGCGCCGCGCGTGTGGGCCGATCTTTCGGGGCACGGCAACGACGGTACATTGGGGGCGGGGCTCGTTTGGGGGGCGGATGGTTGGTCGAATGCCGTTGACGGCCGGCCGGTCACGCTGGGGCTTTCGGTTTCGCAGATTCTCGCGACCGCGCGAGATTTCACGGTGGACTTCGCCTGTCGCCCGGCCCGGCAGACGGCGCGCGGCTCGTTCTTCAGCCAGTACAGCGGCCTGGCGCCAAAGGGTACCTTCGCCATCGAGCACAATAGCAGCATCAACCGTAAGTGCGGTGGATTCCGCTTCTATCAGGAGGGATCGCGGATCAACGAGTATGGCGTGAATGCCTATGCGCTTGCGGAAGAGGAAGTGACGCTGGCGATGACGGTGGGGACGAAAGAGCGGAAGATGTTCAAGAACGGCTTCCTTTGCGACACGCCCGCCCCGCATGCGCTCAGCGCGGTTCCTGCCACGATCCCCTGTGTGGTGGGCGGTGAACCCTGCCGTCCGCAGATGGCGTTCCGTGGAACGTTTCATGCATTCCGTCTCTACACGCGGCAGCTCACCGAAGCGGAGCTGATGATCAACGCGGCGGTGGATGTCATGCGCTACAAGCACCTCCCGCGCGAGGAGGTGCGCCTCCCCGAAGGCGTGTCCTTCGATGCCGAGACGAACATTGTATTGCAAGTTGGCGTTGCCACGCGCGGTGCGGGCACGATCGCCGTGGATGCGGGTGTGAAGGCGGTCTCCTATCAGGCGACGCGCCGTCTCAATGACGCGGTGCGCATCACGGCCGAGCCGCATTCGGCGGAAGGGGAATTCGTTGGCTGGGAAGGGGACGTCGATTTGATCCAGGAAGGAAACGCCACCAATCGCGCGATCGTCGTATCCGCGGCGCGTCCCTTTAAACTGACGGCAGTGTTTCGCGGTTCCACCTCAAAATGAGAAAAGGAACATTGACGATGAATTGCACGAGAAGAACTTTTGTAAAGACGGCTGCAGCGGCGGCGGTGGTGGGACGTGTGCGTGCGGAGGGGGCGCCGGCGGCGAAGCGCTGGTACAAGGGCAACCTTCATACGCATTCGTTTTGGTCCGATGGACGCGCCTTCCCCGAGCAGGCGCTCAACTGGTATAAATCCCGCGGCTACAATTTCTGCGCTTTGACGGACCACAACCTTTTTGCCGCCGACAATGCCCGGTGGCTGCAGGCGAGACGGGTGGCGAAGAATGTGCTGGCCGAATATCTCGCGCAGTTCCCGAACGCCGAAAAGCGCACGGTTGGCGGCAAGGACGAGTATCGGCTCAAGACCTTCGCCGAATATTCCGCGCTCCTGAACGAGCAGGAGAAATTCCTCGTGCTGCCGGCCGTCGAGGATACGCGCAGCATCTACTACCCGGCCTCGGGCCAGGTGCGGAATCTGCACATGAACTGCATCAACTTGCCGGGTCTGCCGCCGGAGATGGCGAAGGGCATTCCGTATCGCGTGGAGAACCGGCCGCTCGTGGGTTTCCTCAAGCAGGAGAGCGCGATCTTTGCGAACTACGCGAAGAAGCTCATGTGTCCGCACCTCTTCATGCTCAACCATCCCATCTGGACCTGGTACGACATCAACCCCGAAGTGCTGATCGAAAGCCCCGAAGTGCGCTTCTTTGAACAGTGCAACAACGGTTCGCCCCTGGCGCCGCCTGCATCGCTCTTGGACGACGGCTTCGACACCGATCGGTTCTGGGATGTGGTGAATGCGTTTCGTGCGCGGCGCAATCAACCTTTCCTCTATGGTCTCGGCAACGACGATACGCACTACTACCATGGCGAGGGTGGCAAGATGCTCATGCCGGGGAATGCCTGGAACCTCGTGCGCGCGAGCGCGCTCACGCCCGAGGCGATTATTGCGGGCTTCGAGGCGGGCGAGAGCGTGGTGTGCGAGGGCGTGGAGCCGAGCAAGGTCGAATTCGACCGCGCAACGGGAACGCTGACGATGCGTGTGGAGGCGAAGGCGGGGGTTGCGCCGACGATCCGCTTCATCGTTTCGAAGCGCGACTTCAGGGAAACGCCGGAATCCACCTTTACGGTCACGGCGTCCGATGTGAAAAAGAACGAGCAGAAGATCTACACGCGCGAAATCAAGGTGTACGACCGCGAGAAGATCGGCGTTGTCGCGAAGATGGTCCAGGGTCGGACAGGCGAGGCGTTGGAAGCGAGCTACACGCTCAAGGCCGACGATCTCTACGTGCGCGCCCGCCTCGAAACGCCCGGCGCCCCGCGCTGCACGGCGTACCTGCACCCGCATCTCTACGTCGCCTGGACTCAGCCCTACGGCAAGTGAAACTGGCTAACTGTAAAACTGGCTAACTGAAGGGACCGGGAAATAACGGTGGGAGAGTAGTTAACCAGTTAGACGGTTAGACAGTGTGAGGTGAAGTGGATCGATAAAGCTCTGGCAATACCAGCCAGTTTGAGTGGGTGCTTCGGAACGAGATTCATGAAGGGGTAGAAAGGGCTTGTCTGATTACCTGGATCGTCTGACGTTTAACGCTTCATCGGAATTGAAGCGGAAAGGGATTGCGAATGCGTTTTGTCGATTCCAAAGTATTGTAATACATGAGATTTGAGGAGGTCTTTGTATCCGTGTTGATTCCAATGTATTGCAATACATGAGAATCGAGGAGGGGGCCTATGGCGATTCTAAACTATTGCAATACATTAGAATCGAGGAATATGATATAATGTGCACGGACAGGAGAAGGGAGTCGGATGAATAAAAAACAAATCATATTGGCGCCAACACTGTGGCGGACGTGCCGTGCGATGATGAATCCGTTGCGGTTGCAACTTCTCCGGATGGTCTTTGAACACGATGATTCCTATACGGTGAGTGACTTCGCAAGGGCTCTGGGAGTGGAGCAATCGACCGCTACGATCTATCTGCGTCAATTGAATGCCCGTGGATTGATTGGTGTACGGCGACAGCGGATTAAGGTGTTCTACAATACGACGCCGGATCGTTCCCTGCCTGAAGCGCTCGTGATTCGCGAGATCATGCGCCCCCTGTGCGCCTCGCCGATGACGGATGAGCGGATGTCCGAAATCATGACGGTGTTGCGTGCGTTCTCGCATTTCAACCGATTGGCCATGCTCGAACAATTGTTAAAAGGTCCTGCGACCATCCCTGAACTCTCCGATGCGGCGGGTGTTTGCGTGAAGTCGCTTTATCATCATTTGAGGTTTCTACACTCGGCGGGTCTGCTCCTTGTTCAAAAATCCTATCGACGGCCAACGGTCATTTCACTTCGTAAGGATGCCGATCCGCTCGCAAAAGCGCTTTTGGACGTTTTGCGCGGCGAGCAGGCCGAGAACCGCACTTACAAGAATCATGCGGCACCAGAATATCCTGATCGCGCAACGCGCGTTGCATTACGGAAAATCGCCCGCGCTGAAGATAATCCAAAACAGAACTGGCGTGACAATTCCAAGATGAAAGTCAAACATCGAAAGATGAAAAGAACCGATCGCAAAACCCATCTTGAAGTCGATGGTGATTGATTGCCTTTCGTGACGAAAGCAAAGGAGATTTACTGATGAACAGCTGTCCGCACTCGTGCAGGAAAGTCTGAATCGCGTACCGGATTCTGCCGCCCCGGAAACGGAGATCGGTCGTCTGATAGAGGAGAAGTCTTCTTCGATTGACGTCTGGGTAAGTGATGCGACGTTCATTCGCACCTATCCGTCTTTGGCGGCATTCCTCCGTCATCTGCATCGACGTGGAATCGGTGTTTCGGCTTGGCGCGAGAATGATTCGGAGTTGGGGCCGATGATCATCGTGCGATTGGGCAACCACAGCAATTATGCATGGGTATGGCTTCACCGGCGGTGGAATCGCCCAAGTTGTCTTGGAAAGTATGCACGGGAGATTACGCCGGACGTCGTTTTATCGTCCAACTCTCATGGCGTATGGTAGAATGCTTTTGTCTCGGGATATGGGTTTCCGGGACATGTGCGATTTTAACTTGTAGAGGTGAAAACCACCCGCCTCGCGGTTTCATGGGAGACATTATATATATCACAATCCCATCCGTTGCGACGAAATTTTCGTCGCACCTTTGAAAAAACAGAAACGGGGAGACTGTCCCCCCCCCCTCAGCCTGGGGGGACTGCCTCCCCCCTCAACCTTTTGGCAGGGTGGCTGAGGGTGGTCTGCGGGAGGTCCCTGATTGCACCTTTCATGTTGCCGCCGCAGCCATATCGCCTTCGGGGGGGCAGTCCCCTTCCGTCGTGGGGGGGGGCTACCCCCTTTGCGAATCCTTGGATTGCGGGTGGAAGGTGGATATGCTATACTACTCGACAGGTTTTAAAAGAGAGGGAGAAAGAAATGAAGAGACTCTGTGAGAACACGTGTGGGCGTTTCTTGATGATCCTTGCAACGTTGGCTGCGGGGCATTCCGTCTCGGGGGCGGCGATGACCTCGATGACGGATTTGGGCGGCGGCGCGCGGGCCGTGAGCGGGGGATGGAGTGCCATCTTCGGTAACGGCGGCGGCATTTGCAACGGTACGCTCGATGCGACGATCAGCGGCTGGTGGACGATGAGCGGTGTGACGTTCACCGTGGGGCCGGGCGGCGTAATCAATACGCAGGTTGATTCTTCATCTTCAGGACAGGGCGAGATCAACTTCGGCGGCGGTGCCACGCTGATTATCGACGGGGGCACGGTCAACTCCAACAACAGGCGCAACAACGACAGCACCAGCAATGGCTGCTACATCGGCGACAGCGGCAATGCGCCCAACAACTACGCCCTTCTTCGTCTGGAAAACGGCGGGACGTTCAACAGCACCTACCAGTACGTTCGCTTTGGAACGAACAACGGCAAGATCGGCCGTCTTTCGGTCAATGACGGTGTGATGAACATTCGTAACGGCGGGCGCGAATTCGTTTTGTGCTACAATGCGAGTACCGCGATTGTCAACGCGACCAATTTCACCTTGGTGGCCTCTGCTCTGCGCCTGTGTGAAAACGCGGCGGCGCTCGTCCAATCGGAAATGGTGGATTCCGATATCACGGTGCAACGCGTCTATAAAACTAAAGAACAGAACGATGGGTCTTTCTTCCGTTTCGATGGAACGGTGTTCCACACGGCAACGGCGGGTGTCGATTTCTTCGGGCCGCTGACGGTTCCCTACGAACTCGTGGGGAACGGCCTTGCGATCGATACCGCGCATGACGTCTCGGCATCCGGCACCTTCTCGGGTTCCGGCCCGCTCAAGAAGCGGGGCGGGGCGATGTTCACGTTTGCCGGAACCTACTTGGGAACGGGCAACCTCGTCCTTGAGGGCGGCACGCTCAATTTCGGCGCGACGGCGTTTTTCGACCACGCCGTACGGCTCGTTGCGGCCGATAATTCGACGATTCGCGCGCCCTTGACGGAAGATGGAGTTCTCGGCGCCTCCTCGCTCGTGTTTGTGCCGAATCCGCAGACGACAGGGCGCGTGAACGTGGTGATCGATGCGCAGATTACGCCGGAGAGCGGTGTAGACTATCTGCTCTTCGCGGGCGGCGGAAGTGCGGAAACGCTCAAGCGGATCGCCGTGCCGAGCGGGTATCGGCTTGAGACGGATGTCGCGGGGCGGATCTTCGTGAAGATGGAGCCGATCACCCATGTATGGACGGATGCGGCGGCGAGCGACCACGATTGGACGACGGGCGGCAACTGGAACTCGCTTCGTACGCCCGTTTCCTTTGACAGCCTCCGCTTTGAGGGTGAAGGCGGCCTGACGGGGCCGAACCTCGATGCCTCGGTGGTGTTGCAAACTGTCGATTTCGTCTCCGGCGCATGGACGCTGAGTGCGCCCTCGCAGATCGTGGCGCAAGCCGTGAACATCGCCGCAGGTTCCACGGTGACCCTCGCTGCGACAAACCAGCTGCCGACGGCGGCGGGCATTGTGGCCCTTGAGGGCGTGTTGGATCTCGGCGGCCAGGCCCAGGATTTTGAAATTGCCAAACAGTTTATGAATAATCAGGACGTTCTCCGGAATGGTTGCGAAATCCGCAATGGCACGTTGAACCTTTCGTTCCCGGGGTGGTGGACGATGTCGAACGGGTCGTTCACGGTGGGGCCGAATGCGACGCTCGTCACATTGCCCGCCCGGGGCTCGGCTTCGCAAGGCGAATGGAATCTCCAGAATGGCGCCTGTTTGACGATTGATGGAGGTACTGTGGTGTTGCAGAATCTCCGGAGTGTCGATTCCGGCCACTATATCGGGTGTGACACGCCGAATACGGCAACGGTACGAATCATAAACGGCGGAGTTCTCCATGACCTCTATCGCTACCTCCGTATCGGCTTCAACGGGGGTGCGACGGGCGTTCTTTCTGTGGACCGCGGAACGGTCAACGTGGCGGACGGCGCACAGGAATTGAGAGTGGCGGCGAGCCAAGGCGCGATCGGTCATGGCATCGTGGCGTTCACGAATGCAACACTCATCGCCCAGGCGATTCGAATCGCGGAATCGGGCGACAATGGCCTCGCGCAGATTACGCTTAAGGATTCCGATATCACCATACAGCGCATCTATCGGAATCGCACGCCGCTGACCGGTTCGTTCTTCCTGATCGACGGCACGACTTTTACAACCGTCGCCGGAGGCGTGGACTACTTCGGGAATCTAGGCTATCCCTATCAGATCGAAGCGGGCGGCGTGACGTTGAACGCGCAGCATGATGTCACCGCGTCGGGTTCGTTCTCCGGAACGGGGGCGCTCGTCAAGACGGGGCCTGGCAGACTGATGGTCAACGGGCGCTACTTCGCTGGGCCGATCGAGGTGCGTGAAGGCGGAATCGGTTTCGGCGCGCAGTCGGTCGCCACGGGCGCAAAGGTGAAGATGGCCGGCGGCACGACGATTCAGCTCGCGTTTTCTTCGGTTGGCATCGGCGGGGCGCCGGAAGTCGATCTCGATATCGACGAAACGACCGAAGGGGAGGTGACACTTTCGATCGACTTCCAAACCGATCCGCTCTTCAACACCGAGTATCCGCTCTTCCGTTCGATTTCCGAAACGGCGGCAGAGCGCCTCGTGGCGAACGGCATCCTGCTGCGGCGCGATGCGTCGGGCATGTTCTACTTCAAGGTCACGCCCACCACCCACCTGTGGACGGGCGGAGGTGCCGAGAACACCTGGCAGACGGCGGCGAACTGGGATTCGAACAAGACGCCGGTGCGGTATGACAGCCTGCGGTTCAACGGGGCCGGCATGCCGAGCGTGTGCGACCTTGCCTCCGTAATGATGCAGAACGTAACCTTCGAATCGGGGGCCTGGGCGGTGGACGTGACGAATGCGACGCTCGCCGCTTCCAAGTCGTTTTCGATTTTGACAGGCGCAGAATTGACGCTCTTGAATCCTTCTGTGAATCCCCTGCCCACGGGCTACGAGGTGCTGGCTATCGGCGGCGTACTCGATCTCGGCGGCGCGCAGCAGACGGTCAATTCGAGAACGAAGGGCGAGGGCGTGGGCGTGTTCCGTACGGGGGGCGAGCTGCGCAACGGCACGCTCACCATCATTGAACCTTCAACCGGCGGCACGGGGGACTGGTGGTTCTGGAACAACGGCGTCGATTTCACCATCGGCACGGGTGCGACGGTGATCTTCCCGAAGCAGACCGACCAGCGCGGGCAGATCAACTTCAAGAACTCGCATCTGAAGATCGACGGCGGCGAACTCCAGGCGCTCAATGCCCGGAGCAGCGGGGCCTACGTGGGCAATAACGGCAATGCCGTGATCGAAGTCGTGAACGGCGGCCGCTTCTACCATCCGAACGCGCAGTGCACCCTCGGTTTTGCGAATGACGGCCCCGGCGCGGGGGCGCTTCTCGGCAACGAGGCGGAGATCGATTTCGGCGCGCAGAATCTGTTCTTGGGGGATCGCAACCAGTCACGCTCGACTTTGGCCTTGACCAATTCGACCCTGACGTGCAAGACGATTACATTCTCCCTGAAAACGTCGAGCACGCCGGGCCCGCAGATCGTGGAATTCGTGGGAACGGAAGTCGGCATTGAACGTTTTGCCGTCAATAAGCTCGGTACGGGGTCGTCCTTGACGTTCGACGGGGCGACGCTTACGAGCCCCCACAGTTCGCCGCTCCCGGCGCTGGGCATTCCCTACACGTTGGCGGCGGGCGGCTTGACGGTGAAGGTGCCGGATGCGGAGGAGAATGCCGCCGCGCTTGAACTCGGCGGTGCGTTTGCGGGAACGGGCGATTTGCGGCTCGTCCATGAAGGGGACGCTGCGGCGAAGGCGGTTTCCTTCAACGGTACGGCCGCCACGCTGACGGGCAACCTCGTCGTGGCGGGTGTCGCCTTGACCGCCCTTGAAAAGACGTTGAGCTGCGGCCTCGTGGCGCATTCGGGAACGACCTTGGATGTGAGCAGTTCCGTTTTCGGCGGCGGGGCGACGATCGAAGAGGACGTGACGTTCGCCGGGCTCGACCCCGAGGTCGACTACGAACGCCCGATGACGCTCGTCAGGGCGCGCGGGCAAATCGTCTCGCCGCTTCTGAACCGGCGCCAGCCCGGAACGCGCAATCGCTTCTTCATCGGCCGAAGCGACGGTACGCTCGCCCTGCAGTACGGCGTTCCGCCAGGTTTCACGGTGTTCGTACGCTAAAGCCGTGTTTCCATTGTTGACCCGCACTTTAGGGTGTGTTAGAATGATGTTGCCCCGGGCCAAGGAGGGTTCGGAGCGTGATGGGTCTTTCAAGTGGCTTGAATGGAAAAGAGGAGCGAAATGAAGGCGATGAAGATGATGGTTTGCGTGGCTGTGGCAACGGGGCTTTCGGCCCTGGCGGCGGAGGGTGATGGGGCTTTGAGCGCTGTTGGTATTATCCGAGACGGGAAAACGCCGTGCTCGGAGGCGATTCAGCGGCTGATCGACGAAAATCCCAATCGTGAGATCTATTTCCCCGACGGCACCTATCTGCTGGACAAGCCGATTTGCACGCCGGCGCATCCGAAGCGGAGCGTGTCGCTGCATCTTTCGACGTTTGCCGTCTTCAAGGCGTCGCCGGCTTGGAAAAGCCCCGAGGCCATGGTGCGGCTCGGGGGCGTCCATCCCGCGAACGACATTCGTACGGCGGGCAGCTGGTATTGGTTCAAGGGCGGCATCATCGACGGAAATGGTGTGGCGAGCGGCATTTCGATCGACAGCGGGCGCGAAACGATGGTTGCCGAAGTGTCGATGAAGCGTGTCAAGATCGGGCTTCGCATCAAGCATGGCGCCAACAGCGGATCGTCCGATAGCGACATCCGCAACGTCAACATCGTCGGCACGGGCAAGGCCGATTCCATCGGCGTCGTTGTGGAGGGCTACGACAACACAATCGCCAACATGCGCATTGCCGATGTGTTTGTCGGTGTCGTCGTCAAGTCGGGCGGCAACCGGCTCATCAACATCCATCCGCTCCTCACCTGTTGCTGGGATGCCTACGACAAGACGGTCGGCTTCCAGATCGACGGCGACAACAATTGGGGCGACTTCTGCTACAGCGACCAGTTCTCGACGGGCTTCAAGTTCGGCCCGCGCGGCGGCGGCGTTTTCGACCATGCGTTCTGCTTCTGGTACAGGAGCGCAAAGAACATGCGCCATGTCGGGATGGAAAGTGTGGGCAGGTTCAACGCCGTCTTCGATACGCCCACCGTTTGCTTCCGCCAAGACGATGCGAACAATGCACTCGTCATCGAAGGCGAACGCGGCGGCAACGGCCGCATCGAGACCCCGCGCTGCAACCTCGCCCGGGTCCGCGATCCCCAGCATCGGGGACTCGCGAAGAGAGAATAACAGCGGGGGGGACAGTCCCTAGCGGTTTTGATTTGACGAAAGTTAATGTTGGTGCAGAAAATGAAAGCAAAGATTGTTGCGGTTTTGCTGGTGACGGCTTCGATGGGCACGTGGGGTGCGACGACGGGCGAGGTGCTGGCGCACCGTTGGAGTTTCAACGGGTCGGCGGCGGATGCCGTGGGCGGACGGGCGGCGACGTTCGTGGGCGACGCGGGCTGTGCGCCCGACGGCCGCACGGCTGTGCTCAAGGGCGGTAAATGGGGGGCCGGCTACATCGACCTCGGCACGGGGCTCCTGCCCGCCGCGGGCGAACCGTTGACGCTCGAAGTCTGGGCCACGCTCGACACCGCCTGCAACTGGCCGCGGGTCTTCGACTGGGGTTCGGGCAAATTGCGGTCGCTCTTCCAGTGCTGGAACAATGCGGGCCAGGGGAAGGGCGCACGGCTTGAGGTGACGGACGGACAGGTCGACTTCCGCGACGACCAGGCGCCGGCGTGTGCGAACGACCGCCAGGCGCGCTACTTCGCGCTCGTGCTCACGCCGACGACGGACGGCTCCACGCAGATCAAATGGATGCGCTCTTTGGCGGCGACGGGTGCGGTGGAGGCACAGGGCGAGGACTTCGTGCCCGGCTGGATGCCCGCGAATCTCAATGCGGCCCAGAAGCCGGCCAATCTGCAGCTCGGCCATTCCCGTTGGGACGGCGAAGCCGACGCGGCGGCGCGCTATGACGAAGTGCGCATCTGGAAGGCGGCACTGACCGGCGATCAGCTCGCGGCGAACGCGAAGGCGGGCCCCGACGCGCTGCCGGCCGCCGTCGCCACCGCACCGTCGCCGTACACGCGCACGGTGAAGCCGATTCCAGTCGAACTCTTCGGGCAGAACCTCGAGCACACGCGCGCGACATTTCAGGACGGCATTTCCGCGCAGCTTGTCCACAATCGCAAGTTCACGGGCAAGTCCTCGCGCCGCGGCGTATCGATGCAGTGGGAATCCTACGGCACGAAGGCGTTCTACACCATTCTCGACTTCGGCTGTACGCGCCATGCCGCGCGTAGCGCGATGTTCCGCCAGAATGAAATCCACAGCCAGCTCGTGGGCGGGCTCGATCCGAACGGCGAGGCGGGCGTGCGCCAGCGCGGCCTCGGCCTGCGCGGCGGGGTGGCGCATACGTTCCGTGCGGTGGTGGGTACGTATCATCCCGAGGATACGACTTTCGTGTTGCGCCTTGCCGCGAACGGCCAGACCCTCGCCGAGAAGACGTTCACCGTGAACTTGCCGAAGCACGGGGCTTGGACGCGCATCGCCTTCGACTACACCGCGCCGACGAACACGATGGCGGATATCGAGATCGGCGTGAAGGGGCGTGCGTACGGCATTCTGGGCGCGGTTTCGCTGATGCCGGCAGATAACTTCCACGGCCTGCGCGCGGACGTCGTGGAGAACCTGCGCGAAATCGGCACGTCGATCGTCCGTTGGCCGGGCGGCAACTTCGCGGGCGAGTACCGCTGGCGCGACGGGCTGATCGCCGATCCCGACGAACGCGCCCCGATCCAGAGCTATATGGAAATCGAAACGCAGCCGCATTCGCTCGGCTACGATGCGAACGACGTGGGCATGGAAGAGGTGCTGGCGATGTGCGAGAAAATCGGCGCCCAGCCGTTCTTCACGATCAATCCCGCGTGGGATAGTCCGGCCGATTCCGCCGATTGGGTCCGGCGCTGCAAAGGGCGCGTCAAGCTGTGGTCGCTCGGCAACGAGATGGGCTTTGCGCACATGGAAGGCCCGAAGGGCCCCGAGGCGTATGCGCAGGTGGTGCGTCCGCACGCGGAGGCGATGAAGAAGGTCGATCCGTCGATCACGATCTGTTCGAGCGGACCCTATCCGAGCACCGCGTGGATCCGGGGCTCGGGAATGCCGCTTGCCGACCTCGCGCCGGTCGTCTCGTACCATCGATACGACCACGCGGGGTCATGGGGCACGGGCTCCTACGACTATACGACGCCGAAGCGCATCCAGAAGATGTTTCTGGATGCGAGACGCGCGGTGGATGGCAGCGTGGCGAGGCTGCGCAATTTCCGCGCGAAGCTGCCGCGTTCGATCGGCATCTCCTACGATGAATGGAATCTCTGGTACCAGTGGTATCGCGAAGAGGCGATCGTGGAGGGATTGTATGCGGCGTACTTCCTTACGGAGATGATGCGCAACTGGGAGGCGTGCGGACTCGCCTACTTGTGCTACTTCCAGCCTGTGAACGAACAGGCGATCTGCGTGGGGCCGTTCGAGAGCCACCTCACGTCGCTCGGCGAGGCGATGCGGCTGATGAAGGGCCATGTGGGCGGTACGCCCGTGTTCGTGCGCGGTCTGGCGCGCGAGGCGTTCGTGACGGATGCCCCGGATGGGACGCGCTACGTGACGGCGCACAACTTCTCGATCTCCGAGCCGAAGACGATTCGGGTGCCGCTCGCGGGCCGCACGCGGATCGCATGCGGTGAAACGCTCGTACCGAATGGCCTCGTCTGCGGCTGTCGCTACCAGCGCCGTCCCGGCGCGGGCGAACTCCGGAACGGCGAGCTCGTCCTCGTCGTGCCGCCGGCCGGGCAGGCCGCCGTGCGGCTCGCGCGCTAAACCCAATAGCCGCTCATTTAGAGGCGCCCTCGGTTCGTTCCCGGTTCCATTTCCGCTTGACCCGTTTCCCTGTGGTGTGATAGAATACTGTCAGCCTCGGGGCATGGGGTTTCGAGGCGTGAAAGAGAGGGGTTTCGAAATGATGAAATTGACTCGATTCATGGTCGGGTGCGTGGTCGCGGGATGCCTGGGGGCTCTTGCCGATACGCCTGTTGCGTACGCCATCTACACGGGCGCGGCGAACGGCGATACGGGCGCGGCCTCGAACTGGGCGTGCTATGACACGGCAATGGCCGAGGTGCCGAATGCGGTTCCGTCGGCCGAGGGGTCTCATCTCTTCATTACGGGCTCTACGGCATTCCAGTGTCCGCCGGGGAGTACCGTGCGCTGGTCGCGCGTCGTCTTCTCGCCGACGGGCGGGCCGAAGGCGTTTTATGGAAACTATTTCCGCAATCGGGAATTCTACCGCTATGCGGGGGACTCCAAGGCCGATGCCCGTATCGGCATGAATGACGACACGTGGAAGAACCTCCCCGTGCACGACTATACGAGCCTGGGCGAGTACGCGTTCAACAATTGGGCCGCAGGGGTCAACAATGCGCAGGTGCGCATCGAAGGGCGTTTCTTCGTGTCGCCGTCTCAGGTCGGCACCTGGGCCATCCGCCAGAAGTTCGACGACTATTTTGCCTGTTTCTTCGATGGCGCGCAAGCCGTCCTCAACAACACCTATACGGTGGAGGCGAAGGGATCGTGGGCGGCGACGGCGGGCTGGCACGACTTCGTGATCGTCTGCGGCGATACCTACGGCGGCGAGGGGGCGACACTATCCTATGGTGGCGCGAGTACGCCGATGCTGATTGCGATCAACGGTGCAAGTGAAGTGCCGTTCGAAATGGGGGATGTACAGCTCGGCCGCGAGAACAACAACGTGTACCTCGCGGCGAACTGCGATTGGCGCGGTCTCGGCGAATTGCAGCTGCCGGCGGGTCTGCGGCTCGATTTGCAGGGGCACGTGCTGCGCATCGCGGGTGCGAAGGGAACGATCGCCAAGGGTGTGACGATTTGCGACAGTGTGGGCGGCGGCCAGTTGATCGTGGACGGCTCTACGGGCGGCACGCTCGACGCGAAGACGGTCGTCTTCGAAGGAAACGTCGTTTTCTCCGTTGTCAATGCTAGGCCGGTGGCGGCCACGTGGACGGGGGCGGGCGATCGGGCGAACGTCTTGGATCCCGCGAACTGGACCTGCAAGGATGTGGGCGGCCACATCATCCAAGGCGGCGTGCCCGGGAGCGACACGGTCGTTTCGGTGGGGGGTACGGGCGCCTTCAACCTGCCGCTTGGCTCTACGCTCACCTGCAAGGAGCTTTGGTTTACGGATGTGCGCCTCGCGGGGGCATGCGACTGGCGCGGTGCGCTCGTTTCCGCCCCGCATCCGGCGGGGCTCGTAGGCCAGCCGCTCACGTTCCTCGATGCGCCGGCCGGCAGCTATGTGAATACCGACCTCAAGCCCAACCAGGATACGCGCACGGTGATGGATGTGGATGTTGCCAGTGCGTGTGAATACTGGTTCGGCTGCAGCCAGAATCCCGTGGGTACGAAATGGCACTATAAGACCGTCTACATGTACGGCAACGATTCGGCGAATGTCTATTGCGCTTATGAAAACCAGACGGCGCCGTTCACGCCCATCGTGCCGGTGGGGCGTCATGTGGTGGAGAAGAACGGTGCGTTGAACTATGTCGACGGCGAACTGCGCTGCCAGTATGTGCACTATAACTTCCGTGTGGACCGTCCTGTCTACTTCTTCGCGCAGAACCGCGGTGGCGTTGCAGCCCCCGGCACCGGACAGGGCACCATCCGCTGTTATTCCGCGCAGATGTACCAGGGAGCGGATTGCGTGCGCGACTTCATCCCCGTCAAGACCGCGAACGGCGTCGCGCTCTGGGATCGCGCGAACCAGGTACTCTATCCGAATGTGGGTACGGGCGCGTTCGGGGGCGGCGTGGAAATCCCCACGGGTACGCAGTCGGCCCTCGCGGTGCCGACCGGGTTCACGATCGACCTGAACGGCTATTCGCTGAAGCTCGCGGCGGGCGATGCGGCCGGTACGAATCCGACGATCGTCAACCGTTCGGCGGCGGCGGCCACGTTGACCTTGGATATGACGCCTGCGGCGACGATGGCGACGTCGTTCTTCACCCTCGAGGGAGGGATCGCGGTGACGATCAATCTGAACGGGAAGCGTCCGGCGGCGGGTACGATGCTGTTGGGGCTCACGCGCGCCGTGCCCTCGGGCGTGACGTTCACGCTCGATGCGGCCACGGCCGCGCTCGGGGAGCGCCTCTTCGTGACGAGCGGTGCCGTCTACTACGGGGCGGATCCGAATGCCGTCGCGCAGGCGACGTGGACGGGTCGGGGTGAAACGGGCGATGTGACGGACCCGGCCAACTGGTCCTGTGTGAACCTCTACGGCAATCCCGTGGTGAGTGGCGTACCGGATGAATCGACCGACGTCTTCTTCAATGGCCGGTGCGGTCTCATTGCGGCGGGGCCGATCACCTGGCAGTCGGCCACGCTGGCGGCGGATGCGCGCGTGACGGTGGACTATACGGACGAGTTCAAGGCGGGCTGGGACGGTTCGGGCGCCCTCTTCACCCTCGCGACGGGTCTTCATCTGCCGACGGGGGCGACCAATGCGAACATTGCGGATTATCTGCGCTTCACGAACATGCGCTATACGCCGGTTCTTTCGGGCAACCTTCTGCAGATCACGGCCACGCCCACGAGTACGCTGCTCTTCCATCATCGGTCCTACGGCACTACGCGCTCGGGCATGCCGAACGACTTGTGGGTCGACATGCCGCTTGCGGACTACGTGACCGAGGTCCGCGCCGAGAGGAGTTTCGCGGGCATCGCCGGCGCCGGCACGGCCTGGCAGTCGCAATACGTGCGCTGCAGCCAGTGCCGATTCGACGGCTGGTTCTACGTGCGGCCCGAACAGGCGGGCGAATGGAAGATCTCCCAGGGCTACGACGACTACATGGCCCTGGCCATCGACAATGCCTGGGTGCTGATCAATTCGACCTATACGAAGGGCGTCGCCTCGACGGTCACGGTTCCGGCCGGCTGGCATGCGTTCGCCCTGATCGCGGGCGACACCTACGGCGGCTACGGCGTCAACGACCATTCGCCGAACGGATTCCCGCTGGGCGTGGAAATCAACGGGAAGGCGTCGGTCAAGTTCAACGAGGAGAACTTCCTCTTCGAAGATCCCACGGCGCTCACGGCGGGCGATTTCACGGTGACGGTGCCGGGCGAAGTGAACGGCCTCACGTTTGAAATGGCAAGCACCTGCCGCCTCGTGCTGAATCCGCTCGCGACCTCGATCAAGCTGCACACGGCGCCATCCTTCAGCGCGGGTGCGAAAATCGCCTTCGTGCCGGAACTCGCGGGCGCCTCGGAAGGGCGCTACCGGCTGATGGCGTGGGAGGAAGGCGAAGTGGGCGTTCCCGCGAATGCGGATCTCACCTCGCTCTTCGATGCGTCGAGCGTTGCCTCTTCCGACTTCGTGTTGACGACGCGCGCGGTGGGCGCCTCCGGCGGCGAACTGCTCCTCACCTTCCACCCGGATTCCTTCGTGGAGAAGGCGACCTGGACGGGTTTGGCCGGCACGCGCGACATCACGACGCCGGGCAACTGGCTCTGCGAAAGCGTGCTGGGTGCGACGGTGCCAAACGGCCTTCCGCATGCGGGCTCGCGTGTGAAGGCGGCGAACGGCGCAACGCTCACGATTCCGCCGGGCGCGAATCTCGCATGGGAGCAATTCGAACTTCCGCCCTCGTTCGCGCTCACGACCGATCTCGACTGGCGGGGACTCGCGAACGTGAAGCTTGTGGTGAACTCGCTCATCGATTTGCGCGGGCATACCCTCGCGCTCGGCGGCCTCGTGACGGAGAACAAGATCACGATCACCGATACGGCCGTGGGAACGCCGGGCACGCTCGATCTGGATATCCCTGCGGGCGTGACGTTCACCAACACGAAGGAGTTCGCGCTCACGGAAAATGCGCGGCTTGTGAAGGACGGTGAGGGCACCTATTGCGTGGCGTTGGGCGAACAGACCTACACGGGCGGCACGGTGATTCGCGGCGGCGTGTTCTCGACGCCCGTTTCGGGGTCCGGCGCGATAACGTATTCGCCGTGGCAGACGTCCCTCGTGGGCCCGCGGGGCGCGCCCATCCGCGTGGAAGGCGGCGTCCTTGACTTCAAGGGCAACTACGACTATCGCGGTTTCCCGATTACGCTCGCGGGTGGCGCGCTCGCGAACACCGGCTGCGACATGACCACAACGACGAACGGTGGCCTTGACATCTACCGCCTCGAATCCGATGCGACGCTCACGATGGACTACACGACACTCTTCAATGCGGTGGAGGGCGTGCCGGACTTCGATCTTCAAGGCCACACGTTCACCGTCAATCTTGCGCCCGATAAATACCTGTACATGGGGGGCGTGACGATCGTGAATGGCGGCGCGGTGAAGATGAACGGCGCCGGCCAGCTGTGGCTGATCGGCGAGGTGACGGCTCCGACGGTCGATTTCGACCTCAACTGCCGCCTGGAGATCAAGAACCCGTTCACGGTTCACGACCTCACGTTGCGGTATAACGCCGCGTGGGGATGGAGCACGCCGGGCGCGCTCACGAAGGTGCGGGGCCGGTTCACGCCGCTCACGGGCTATATCCCGTCGATCGAACTCCAGAACAATTCGACGCTCGACCTCCGGGCCTGGACGACGCCGTTCTCCACGAAGGGGAGTGAAGTGTGGGCCAGCGACAAGACCACGCCGTTCTACATGACCTTCGCGGAAGGCGCCGAGGTGACGCTCGACGTGAGCGGCCGCGTCTTCTCCCAGCACGAGACGCAGCCGGTCGTCACTTGGGAGACGAAGCCCGAGAAGATGGACGAGGTCACCATTGTTCTAGACCGCGCCTCGGCCAAGCTCAACCGCCTGTGGGTTGACGACGCCGGCATCTGGGTGCAGCGCCGCGAAGGCACCATGGTCTATCTGCGGTAGGTCCTTGGTGTCAGGTCCTTGGTGCCTGGTGCTTGGTGCCTGGTGCTTGGGTGCGTAAGCCCCGCGGAGCGCCGTCGCTCTCCGCAGGGGCTTGTAAGGATGTCAAGAAGGCTGTATGCCGCCATGGGAAATTCGACACGGGGGACAGCCTCCGCTACAATTTGACTGGGGGCTGTCACACCTTTCCTTTTTCCAATTTTCCTGGCGCGCATCCAAGGTACGGCAGGCCATCTTCCAGCCTTTGTTTTGGCATATCGAATAGAGCGGCGACGTTTTGTCGATGCCACGAAAGATTTTTCGATCCATTTCTGCCGCAGGCCACGACCAACCGCCACGTTCCCAAACCATATCTGCTACCTTACATGAACAATAATAGCAATTGTCGATTGCCCGTGCAACCGACTCGTCTGAAGCATCTGGCGAATCGACAATGGCAAACACAGAGTTAACCCCAAGACGCGGCAACAGAATCTGCAGCAGATTGTGGCAACTCATCCCACGGCATTGGCATATTCGCCGCAACGGCATTCAAGGCCGCCGGCAAAACGCCGAAAAGCCTCCGCCAGGCGGGCAGAATCAATTCCATACGGTTACACATGCCCGATAGTATAGCACAATCCGGCGCGGTTGTGGAACCTAAAGTATTGTGAACGGAGGCTTGCATTTTGGGGGCGAAATCGTGTATAATGTAAATTGAATTTTTTGGCGAGAAACCCAAGATGGCGAAAATCAAACTGACAAAAACGGAGCTCAAAGCCCAGACAGATGCGCTCAAGCGTTTCTGTCGGTTCCTGCCGATGCTGCAGCTGAAGAAGCAGCAGCTTCAGGGGGAGATTGCCGGCATTACGGCGAAGGCGGATGCCGTGGCGGCGCGTGAGCAGGAGGTGCGTACGCGCCTCGATGCCTGGGTTTCGCTTTTTGCAACGGGGAGCGATCTTTTAAGCGGGCTTGTGACCGTGAAGGAAATCCGTCGTTCGACGGCGAACATCGCGGGCGTGGAGATTCCCGTGTTCAACGGCATCGATACCGAGGTGAAGGAGATCGACCTGTGGGAAACGCCCGCGTGGGTGGACGATGCGGTGAGGGCGCTCACGGATATCCTGGCGTTGCGGAGCGAGCGGCTCATTCTGCAGAAGCAGAAGGCGCTCATCACGGAAGAGCTGCGTACCACGTCGCAGCGTGTGAACCTGTTCGAGAAGGTGAAGATTCCCGCGTGCCGCGAAAATATCCGCGTCATCAAAATCGCCATCGGCGATGAGCAGACGGCGGCGGGGACGCGCGGCAAGATCGCAAAGGGCCGCTCGGCGAATGGGGACGAGGAGGGGGCTGCATGATCGTTCCGATGAAACATTTAACGCTCCTGTGCGTGGTGAACGAGTCGGAGAAGGCGCTGGAGGCGTTGCGCGAGCTCGGGTGCGTGCATCTTGATCTCGCGGGGGCGGCTTCGCCGGCTTTCGCGGCGGCGAAGGGTGAATTCGACAAGGCGCTCGAGGCGGTGCGCATCGTTGCGAAGGCGAAGAAGGATGCGCCGAAGGCTGCGGGGGCCAACACCGTGCGGCGCACGGTGGAGGAGGTTGCCGCATTGGCGGCCGCGCGTGAAGAAGCGACGGCGGCGGCGGACGATTGGCGGCGGCAGGTGGCGATTTACGCGCCGTATGGCGATTTCGATCCGGCGCTCGCGAAAGAGCTGCTGGCGAAGGGGATCGATCTTGCGAGCGTCTGCACGCTCCCCGAGCCGCTCCCGAAAGTGCGCCTCGCGGAGATGGAGCGTGCGCTCGCGGCGGCGGAGCGGAAGGCGGCCGAGTGTGCGGCCGCGCTTGCGGGCACGGATGAATCGTGGATTACCGCGCGTTATCCGGAGCTGCAGGACCGCGTGAGCTTCGAGGCGGCGCGCGAGGCGCTCGCCACGCAGGGGGCGGTGGCGTGGATCGAAGGCTGGGTGAGCGTGGATAGCGTTCCCGGCGTACGGGCGAAGGCCGTCACGAAGGCGTGGGGCCTCTTGATCCGTGATGCCCGAGAAGGCGAAAACCCGCCCACGCTCATACGCCCGCCGAAATTGTTCCGCCCGGTGGCGGCGCTTTTCGAAGGGCTCGGCATTGCGCCCGGCTATTCCGAGAGCGATGTTTCGGTGCCGTTCATGTGCTACTTCTCGCTGTTCTTCGCGATGCTCGTGGGCGACGGCGGCTACGGCGCGATCATCCTTGCGCTCACGCTCTTCGGCTGGTGGAAGACGAAGCCCGCGCCCGACGCCGGGCATCGCCCCGCGATCATCCGCAGCTGGCTGACGCTTCTCACCGTGTTCTCGACGGCGACGGTTGTCTGGGGCGTCCTGTCGAACACATGGTTCGGCGCCGGCATCCCGTGGTGCGAT
>JAZLJP010000158.1:0-31224 GCA_045617985.1 Kiritimatiellia bacterium
CGCGGGTGCGGGGCGGCTCTCCAATGCGTCTGTGCCGGGCGAAGTGCGCGTGGACGGCAACGTGACGATCGGCGTGCCGTATGAAACGCAGTCCGGCCTCTTCCTCAAGACGGGTGCGGGCACGCTCACATTCACGGATACGAGCTGGATGGCGAATGTCGCGCCGGAAATCCGCGCGGGGCGCGTTGTGTTCACGACGCCGGCGAACTTCGCCTCCCCCACGGGGCTTGCGATGTACGATGGCACGAGCCTCGACCTCGGCGGCGGTACGCTCGCGTGGACGAACAACATGGTCATGGCCGGAAACCTTCGGTGGGAAAATGGCACTTTCATGAAGACCAACAACGACGAGTTCCGTCCGCCGGCGGGCACGCACCTGACGCTGGCGAAAGGCGGATCCGTAACCACCATGCCCGGGCAGCGCGTGTTCTTCGACCGCGGCACTTCGCTCACGATGGAAGCCGATGCGGGCACGATCACCTGTACGAGCTTTGGCGCGGGCATCGACTATACGACCGAAAACGCGGTGACGATCCACGGCGGTGCGATTCGCGCGCGGAACGACCATTTCCGTCTCGTCGCGAATGAGAAGGGATCGACTGTGACGTTCCTGATGGATGGCGGCGAACTGGCGGACATCAACCAGTTCCGCGTGGGCATGTCCTGGACGGGCACTTCCAAGTCGTCGGGTTCCGCCGACGTGACGATCGGCGGTACGGCGGCGATTGCCTTGAGTGACGGCTTCTATACCGGCAATTCGGAAAAGGCCTTTTCAAACCGCGGTACGGCCGAGGTGGCTCTCCATTTCGACGGCGGCACGATCACCGCGAAGAACGGTTTTGTCGCCTATTACTGCTTGGGCACGAACACGGTTTCCTTCAACGGCACCACTTTCCGCGCGTCGGCGGCGAACACGAATTTCATCAACGTGTGGGACGACGAACACCGCACGGTGACGATCGACGAAGGCGGTCTGATCCTCGACTCGGCCGGGTTTGACATTGGTGCGCTGCTGCCGTTCCCGGGTACAGGCACGATCGTGAAGCGCGGGGCGGGCACGCTCTCGATCAATGGCGCGACGACGGCGACGGGCGGTTTGCGCATCGAGGCGGGACGCCTCGCCTTCGATCGTTCCGTCTATACGGCGAGTGGCGACGTGACGGTGTCCGGCGGTGCGGCGCTGGCGCTGAGGACGACGTCGGTCACGATTCCCGGCACGCTCACGCTGGCGGAGGGCGCGGTACTCGGATTCACGGTCGACAGTTCGGCCGCAGGTTCGTTGCGGGCGCAGACGGTGGCGCAGGCGGGGGCGGTGACGATCGAAGTCACCCCGGCGAATGTGCCGGCGAATGGCGTCTATACGCTCATTGACGATCTCACGGGATGGGATGCGACGAAGTTCCAGCTGGCGGTGGTCGGGACGGATCCGGGTTTCGCGCTTGAGGTGCGCGGAAATCGCCTTGTGCTCGTGCGGGGCACGTCGGGCGCGTGGAAGGGCGGCGCGGATGCGTGGAGCGCGGCGGACGGCTGGGGCGGTGCGGCCTGGACCGACGGCGCGATGGCGCTGTTCGATGCGCCGGGCGGCAGTACGGTGACGGTGGACGGGTCCTATTCGGTCGGCTCCTTCGCGTTCCTCGCGGATGCCACCGTGGCGGCGGGCGAAGGGGCGTCGTTGTCGCTCGCGGATGGCACGTTGACTGTGCCGGCGGGTGTTTCGGCGACGGTGACGGCGCCGCTCGTGGCGGCAACGCTTGTGAAGCGTGGCGAAGGCACGTTCACGCTTGGCGGCAGCCAGCCGGGCGCGGGAACCGAGAGCGTTAACGTGCAGGCGGGTACGTTTGAATTCGCGGGCACGCAGCAGTTCGGGAAGCTGGATGTGCGTCCGCTCGCCAAGGTGGCGTTCGCGGCCGGCACGGAAGTGGGCTTCTCGTCCGCCTCGCTCGGGGCAGGCTGTTCGCTGGTGGCACCGGCCGAGGGGACGGCGCGTGTTTCCCTTGGAACCGTGGAAATCGGTACGTCGCAGCCGGAGGTGCCCGCGCTCGTCGTGCCGAAAGGTCTCGACGTGACGGCGGACTATCTGCAGTCGCATGGTCTCCAGGATACGCACGCGATGACCTGGCTCGACAACTACGGCGTGCGCGAACTCGTCATTGACGGCAAATTGACGCTCGTCAACGGCATGGTACTCGGCTTTACGGGAACCGACTTGACCGAGTACCGCGTGAACGGTACGGGCACGCTGCGTCTGCCGTCGCTTCTCGTTCGCACGGACGACACGCAGGCCTATGGTCCTCTTCGCATTGAATTTACGGGGGCGAATGTGACGCCGAAGGGCGTGTGCGGCTATGCCAGTGCTTCGTCGGGATTTTTCGCCTTTGACGGTACGACGTTGGCCGGTGCGGGTGTGGACTGGTATTGGCACACGGATTCGGACGATCTTAAAGGATTCACGGTACGCGAGGGCGGCCTCACGATCGACACGACGGATGCGGACGACGGCGAGACGGCGCGGCGGCTTGTCATCGGCGGCGGTAGGGCCGTTGCCATTGACGGACCGGGCGATCTCACCGTCACGGGCAATGGCACCTTCGGCATCGGCTGGCCGTCGACGGTGATGACGACGGGCGAAGTCCATGTGGGCGGGGCAAGCACGTTCGAGTATGCGAACTACGAGTTGCAGCCGCTCGTCCGGTTGGAGAATGCCGGGACGTGTTTCCGGATTACGGGCACTGAAGCGCCATCGAAGCGGTTCCGAGGACGTGCCGTCGCGTGTGTGGGTTCGCGAATCGAAGTCAGCCAGGTGGCTGTGGCGACTTTTTCAATGCTTGAATTGTCGGCGGGTTCGACGCTGCGTGTGTACGTCGATTCTTCGTATGGCGTGGGACGCTTTGATATGCGGGGTGCCGAGGTGACCTATCCCGCTTCGGGCAAGGTCAACTTCGAGGTCTCCGTGGTGGGCGATCTGCCGGCGGGCCGTTATCCGGTTCTTTCCTATGAGACGATCGACCCCGAGAAGATCAATGCGTCGATGGTGGGCGAAACGACGATGACCTCCCACTTCGAATTCGACGATGCGGCGCATCGGCTGGTGTTCGTGGTGGATGGTTCGGATGCCGAACCCGCGTCGAACATCTGGTGCGGCGAGGCGGAAGACGGCCTGTGGTCGAAGTCGCTCAACTGGAAGTATACGGCCTCGCCGCTCAACGGGAAGGGACTGGTCTTCGAGGGATCGTCGGGGTTGACGAACCGCAACGACACGGGGGTCGCGTACTTCCCGACCTTGACGTTCCAGGATTCGCGGACGGAACCCTGCGGCGCGTTCGACATCGATCTCGCCTTGACGGCCGAGTTGGATGGTCCGAACCCCGTCACGAGTTCTGTCGCGGCAATGCAGGTGTTGCGCGGTTATGCGCACAAGACCAATTTCCGCAAGAGGGGATCGGGCGATGTGATGTTCATCGATCCGGTGGTGCTCGGCTACTTCGTGCAGGATGCCGGCTCGCCGCTCACCTTCTACGCGAGCGAGGGCAATACGGTGACGCTCAATTCGAACAACGGCGGAGCGTCGGCGGGGCCTGTCCACTACACAGGCCCGGGCACCTACCGCCACACCACGCGCTTCTATCCGAATGCGGCGGCGTATCCGGTGACGGTGGACGGCGGGGCGACGGTGTGGCTGAAAACGCACAATTCGGTGGCCGATGGCTTGATCGTGGCCGGCGGCACGGACCGCAAGGTCCGTCTGGGCGACTGCTCGGTGGGGTCGCTCTTCCCGGATGCGACCATCCAGCTACAGCGTTCCGTGACGATCGAATTTACGGATGCGACGAAGGGCACGACGCTGCTCACGGACAATGTCGACGGCACGCCGATCACCCTGACGACGTCGAACGAGGGCATCTTCTCCGGCGTTGGCCGGGTTAATGTCGGCGGCCATGGCACCTTCACATTCAATGCCAATTCCAATGTCAAGTTCACGTACACGGGTCCGACGTTCGTCAATGCAGGCGCGACGGCGGAAGTGTATCGTTTGATGGATGCGACAGCGTTCACGGTGGGCGGCGTGCTCAATGTGCGCGCGGGCGGCGACGTGCGTGTGGCGACGGTGGCGGAGGGCGGTCTGCTCAAGACGACCGGCGGTGCCGTGGGCCAGGTGACGGCCCAGACGGGCGCGACGCTCGAACTCGGCTGCGAGGGCGGCATCCCCGTGCCGTTCGCGTTCGGGACGGCGCTAGTTGTCACCCCGGCGGCGGCGAAGTCGGTGGTACTCGCCTGTGCGGAGACGGCGCTGCCGTTAGGCCGCGACCTTCCGCTGATGGCCGGCGCCAATCTGCAGAACGGCGACGAGAAGAAGTTCAAGCTCGCCTTCACGGGCAAGCTGCGTTCGACGCGCCTCTTCGTGCGCGACGGCGAATTGTGGGTGCACGTGAATACATCCTGCACGGTTTTCCTGCGCTGAAATCACCACAGGGACAGTCCCCAAATCACCACAGGGACTAATCACCACAGGGACAGACCCCAAATCACCACAGGGACTGTCCCCCTGCCCTCACTCCGTCAAGGAGCTTCACAGGGACTGTCCCCACTCCGTCAGGGATTTCGTCCGCACCATAATCTCACCATTCGTCCGTTCAAGACCGAATCGGCTGGGGACAGTCCCCAAACGCACCGGCTGGGGACTGTCCCCAAACGCACCAGGCACCAATGTAGTGAGATTATGGTGTGGACGAAATTCTAGGGGCCGAAGGGGCAGGGTTGAAATCGGCAGTCTGGCTGGGGAACGGATCGACTGGGAATCCCAAATGGGTGAACTCCAACGATATCCGGCCTTGACTCTTGGCCGTAGTTGTGATACCATATTCACGTCTTGTGGAGTAGAGGATTTGGGATGGCGATGAAACGAGGAGGGACGGAGGGTGCGTGAGGACGAGTACAGGCGGGACGGAGAAGTTAGTGAGTTGTAAAGGACGGTAAAGAGGCCAATTGAAGGCGTGAAGCGGTTCAAGAAAGGGATCGCAGCGCATTTGAGTTGGGTGTCGTATCACTAACTTTCAAAAAGAGGCAAATTAAAATGCAATTTTTGCAAACAAGCAACGAGCTTCCAAGAACGAGTCAAATCGGGTTGTTTCCAATCAATTCTATCGAAAAGGCCAAAAAGCTTCTCATTTAAATCGGTTTGATGAGAGAACAGGCGAAAAATGCAATACAACAGAAAAAGTGGCCAGAATGTTGTGTAATTAATAATTTTCATTAATAATGAGTAATAGTTGTAATATATTAGTCGTTCCTGCTCGGTGTAACTTATGGTACACTTTTTGTTGGGCGCCCAATTGTGTCTTTTAAGAATGTGATTTGGTTTTATCAACAAACATAAGACCTGTATGACTTGTCCAAAAATCAGACCTGAATGCCGCTAACTTAAGACACAGACAGGGGCCCCTGTTTGGAAGAGCAAAGGATCGTTTTCAACAGAATTAATGGAATTTACAGAATTTAATCTTTGAATTCTGGTGATTTTGTTAATTTTGTCTAATCGTATGGAAACAAATCACATGGGGACAGACCCTGAGTTAGGGATAAAAATTTCGGAACGGAATCGTTCCGTACCGAAATCTTCGCTTTGTCGGGTGGTTGAACGGACAAATGGAATAGTGGTGAATGAAATATCCACCTCGCCTTTTCGCGTCTGGCGGAGCCTGATTTTGTGTCCTCTTGATGAGATTATGGTGCGGACGAAATCCTGAACGACATTGGGGTGGGGCATGGGGACAGTCCCCGTTGAAGAGCGGTTGTGCCCCGTTGACCATTTGCCGAAAACTTAAGAGGCAATTGCAAAAAAACTGCAAATGTGGACGCGCGGAATCGCGTCCCTCCCGAAATGGCGAAATTTGCGCAAATATCGGCAATTTTGGAGGGACGCGCTTCTGCGCGTCCGAGGTTTTGCAATCGCCTCTTAAATTAGTGACATTTGAGTCTGTGCATGATTGACGAGTATTTGATGATGAAACACCTGTTATGGAACATACCTTGGCCTAATGATGGTGTACTAGCTTCAAATCGGGCAAATGTGGTAATTGATTTGATTACTAGGCGAATTATAGAACTTTTACTCTACTTGCGAATTCAAAAACAGGGACACCGATCACATGTGTTGTGTGCGGTACTCCTGCAAAATAAGGATGGGTAAAAAGGTGAGAAGAGGGCGCATCTGGGTAATTCACCGCGCGTTCCTCTTGTTTAAGCCTAGGGTCTTGCGGGCGCTAACACAGGGAACGTAAAGGCAACAAAGGCCTCAAGGTGGGTAATCCCTCAATCCTTAAGACAAGAAGAAAATCAATCCTTGAGTTCCTCTGCGAACCTTGCGCCCTATGTGTCAGCCGCCGCAGGCCAGATCGCCCCTGCGGGGAGCTGACGCAAAGTTCACAAAGGCCGCAAGGCGGGGAGTTCCTCAATCCTCAAGATAAAAAGAAGATCGAACCCTGAATTCCTCTATGAACCTTGCGCTCCATGTGTCAGTCGCCGCATGTTGGAGTCCCCCAAGAGAGAACATGGTGAAAAACTCAGATGCGCCCGTGAAAAGGTGGGTCAACGTTTCTGGGAATGCTCAAGATATTCAGAATACAAATGGTCCACACCTTATCATGGAGAATGATCGACTGCAAGTTATTTGTAGAAAGATGTCACTCCATTTCGATAGCGTTGAAAAGTGGCTGTTGAAAATCCACATTGTAATGACGCTTCTCTGATTGAGATTTCTCGATGTTCAACTTTCTTGACGAGTTCTTGAAAGTTCTCAGGAAGATTGATGCGGGGACGGCCGAATTTGACCCCCCTGAGGTGAGCAGCAATGATGCCTTCCTTCTGTCGAGCATGAATGTGTTCTCGTTCCATTTGAGCAACGTACGCTAAAACTTGTAACACGAGGTTCCCAAGAAATTCTGTTGTCAGCCCCTGTTCGGCCGATGAGTTGAGTAGGGGCATGTCAAGAATCGTAATTGTCACTTTCTGTTTTTTGGTCAGTTTTTTCCAAACCTCTTGGATTTCTTCATAATTTCGACCTAACCGATCAAGACTCGTGACGATAAGGTGATCACCACGGCGAATTTTTCGCATCAACCGTTGCCATGCTGGGCGATTGAAATCCTTCCCCGATTTATGGTCAATGAAGATGTTGTTACCCTCAACTCCGGATTGTTTCAAGGCAATCAGTTGTCGATCTTCGTTTTGATCGACTGATGACACCCTCGCATAGCCGTAAACCTTGGGTGATACCACTTGGGTAGATGATTTTGGACTTTCTTCCATTGGATTAACCTTTCTGTTATTTCGTGGCCGCTTTTATTTGCCAAAGCGGAGTCCAATATGATATACTTTTCTCAGTGACTTTAAGTGTACAATTTGAAAGGCAAGCCATGAACTTCCCAAGTATCTCCTTGGTGCCAGTTGTTGTCCTTCGGCGTCCTAGGCGCTCTCTTGGACTTTCTCCTGATGGGGATTGGACTTGTCGTTGTCTTTCAAACCTTTGCTAGGGGTGTGGTGAAGGGCCGCGAGTGGTTACGCATCGGCTCTCTCCTTCTTCTCTTTCCAACTACTTTTCCTCTAACTCTCATTTTCTTTGTTAGGAGTTCCCATGAAATCTGTCGTCGTTTTCGGGGGTGTCGCCCTGTCCGTTACTTTGGCCTGTTATGGAAGTTTCACCTACCACCGGTCCTTTCGCAATGGCTATCCCGCGCCGCTCAATGTCTCCAAAGAAGAAGCGCAATGGGGGACTGTTTTCCGCAACCATTCCGTCATTGAAGGGAAAGTCGTTCGGGTCACGGACGCCGACACGGTGTCGATTCTCGATGCTTCGAAAACGCAGCACAAGATCCGTCTTCTCGATATCGATGCGCCCGAATCGAGCCAGGCCTTCGGCCAGCAGAGCCGGCAACATCTTGCCGACATGATTGCGGGACAGAACGTGCGTGTTTCCTGGAAGGAGCGCGATCAATACGGACGCGTTCTCGGTACCGTTTGGGTGGTACCGTTTGTCGAACGCAATAACCCCACGCCCACGCCGCTCAACGTCAATCTCAAGATGGTGAAGGACGGCTACGCCTGGGCCTACCACTATACGAAGACGCCCGAGTTCCTCGCCGCCATGCGCCAGGCGAAGGCCGAAAAGCGCGGCCTGTGGGTGGATGCCCAGGCGCTTGATCCTTGGGTGTTCCGAAAGGGCGAGAAGGGGGGGGGCGGTGTGGCCCGTACCGGTCCCGCGCCGGCCACTCCAGCAGCCGCCCCGGCGGGCAAGGCCAATCTGAGCGCCTATCCGCGCAATATGTTCAATGCCGATGGTTCGGTCTCCGATCATTGGAAGAAATACCACACGCACGCGAAGACGGGTAAGATCGAATATACGGCCGGGAGCGGCCCGATCGCCTATCGCCTTCCCGCGCCCGTCAATGCGACGTGGCCCGAAACCGGCTATTGGCTTTCTACGAACTCCGACAAACGCCACGGCTCGCAGTGTCCCAACTATCGCAAGACGCGCGGCTATCCTTGCGGCCCTGCCGACGGAAAACCCTGCGGCATCTGCGGCGGTAGATAATCCTGGCCATTTTAAAGGACTCGACCATGACGCTTCAAGAAATCGAACCCCTGAAATCCCAGTTCTGCGCGATTCTCCGCAATACGAATCGTCCTGGCGTGGAAACCGTGCTCGCCGAACTCGAAAAGCTCGGCTTCTTCGAGGCCCCCGCCTCCACGCGCTTCCACGGCGCCGAACCGGGCGGTCTCCTCCTCCACGTCCTTAACGTCTATCAGGAAGCGACGCTCATCCGGCTCATGCAAATCAAGCTCCGGCCGGAACTCGAAGCGCAGATGCCCGAGGCGAGCGTCGCGATCGCCGCGCTCCTCCATGACGTCTGCAAAGCCGAAGTCTATAAGACCGAAATCAAGCACCGCAAAAACGCCCTCGGCCGTTGGGAGGACTACACGGGCTACTCGGTCGACTACTCGGCCTTTCCGATGGGCCACGGCGAGAAGAGCGTCGTTCGCCTCCTCCGCTGGGGCCTTGAACTCACCGAAGCGGAAATGCTCGCCATCCGCTGGCACATGGGCGCCTTCAACATCCCGTTCCAAAGTTCCGAAGAAAACACCTGCCTCACGAACGCCAAGGAAAAACACCCCCTCGTCTCCATCATCGCCGCCGCCGACAGTCTCGCCTCGTACTTGCTCGAATGCCGCTGAGGAGAGGGCGAACAACCACGCAAGATTGAAAATGTCCGGCAGGTTCGGATAAATGGATTTTGAAGAAAGGATGCTACGATGAACGAGAAGACGAATGAGGAACGGATTGCGGTTTTGGAGGAGAAGCTGGCCAAGGTTCGCGACGAGTACAATGCGTTGAAGGTGGCGAGCGCAAAGCGGAATGCGCGTGAGGCGAAGGTGGGGCAGGTCGTTCGCAACCTGGCCGCACTTCAGGATTTATTCGCGGCGCTTGAAACGCGGCTTGCGGCCGCGCAAGCGATGTTGCAGGAGGCCGCAAAGGGCGGAACCCCTTCTTCCGTTTTCCTCGAAACCGCCACCGCCCTCGGCAAACTCGCGGCCCGTTCCCGCCGCATGGCCAGCGAATTGCAGCTTTGATCCCGGCTATAGACGGCATGTAGACGGCAGGCTAAAGAAATGCTCGCCATTGAGGGAAGAAGTGTGGTATAATTCTAGCATGAAACGTGCAATGTCCCTCTTGGCCGTTGGTGCGGCCTTTCTGCAGACCTTCGCCGCAGAACCGGTGCGGCGGTTCATTCTTTCGGATGAGTCCCGCGGGCGCATCCACTACTACGATTCGTCCGATCCGGCGAAGTGCTTCTTCGTCGAGGCCGAGAAGACGACGTGGGACATCCAGCCCGTGGGGCCGCGCCCGATCGGCCGTATCGGGCGCTACCGCTACATGTGCCGAAACGGCTTCAAAGTGGTGGATATGGATACGCGCAAGCATGTGGACGAATTCCGCCACCCTTCGCTTAAGAACATCTGTTCGGCGAGCGATCTTCCCGATGGCGGCTTCATCGCGGCGGTGAATCCCGGCGGCAAGAAGAAGGTGATTCTCGTGCGGAAGTTTTCGCCTGAGCGCAAGCTTGTTGCCACCTACTCGTTCTCCGGCATCTTCAATTGCCGCACGATGCAGCGCCTCCCGAACGGCGACGTGATCTTCGCCCACGAAAAGGGCTACTCCCACGCGCGCCTCCCTGCGGAGAGGCGCGACCAGGAAGGCACCATTATCCGCTCGGGCTTGATGCCGCATGCGCGCAACATGTACCATGCCGTTCCCACGCGCGACGGAAAGGGCTATTGGACGGGGGCGGGCTATGCGGCGGAAGTCGTGCGCTTCAGCCTTGACGGCAAGCCGGAGAAAATCTGGAGCGCGCCGCCGAAGGACGGCCTCAAGGGCTACTTCTTCAGCCGCGTGCAGGAGATGGCGAACGGACACGTGGTGGTGGCGAACTGGACCGGGCACGGCGCGAACGATTCGAAGAAGGGCTGGCAGCTCATCGAATTCGACGCCGAGGGGAAGGTGGCCTGGACGCTCTACGACCCTGCGCGATATGGGTCCATACACGGCTTCATCGCGCTCGAAGCGCCGGAAGAACCGCTTCTCGACGAGGCGATGCCGTGGTCGGCAAGCCCGCTTTCGTGGACGCTCGACCGCCCCGCCGATACGGTGCACGTGACGGGCCCGGTGCCGTTCGCGATGGCCGATACCTCGCGTGCGGCCGAAACGGCCTTCAAGGTGCGCGTGACGCCCGAGCGGGCCGGCACGAACGGCTGGGCCACGCTCGGCCTTGCCTTGCGTGACGATTCCGACCTCGACTTCTGGCACATCGCGCTTGTTCGAACGCCGCCCGAGGACGGTGCGAAACGGTGGTTCGAACTCTGCGAGATGCGCGAGGGGGTGTGGCTCTCGCAGAATGCGGATCGCCTCCGCTGCACGGAACGGAAGTCGTTCGGCAGCTGGGACTTCGGAAAGAGCTATGATCTTGCGCTCACCACCACGCCCGCCGGCATCCGCGGCGAGGTGAAGGAGGCGGAGACGGGGAGGCTCCTCTACGTCTGCGCCTACGCGTTTGGGCAGCCGGCCGCCGAGGATACGATGAAAGCCGTGACGATGGGCCGTTTCGCGCTCCATCAAACGGGCGGCTTTAGGGGGACGTTCTCGAACCCGCGCGCGACGGTGGCGGGGCCTCGGCCTCGCCCGGAAGAGACCTTCCCCGCCTATACGAGCGCGAGTTTTGTGCCGGGCGTTACGGACAAGGCAACGGGCTTTTTCCGCGTTGTCGAGAAGGAGGGGCGCTGGTGGGTGATCGATCCGCTCGGGCGCGGCATGGTGCTTCTCGGCGTCGACCATGTCACCTACTGGGGTCACCGCAGCCAGCGTACGAACCGGGCGCATCACCTCGAGGCGAACAAGGTGAAGTTCCCGCGCAAGGCGGATTGGGAGGAGGATACGCTCGGCCGCCTGAAGGCGTGGGGCTTCAATCTCCTGGGCGCGGGGTGCGACGGGGCCTTGAAGCATCGCGGGCTCGTCCACACGATTTTCCTTTCGATCGGCGATGCGCTCTGCTGGGACGCGAACGACCCCGATCTCTTCATCTGCCCGAACGAGCACCGGCCGTGCTCCGCGTTCCCGAACGTGTTCCATCCGCAGTTCGAGCAGTGGGCCGACTATCGCGCGCGCCAGAGCTGCGCGCCGAACCGCAACGACCCGTGGCTCTTCGGCTATTTCATCGACAACGAACTGGCCTGGTGGGGGCGCGGCCGCCGGGATACGGGGCTCTTCGATGCCGTTGCCAGGTTGCCCGATACGCACTCGGCGAAGATCGCGCAGAAGAACTTCCTCGCCGCGCGCGGCGTGACGGGCACGCCCTCTGACGCGGTGAAGCTCGACTTCCTGCGCCTCGCGGCCGACCGCTATTTCCGCATCGCGAGCGAAGCGATCCGCCGCCACGACCCGAACCACCTCGTGATGGGTGCGCGCTTTGCCGGCCTCGGCGGCGCCCATCCCGCAGTATGGGAGATTTCGGGCAAGTATTGCGACGTCGTGACGTTCAACTGCTATCCGTGGGCGGATCTCGACCGCAACGTGATGTTTACGGACCGCGGGCGGAACGCGCGGCGCATCACCGACGCGTTCACGGAACAGTTCGCGTTTGTGAAACGGCCGATGCTCATCACCGAATGGAGCTTCCCCGCGCTTGACTCGGGCCTGCCCTGCACGGGCGGCGCCGGCCAGCGCTTCCTCACGCAGGCCGAACGCACGCAGGCGACGGAACTCTTCGCGAAGACGATGCTCTCGCTGCCGTTCCTCGTGGGGTACGACTACTTCATGTGGGTGGACGAGCCGCCGGAGGGCATCAGCGATGCGTTCCCCGAAGATTCCAACTACGGCCTCATCAACGAGAAGGGCGATGCCTATCCCGAGATCACGACGATGTTCACGAAGCTCCATCGCGATGTGGGGCAGTGGCGGCGCGCCGCGGCGCCGGTCGAACGCGAAGCGCCGGCGGCGGGTTCGTACGGCCTTACGGCGGCCGAGTTCCTCGCCCGGTTCAAGGACGGCGCGGGCCGCGCCACGGTGACGCGCGCGGGCGACGTCTATCGGGTGAAGAACGCGGCCGGCCTCGAGCTCGAGGGCCGTGTGGGCGGCGCGCACTTCTTCGATGCGGGGCGCCTCAACGGGCGCCTCCTCGGTTCCTATACGGGCATGCTCAACGACAGGGTGCAGGGCAGCCCGCGGTGGCGCGACATCTCGAAAGTGACGACCGTCGAAACGCGCGAGGTCGGCTCGCGTGCCGTCGTCACGGTCACGGGCGAGTGCCGCGACGGCGAATGCGCGTTCGCGCTCACGCATCGCGTGACCGTGTTCGCCGACCAGCCGTGGTTCTTCTGCGAGCTCGTTTCGGCGAAGAACATCGGTACGCGCCCCATCGACGTGAAATCCTTCTACTTCCGCGAGTACGCGCCGTTTTTCGCCGATCGGCTCACGAGCGGGCGGAAGAACGTGCCGAATCTCTGGCGCGCGCCGGCGCGCGACGCGTGGGTGGCCAAGGACGGCACGTACTTCGGCGGCCTCTCGCTCGCGCCCACGGTGATGATGTTCAGCTACCATGTGATGGATCAGGGAAGGAGCGCGCATCCCGATGCGATGTTCGGGCCAACGCGGGAACTTCTGCTGGCGCCGGGGGCGACGTATGATCCCGGCGACTCGACCTGGATGCTCGCCGTAGGCGGCACGGATGGCTTCGAGGCATGGAAGCGCCTCGCCGAACGCCTCGGGGCCCGCCGCGCGAAATGAGATAGAGGGATTCGGCAACGACTATGGGCGAGCTCTTTACCGTTAACGATCTCCACGTCACCTATAAACGCCCCGGCGAGAAACCGCTGGAGGCGGTGAAGGGCGTGAGCTTCGTGTTGAACGAATGCGAAACGCTCGGCATCGTGGGCGAATCGGGAAGCGGGAAATCCACCATCGCCAAAACGCTCCTGCTTCTCCAGCCGCATTCCGGCGGCGAGATCCTTTTCGGCGGCAAGGATGTGACGACGTTCACGCCGGCCGAGCGCCACGCCTATCGGCGAAGCGTGCAGATGGTGTTTCAGGATGCGGTGGGGTCGCTCAATCCGCGCATGACGATTCGTCAGGCGCTCATGGAGGCGATGCGTTTCGCGAAGGCGGAGGAGGCGTGCACGCCCGAGGAGCTCCTCGACATTGTGGGCCTTTCGGCGGCCGTTCTCGATCAGTATCCGCGTGAGCTTTCGGGCGGCCAGTGCCAGCGCGCCTCGTTCGCCCGCGCGCTCGCCGTGCACCCGAAGGTGCTTGTGGCGGACGAACCTGTTTCGGCGCTCGACGTTTCGGTGCAGGCGCGCATCCTTAATCTGCTGCGCGATCTGCGGCGCAATCTCAACCTCGCGGTCATTCTCATCGCGCACGACCTCGCCGTGGTGCGCAACGTGTGCGACCGCGTGTGCGTGACGCACAAGGGGCTTTTTACGGATGTCGGGCCGGCCGAAGAGGTGTTCGCCCATCCGAAGAGCGATTATACGCGCGCGCTTCTCGCCGCCGTTCCGGATGTCGCGCGCGAACTCGCGCGGCGCACGTCTTGAAAGCGATGTCTCCAAACCAACCAAACAAGAAAGGAAATAACAAATGAAGAAGATCATGATGATGATGCTCGCCGGGCTGTGTGCCGTGGCGGTGTTCGCGAAGCGGCCGATGCCTCCGCCGGCGGAAGGGTGCTGCCCGCGTCAGGCGCAGACCCAGTGTTGCCCGTGCCAGCAGCGCGGCCCGCAGGCCTGGGGCCAGTTCCGTCTGGGCCCTGCCCGCCACTTCCGCGGGCGCCATCAGTTCCGCATGCAGCGTTCGTTCCGTTGCGGCTGCCAGGGTCGCCCTGCGTTCTGCCGTTGCGGCCGTGCCTGCCCGGCCCGTGCGCAGTTCCGCCGTGGCCCGTGGGGCCGTCGTGCGCAGTTCCGTTGCGGCTGCCAGGGTCGCCCTGCGTTCTGCCGCTGTGGTCGTGCCTGCCCGGCCCGTGCGCAGTTCCGCCGCGGCCCGTGGGGTCGCCGCGCGCAGTTCCGCCGTTGCCCGTGGGGCCAGCGCCCGCAGTTCAAGCGCGGTCCGTGGGGCCAGCGCCCGCAGGGTTGCAAGAAGGGGAATTGCCCGAAGGCCCAGGCGCAGTGCTGCAAGAAGGACTGCCCGAAGGCTCAGGCGCAGATGAAGACGGATTGCCCGAAGGCCCAGGCGCAGCAGAAAAAGCCGGAAGCGGCGCGTGGGCAGTTCCAGCGCGGGCCGTGGGGGCGCGGGCAGTTCCGCCGTGGGCCGTGGGGACACGGGCAGTTCCGTGGCGATCGTCCGCAGGGCCCGCGGCCCGAAGGCAGGAAGCCTGAAGGCAGGAAGCCTGAAGGTGCGGCCAAGAAGCCGGCGGCTCGTTGATGAACCGTGACCTCCGGATCTATCTTCTGGCCATTGCGCTGCCGGCCATCGGGCTCGTGTGGGGTGGATGCCACCTGATTCAGAGCGTGTCGGCGCACATGGACGAGACGGACCGTGCAGGTCTTGAATCCGCAGCCGCGCGTGCGGCTGCGGATATTCGTGTTGTCATCCGGAAAGAAGTGAATCGCGCGTTGGAGCCGGTCTTGAATCTCTCCAAGACGAACGACGCGGCGGCGGCGGTTCAGCAACTTGAACAAACGTGCCCGTGGGTCTATCGCGCGTTTTGGAGCGGAGAGGGCAAGACCGCCGGTCGGCGGCGTTGGCACCCGCGCCAAACCTGGCGTTTGCCGATGTGGCGGGTGCCGGGGAAGGATCGTTCGCTCGTCGTCGAACTCGACACGCTCTACGTGCTTTCGCGTTTGCCGGGCGTGTTGCGGGAAATCGGAGTGGACGATCCGGCCGATTCCTCGCGCCTGGCAACGGTGGCGGAGATCCGCCAATTGAATGACGCGCTCTTGTTGCCCGCAAGCGAGACGCCGCCGAAGGGGACGATCTTCGGCGAGGCAACGTGTGAGCCGATTTTCCCGAAATGGAAGATCAGGCTCTATCGGCGGCAGGGCGAGGCGGCGTTTGCGGTGGATCGTTTGCGCTTTCGCCTGCTCGGGGGCGTGGCGCTGGCGCTCCTCGTGTGCTCGCTCTGCGCGGGCGGCATGGTCCTTTTGCGGGCGGCGCGGAAGGCGCGGCGCGAGGCGATTGCGAAGACGGATTTCATTTCGACGATGTCCCATGAGTTCAAAACGCCGCTCACCACGGTGAGCCTCTGTGCGGAGCTCATGCAGGAGAATGAGCTTGATGAAGAGGAACGCCTGCGGGCGGCGGGGGCGATCCAGCGCGAGGCGGGGCGCCTGCAGCGGCTTTTGCAGGGCATGCTTGATTTCAGCCGTCTCGAGAGCGGGCACCGCACGTATGCGCCGGAGCCGTTCGATCTTGCCTCTCTCGCGCGCGAGACGGCGGCCGTGATGCGCTCGCGCAGCGTTCGGGCGCCTGTCGTGGCGGAGGGGACGTGTTGGGTGTTTGCCGATCGCGATGCCGTCGATCAGATTCTCGTCAACATCCACGACAATGCGTTGAAGTATGCGGGGGAGCAGCCGTTGGAGATTTCCTTTGGGCCGGCGAGCCGTTTGGGGCGGCAGGCGGTCGAGCTCGCCGATCGGGGCCCTGGCTTGACGGCCGAACAGCGGCGGCATGTATTCGACCGTTTCTGGCGCGCGGACGATTCGACGACGCGCGAGCAGGGCGGGAGCGGGCTTGGGCTCAGCATCGCCCGTGGCCTCGCCCGCGGCATGAATGGCGATTTGTTTGTCCGTGCGCGGGAGGGCGGCGGCTGTGTGTTTATCCTGGAACTGCCGGCGGCGCCGGCGGAGGAGGTGGCGGATGGCTGAAATTCTCATTGCCGAAGACGATCCCGAAATCCGCGAGTGGGTGGGGCTCGCGCTCGAGAAGGCGCATTATCAGATTCGGACGGTCGCGGATGGCGCGGCGGCTTTGGTGGCCTATGCGGAGCGCCGCCCCGATCTGCTCCTGCTCGATGTCATGATGCCGAAGAAAAGCGGCTACGACGTGTGCGTGGAATTGCGCAAGAGGGATCGCTGCCTGCCGATCCTCATGCTCACGGCGAAAACCTCCGAAAGCGACAAGGTGCTCGGCCTTGATTTGGGGGCGGACGACTACCTCACGAAGCCCTTTGGCTTTGCCGAGCTGAAGGCGCGCGTGGCGGCGCTTCTGAGGCGGGCGAATCCGCTCCCTGCGGGTACGCCAGACGAAAAGATCGTGTGCGGCACGCATACGGTCGATGTGGCCGGCCATCGTCTCGTGGCGGCGGACGGTACGGCCGTCGATTTGACGACGCTCGAACTGGGGCTGCTCCGTTTCCTCGCGGCCCATCCGGGCGAGGCCGTTTCGCGCGACGCGCTCCTCAACGCCCTCTGGGGCGTCTCCTACATGGGTACCACGCGCACCCTCGACCAGCGCATCAATCTTCTCCGCAAAAAACTCGGCTCCGATTCTGGCCGCATCGAAACCGTCTACCGCAAGGGCTATCGTTTTAGAGGGTGATGCATTTTCCAACACTTCCACAAATCGTCCGCTTTTGGTATAATATGGCGTTTCCAAGAAAAGGACAGTGCGAAGATGTGGAACTATTCTGACAAAATGATGGACCACTTCCGTAATCCGCGGAATGTGGGGAAGATCGAAAACCCTGATGGTACCGCCACCGTCGGGTCGCTCGCGTGCGGCGATGCGTTGACTTTTCAGTTCAAGCTCGGCCCTGACGGCCGGATCGCCGAAGCGAAATTCCAGACCTTTGGCTGCGCGAGCGCCATCGCCTCGTCCTCCGCCCTCACCGAGATGGTGATCGGCAAGACGCTCGAAGAGGCCTCGAAGATCACGAATAAGGAAATTGCCGACTTCCTCGGGGGCCTTCCGCCCCAGAAGATGCACTGTTCCGTGATGGGCCGCGAGGCCCTCGAGGCGGCGATCAAGAATTTCAAGACCGGCGAGAATGCCGATCGCAACCTCGAAGATACGATGCTGTGTACGTGCTACAACGTGTCCGAGAACGAAGTGCGCCGCGTCATCACCGAAAATTCGCTCACCACCGTCGAAGAAGTGACGAATTTCACCAAGGCGGGTGGCGGCTGCGGGAAGTGCAAGGCCAAGATCGAAGCGATTCTCAAGGAAATCAACGGTTGAGCGGTATGAACATCGGTTTTGACAACGAGAAATACCTCGCCGAACAGTCGGAGGAAATCCGCCGAAGGGCCGCGAAATATGGCCGGCTCTATCTTGAATTCGGTGGCAAGCTGATGAACGACATGCACGCGGCGCGTTGCCTTCCGGGCTACGATCCGAACGTGAAGCTGCGCCTTCTGCAGTCGCTCAAGGATCAGGCGGAAATCATCCTCTGCATCTACGCGGGCGATATCGAACACAAGAAGATGCGCGCCGACTTCGGCATTTCGTATGCGGACGACGCGCTCAAGCTCATCGACGACCTGAAGGCGCTCGGCCTCCTGTTCCGCGGGGTCGTCATCACGCGCTATGCGGGGCAGTCGGCGGCCCAGCAGTTCCGCCAGCGGCTCGAGAACCGCGGAATCCCCGTCTTTTTCCACTATGTGACGCAGGGCTACCCGGCGGACGTCGAGACGATCGTTTCGGAGAACGGCTACGGGAAGAACGACTACCTGCCCGTGGAGCGCCCGATCGTCGTCTGTACGGCGCCCGGCCCAGGCTCGGGCAAGTTCGCCACCTGCCTTTCGCAGATCTACCACGAATACCGCCAGGGCCGCACGGCCGGCTACTCGAAGTTCGAGACCTTCCCCGTGTGGAACATGCCGCTCGAACACCCGCTCAACGTGGCTTACGAGGCGGCGACGATCGACCTCAAGGACCACAACATGATCGACCCGTACCACCTTCAGGCGTACGGGAAGACGACCGTGAACTACAATCGCGACGTGGAGGCGTTCCCGCTCCTGCGCGCGATCTGGGAGAAGATGACGAAGGGGGACTGTCCCTACAAGTCGCCCACCGATATGGGCGTCAACCGCATCGGTTTCGGCATTGTGAACGACGACGTGGTGCGCGAGGCCTCCCGGCAGGAGGTCGTGCGCCGCTATTTCCGCTACATTACCGACTTCGCGATGGGCACGACCGACCGCGACTCCGTGGCGCGCGCCGATGCGCTCATGCAGAAGCTCGGCCTCCGGCCCGAAGACCGCATCCCTGTGGAGGCCGCGCGCCTCGCGGCCGAGAACGCCCGTAACGAAGGCAAGGGCAAGGAGGGCGGCGCCATTGTCTCGGGCGCGGCGATTTTGTTGAAGGACGGGCGGATCATCACGGGCCGCAATTCGGATGAAATGCACGCCTCCGCCGCGATGATGCTGAACGCCGTGAAGGCGCTCGCCGACATTCCTCCGAACGTCCCGATCATCTCGCCGAACGTCATTCAGGCGATCGCCCACATGAAACGCGATATTCTCAAGGGCGGCTATGCTTCGCTCAATCTGGATGAAGCCCTCATCGGCCTTGCGATTTCCTCGGCCGTCAACCCCACGGCGCTCGTGTGCATGGAAAAACTCAACGAGCTGCGCGGTTGCGAAGTGCACATGACCCACATCGTCACTCCCGGCGACCAAGCCGGCCTCCGCCGCCTCGGCTGCCGTTTCACAAGCGACCCTGCCTTCGCCACCAATGCGCTCTTCATGGCCGGGCAGTAGTGTCGCGTAAGGATAATATGAAATTGTCTCAGAGCTTTCTATTCTCCAAGTCAATGATTCTACTTCTACCGCTACCAAGGTTACGCTTGTGGGATCGACTAATCTTACCACTGCAACTTGGGAACAATATGTAAACGTGATTTTCATGGTCGGTGAAACGAATTGTTCGGTTAGGGTGGATCGGACGATGTTACTAGACCATTCCGCCTTAAATACGTGCTTTTTCAGCTTCATCAGCTTCGGCGATACGGATGGTGATGGGTTGCCGGATTGGCTAGAACATTTTAATCTAAAAACCAACCCGTATGCAGACGACACGGATGGGGGATGATTGTTTTACCGTAAAAGGACTTAAGTATTTTATTTCAAATGCGGGTTACAAGGTTTGTTATTACTATAAAACGCCTCGTCTTGCGAATGTTCTCCCGCGTCTTTGGTATTCCTCTCACGATGGGTTTGGGTATTTTGAGGTGGACGGTACCGGGCGGGGTAAATTCACTCCGCTCCAGCGGAAGGAGAAATGGCGTTACCTGCCTCCTTATGATCCCTACTTGGCGTGTGCGGACGAGTTCGTTCTTCTCATGTTGTTGACGCCGGCTCGCCGCCTGGATGAGCGGCGGATAAAGATCGATAGATATCCTCATGGAACGAATACGATCGCGTCTGTTCTCGGGAAGGATTTCAAGGCGCTGTCGTCAGAGGCGATAATGAAGAAACTGGGTGTGGAGAATGTGTTCTCCAATCGCGTGTTTTATGCGAATGAAGGGTGCATGTTCCAGGTTGACTGCGAAATTCCGGAATTGGATTGGCGCGGGCTGGGGACAAGGGCGGAATATGAGCAACTTTTGAAGCATCGTCGCAACCAGAATTCAACGGTGATCCATCTTTCGCCAGACGAAGCCTCAGAAATCGTCCATCTTGCCTATGCGGTCAATGGAGATGAAAAAGGCCATGTTGCCGCCTACGCGCGTCATCCTAAGATATTAAGACCTGTTTCTCAAGCGAAAACGGGAATCGGGCGGCGGATTCAAGAGGCTTTGACGAAGGCTACATGTCGCCAAACAGGGGAATAGGTTCTACCGTGCTACGTTCTGTCAATCATGGCTGCGATGGCGGTCTGTCTTGTCTACGCTTATACGCCTGCCGAGACAAATGACGTTGTTAGAAATATGTTGTTTCGGCTGGTATGGATTGATAGTCACGATAATTTCCCGGCAGATGGAAAAATTGTAATACCAAAGGAGCTTTAAATTACAATGGTCAGTTTCTTTGGAAAATGCTACAATACCCTCCATGCGGAAAGTGACGATTCAATACCGGGTTCCCTATGCGGATACCGACCAGATGGGGGTTGTCTATTATGGCAACTATCTCACCCTCTTCGAACGCGCGCGCAACGAGCTCATGCGCGCGTGCGGGTACACGTATAAGGAGTGCGAGGCGGAAGGGTGGATGCTCCCCGTGGTGCATGCGGAAGTGGACTATCGGCGGCCGGCGCATTACGACGATGTGCTGGAGATCACGGCCTGGTGCCGGGCGCACCGCGGCGTGCGCCTTGAGATCGCCTGCGAAGTGCGGGCGGGCGGCGAGCTCCTCGTGGAGGGTTTTACGCGCCATTGTTTCGTCTCGTCCGAGACGTTCCGCCCCATTCCGCCGCCGGAAAAATTCGTGAACCTGTTGGACGAACCATGAGCGCGATCATCCCAGTTACCGATCCGTGCCGGCCGCTCGAGTGCCCGGCGATCTACGATCCCGCGCGTCCGCTCGAAGTGGAAGTGGGCTGCGGCCGCGGCCGTTTTCTCACGGGCCGCGCGGCGAAGAATCCCGCCTGTGAATTCCTCGGCATCGAACGCATGAAGGAACGCGTGAACGTGTTCGACGGCAAGGTGCGGCGCGGGAAACTCGCGAACGCCCACGTCGTGCGCCTTGAGGCGCTCTACACGTTCCACTACCTGTTGCCCGAGCACCACGCGCGCACGGTGTACGTGTTCTTTCCCGACCCGTGGCCGAAGAAGCGCCATCAGTCGCACCGCCTCTTCGGGCCGCTTTTCCTGAACGCGCTTTGGAAGCGCCTCGAAATCGGCGGTACGCTCGAGTTCGCGACGGATCACGAAGAATATTTCCATACGGTTGAAGACTGCTTTGCCGGCGACCGGCGCTTTACGCGCGTTGCGCCGCTTGAACGCGGCCCCGAGGAGTGGACCGAATTCGAGACGCTCTTCCGCGGCCAGGGCCTGCCCATCCATGCGGCGGCCTGGCGTTCCCTGCCCGTTGAAAACGAGCAGCCGCTGGAGCCTCTGGCGATTCCGCCCGAAGACGAGCCGCGCGAGGGAATTGTGCGCCGCCTGAGCCGCGGCAAGGAATGGAGGGAAGAACATGCTAACGGTGACTAAATCGGTGAAGTTCGACGCCGCCCACGTGCTCACGAACCACCAGGGCCTCTGCAAGAACCTGCATGGCCACACCTATCGCGTGGAGGCGAGCGTCACGCAGCCGCCGCACGATACGTCCGACATGGTGATCGATTTCAAGGATCTGAAACAGACCTGCGAAGAGGTGATTCTCGCGCGGTTCGACCATGCCTTCATGTACAACAGCGAATCGCCCGCAGAAAGCGAAATCGCCGCCGTCGTGATGAAATACGGCATGCGCGCGGTGGCGCTTCCGTATCGGTCCACGGCCGAAAATCTCGCGCGCCATTTCTACACGGAACTCAAGGCGCGCATCCCCGCGCTCAGCAGCGTGCGCGTGTGGGAAACCCCGGATTCTTTTGCGGAGTACAGCGAATGAGCGGTTTTCATCGACTTCATGCCATCTTCTCCTCCCTTCAGGGCGAAGGGCGGAACGTGGGGCGCCCCTGCACGTTCATCCGTTTCTGTACCTGCAATCTCGCATGCAAGTGGTGCGATACGCACAAGGACGAGAAGCTCCGCCTCACAACGGGCGAGGTGGTGGACCTGGTGATGGCGCAGGGGAACCGCAGCGTGATCGTTACGGGCGGCGAGCCGACCATCCAGCCGGGGCTCGACGAACTCGTCTTGGCGCTCAAGGCGAACAAGCTGTGGGTGGCCCTCGAAACGAACGGGCTTGTCGCGCCGCGCCACCCCGAAATCTTCGATTATATCGCCGTCTCGCCGAAGTCCGATTTCGCGAATCGCTACCTCGACGCCAGCATGCTCCACAAGGCGAATGAAGTGCGCATTGTTGCCGTTTCCGATGAAATCGCGGCCTTCTGCCGGCAGATGCGCCGGCGGATCGAAGCGACCGACTACTACATTTCGCCGCTTGAAAAGGACGATCGCATGCATTACCGTCGGGCGATCAAACTCTTGAAGAAGGTGAATCTGCTCGAAAGGGATCTGTTGCCGCCCTGGTCGCTGTCGATTCAGGTCCATAAGGTGTTGGGAATCCGCTAAGGGAAGGAAAACAAGGAACGATGAATGCAATCAAGCTGATGATGCCGGTGGTGGCGCTCGCCTGTGCGGTGCACGCCTCGCCGCTCGTGGTGGGCGTGGTGGACTGCTGCTCGCCCGAAGGGAAGCCGCTCCCCGCCGACTATGCCGAGGCGGTCCGCACACAGGGCGCCGAGCCGCGCCTTCTTACGTGGACTGACGATACGGCGGCGATTGAACGCGCCGTGGCGGGCATCGATCTTTTGATGCTCTGCGGCGGCGAAGACGTGGCGCCCGAGCGCTATCAGGCGCCGCGCCATCGCAAGCTCGGCGCGGTGAACCTCAGGCGCGACGAATTCGAATGGAAGCTTCTGGGCGCCGCCGTGCGCCAGCATAAGCCCATCTTCGGCATCTGCCGCGGCGAGCAGATGATCAACGTCTATTTCGGCGGCACGCTCTGGCAGGATCTGCCCACCGAATTTCCGAAACACGAGGTGCTTCACCGGCGGCGCGATGCGCCGCGCGTGCCGGTGCACGATTGCATTCCCACGGCTGGATTCATGACGCGCCTCTTCGGGGGCGAGACGATGCAGGTCAACTCCATCCACCACCAGGCGGTGAAGCGGGTGGCGCCCGGATTTACGGCGTGTGCGCATGCGCCGGACGGCGTGGTGGAGGCGATCGGAAACGACGCGCTTCACGTCCATGGCGTCCAGTTTCATCCCGAACGCCTCTTCGACAGGTACGCGCCGTGGCGGCGTCTCTTCAAATTCGTGCTCGACGATGCGGCAGTCTGCCGGAAGGAACAGGAGGCGAAGAAAAATGACGTATCTTCTAAATAAGATCGTCGACGGGTGCATGAATCCGCTTGCGCTCGGCGTCTTCTTCCTTGTCCTCGCCGGCCTCCTTCTGCTGCGTGGGCGCAAGAAGTGCGGCCTCGGGTTTCTCGCCTTCGGTTTCGTATGGCTGTGGTTCTGGTCGATGCCCGTCACGGCTTCGTTCATAGGGTATTCGATCGAGCGCAGCTGGCCGCCCCAACGGGTGGAGCAGTTGCCTGCGGCGGATGCGATCATCCTTTTGGGCGGCGGCATGGGCGCGGCGCCGGAAGGGGTGCCGTATCCCACGATGTACGGCGCGGCAGACCGCGTGTGGCACGCGGCGCGGCTTTACAGGGCGGGGAAGGCCCCGCTCGTCATCCCCACGGGCGTGGGCGCGAAATTGAGCGAGCAGCCGCTTCTCGTCGACTTCGGCGTGCCGGAGACGGCGATCGTCTGCGAGGATGAAGCGCGCAACACGGAGGAGAATGCGAAGTTCGTCGCGAAACTCCTCGCCGCGCGTGCCGGCGCCGGGAAGCGCGTCTTGCTCGTGACGAGCGCCCTCCACATGCCGCGGGCGAAGATGATGTACGATCGCTACGCGGCGGGGCTTGAAATCATTCCCGCGCCGTGCGACCATGAGGCGACCATCGGCTGGAAGCGGGCTTTGGAGTTCGGCGATTTCTGCCCGAGCGTCTATTCGCTCGCCACGACGAGCTACGCCTTCAAGGAACATCTCGGCTATTGGGGCTATCGCCTGCTGCGGCGTTAAGAGGCCCCGTTCTTTAAGATGAAGCTATGAAAGGAGAACGGAAATGAGAAAAATCGGATTCATCGCCGCGCTCGGACTCTTTGCGGCCTTTGGCGAAAACCTCCCCGTGAACGTGCCGCCGCTCATGAAGACGACAGCGGGCGCCGAAGTGAAAACGGTGGCCGATTGGGAACAGGTGCGCCGCCCGGAAATCCTCGAGTTGTTCCGCAGCGAGTATTTCGGGCGTCGGCCGGTGCAGCGCCCGAAGGGGCTCACGTTTACGCCCGAGGGGGAGGATAAGCTCCTGCTCGGCGGCAAGGCGGTTCGCAAGCGCGTGAAGATCGCCTGGCAGGGTACGGTGAAGCCCGGGGCCTTTACGGCAACGGCCTTCTTCCCGAAGGAGCGCACGCACGCCCCCACGTTCGTCTACATCAACCTGCAGGTCGCACGATACAGGATCGATGCCGAATTGAAGAAGGTGCAGGAGCATTTCCCGGTGGCGGATATCATTGCGCGCGGCTACGGCGCGGTGGTCTTCGACATCAAGGACGTCCAGCCGGACGACAGCAAGGTCGACATGGGCAAGGTGGGCCTTTATTCCACCTATTCGACCAAGTCGAAGCGTACGCTCGACGACTGGGGCGCGGCTTCCATGTGGTCGTGGGCCGCAAGCCGCATCCTCGACTGGCTTGAGACGATTCCCGAAGCCGATGCCAAGCGCGTGGCGCTCGTGGGCCATTCGCGCGGCGGCAAAACCGCGCTCTGGGGCGCGGCGGAAGATACGCGTTTTGCGATGTCGTGTTCGAACGATTCGGGAACGGGCGGCGCGAAGTTGACGCACATGATCAACCCCGGGTCGTGTCCGCTCAAGATCCTTTCGAACGCCTACCACGGCATCTGGTTTGCGCCGAACATCGCAAAGTACGCCGATAAGGATCTCACGGCGCCCTTCGACATGCACGAGCTCATCGCCCTCATGGCGCCGCGCCTCGTGTGCGTGGCCTCCGCGACGAAGGATACGTGGTCGGCCCCGCGCGGCGAATACTGGGCCGCGCGCCTCGCCTCGCCCGCGTGGGAGGTCTATGGCCTGAAGGGCCTCGTGACGGATGGTTTCCCGAAGCCCGATACGGCGCAGCAGGAAGGGCGCATCTCCTATCATCTGCGCGCGGGCGACCACCACATTCTGCGCGCCGACTGGAAGCGCTACCTTGATTTCGCAGATCAAAACGGATGGAGAAACAAATGAAAAACACCCCGTCTTTCCTCACGACGCTCGCAATCGCGGCCTTGACGCTCGGCGTTTGGGGCGCCCCTCAGAAGAAGGCTGCGCCGGCAAAGGCCGCCGCGCAGCCCGTTGAAGTGCAGGCGATTTCGCACATGGAGTCGCGCTCCGCCGACCGCACGCGCGATCCGGGCCTCTTCGGCGACTATTGGTGGGCGAACCGTTTCCTCAGCCGCCACACGTGCGTGGAGGCCGTGAAGGGGAAGGCCGTGGACGTGGTGATGCTCGGCGATTCGATCATCCACTTCTGGGAGTGGAAGCATCCCCAGAGCTGGAAGGCGTTCACCGCCGGCAAGACGGCGCTGAACCTCGGCTACGGCGGCGACCGCACGCAGCATGTGATCTGGCGCATTCAGCATGGCGAGCTCGACGGCTACACGGCGAAGAACATCGTGCTGATGATCGGTACGAACAACAATTCCTCGTCCACCACCGATCCCGCCAATGTCGCGAAGGGTGTGGAGAAGATCGTCGCGCTCATCCGCGCGAAGCAGCCGAACGCGAACCTGATTCTGCATCCGATCTTCCCGCGCGGCCGTTCCGCCGCAGTGGCGAATCACGCCGCCGCCCGGGCGCGCAACGAGAAGACGAATCGGTTGCTCGCCGATTTCGCGAAGCGTGACGGGCGCCTCGTGTGGGTGGACTTCAACGCGCAGCTCGTCGATGCGACGGGCTGGGTGCCGGCGGCGATCATGGCCGACCAGATCCATCCCACCGATGCCGGCTACGCCATTTGGATGAAGGCCCTCGCGCCGCATCTCAAGTAGACAAAACGCCGCCTTTGATTTTTTTCGTTCACCCATTCAAACTTTTCAATGCGGGCCGTCTTTGGTATAATGTTCCGCATGATTAAGCAGCAGAGGAGAGAGTGGGGCGTACGGGCGTTTGCCGCGATCGCCTCGGCGCTATTTGTCGCGGCGGCGTGGGGCGTTGAGCCGGCGTATACGGTCTATGCCCTGAACGCCGGGTTCGATCGGGCGCGGCACGGGCGCTTCGCGCCGGACGACCACCGCGACGTGGGCCTGCCGCCCGCGTGGCGCGACCCGAGCTTCACCAAGGTCTACGGCCTTGAGAAGATTTCGCCCGCCGTTCCCGAGGCGGTGTTTCTGAGCGGACGCTGGCATGCGAAGGGGCTCAACTATCGTCTGCCGCATCTCGATCCGAAGAAGACCTACGACGTGCGCCTCTATTGTCTGGAGGCCTTCTACGAGAAGCCGGGGTCGCGTGTGATGTCGGTTTCGGTCAATGGCGTCGTGAAGGAGGCGCGGCTCGATCCGGTTGCGTCGGGCGGCGGCAAGGACCATGCCTCCGTGCATGTGTACGCAGGTGTTTCGCCGCGTGCGGATGGCGTCCTTGCCATCGACCTCAAGCCGGTCGTCGACAATCCGCATGTTGTAGGGGTGGAGGTGGTCGAGAAGACCGGCGGCGTGCCGGTAAAGCCCGTACTCCATTGTGCGGCGCTTGAGCGTACGGGCGTGCGCCTCGGCATCGGCTCCACGACGGGCGATGTCGTCTACGACGTGCGGCGGCGCCGGGTGCAAGGCGGCGCGTGGGAGACGTGCGCGACGGGGGTTGCCACGAACGTGTGGTGCGATGCGGCGGGTACGGCTGGGCTTGAGTATGCCGTTCGTGCCGTCGATCCGGTGTGCCAGGCGATGTCTCCGTGGTCGAACGCCGTCGCCGTCACGCCGGGTCTTGGACCGATCGTGGTCGTCTCCCACGCGCAGCTGCGCCCGAGCCACGTCTACACCTACCATGTGGAGGGGCTCTCCCCCGGCGGCGGGCTCTACGTGTACGATCCCGTTTCGGGCGATGCGCGCAAACTCGTGAACGCGGATGCGGGCGTCATCCTCGATGCGCAAGTCTCCTACGATGGCGCGCAGATTCTCTTCAGCTGGAAGCGCACGATGAAGGAGCCGTTTTCAATCTGGCGCATCAATGCCGACGGGACGGGCCTCGTTCAGGTGATCGGCGGCCCCGGTAACAACCAGAACGCCTGCTGGCTGCCGGATGGCGGTGTCGCCTTCACGTCGGACCGCAAGCCCGCCTTTGCCTATTGCTGGACCTCCACCTCGCCCGTCCTCTACCGCGCCGACGGCGACGGCCAGAACGTGACGCGGCTTTCGGCGAACTATCTCACGGACTTCACGCCCTCCGTGATGAACGACGGGCGCATTCTCTTCAGCCGCTGGGAATACGTGGATCGTCCCGCGATTCCGATTCAGTCGCTCTGGGCGATCCAGCCGGACGGCACGGGCCTTTCGGGCGTTTTCGGGAATCGCGTGCTTTCGCCGGCGACCTTCATGTTCGCGCACGAGGTGCCGGGGCGTCCCAATCACTTCCTCTGCGTGATGACGTCGCATGGCTGTTTCTACCGGGGGAGTATCGCCTGTCATGGGGCGTTGGGGCTCATCGACACCACGAAGGGCGGCAACGCCCAGGCAGCCATCCGCAACCTGACGCCCGAGTTGTTCGTGGCGCCGGTGGGCAGTGGTATCCGCGGCGAACGTGTTCGCGGGCCCTACACGACGCCGTATCCCCTTGACCGCGATCGCTATCTCGTGTCGCATAATGGTGGCATCGAACTGCGGGCGTTTGATTCGCCGGCGGTCGAGACGGTCCTTGCGGGGCGTACCTGCAGTTTGGGCTGGTATGCGCCGATGCCGCTTGCGCCGCGGCCGCTCCCGGCGGTGAAGCGGGCCACCACGCTCGACGCGAAGATTGCGCCGCTCGCCGAAGTCGTGGTGCAGGATGTGCGCATCGGCCTTGAAAAATATGTGGCGCCGGGCGAGGTGAAGCGTCTCGTCGTGGTGCAGGAGATGGAGAAGGACATCCGTTCGGAAAATTACCTGCGTCAATTCGGCGTGCAGTTCCCCGTGGTCAGCTGCGGCGCCACCTACGCCTCTAAACGCGTGCTGGGCTTTGCCGACGTCGAGACCGACGGCAGCGCGCACTTCCTCGTGCCTTCGGGCAAGCCCGTCTACTTCCTGCCGCTCGATGCGGAGGGACGGGCGGTTCAGCGCATGCGCACCTTCACGCACTTCATGCCCGGTGAAAAGCAGAGTTGCATCGGCTGCCATGCGGACCGCAACTATGTCTCGATCTCGCCCACGCAGATCGGGAAGTCGCTGGCCGCGCAGCGTCCGGCCGCGCCGCTTCAAGAGCCCTCGTGGGGCGCGAAGGACGGTTTCAGCTTCGTGCGCGTTGTGCAGCCGGTCCTCGACCGCCACTGCGTAAAATGCCACAGTGGCGAACCCGAGGCACCCGAGCCCGAGCTCACGGGCGACCGCACGGATTACTTCAATGTCGCCTATGAAAACCTGGCGCGCAAAGGTACGGCGGCGGAAAACGACCGTGACCATCAGCCGCCCGACATGGCGCGTTTTGGACGCAACCCCTACACGAGCTGGATACCCACCTACAACAATCTTGAAGAGAACATCCTCTGGATTCGCCCCAAGTTCTGGGGAAGTCCCGCGAGCCGCCTTTCGTGGATCGTCGCGGCGGGCCATCCGGACGTGACGGGCAGGAAGCGCGTGAACCTGACGGACGACGAGCGGCTGCGCATCCACCTGTGGATCGACCTCAACGTGCCGTTCTACGGCACCTCGCAGTCGCGCCAGCCGAAGCTACGTGGGTGCCGCAAGGTGTTTCCTCCTTCGCTTGCGGCCGTGTGCCGCGACATTGAAAAGAAGAAGGGGGTGCCCCTCCCGTACCAGTTCTATGTGCGCTACGACCGGCCGGAACGGAATGCGTGGTTCGTGCGCGGCGTGGAACGCGGCATCTTCTCGGGGCCGGAGGATCCCGACTACAAGCGCCTGATGGACGAAATTCTCAAGGCGCGGCCGCTTCTGGATTTGCGTAACGACGTCGACTTCCGCGAGGTGCGCGGCGCGTGCGAGGCGCCTCCGGCGGCGGAGCGGATTCTCACGTGCGGGAAGGGGAGTATGCGCGTGATCGAGCGCGACGGACGCGAGGTGTGGCGGATGGACGGCTGTGGCGACATTTCGCGGGCGACGAAGTTCGGCAAGTACATCTATTGGTCGAACGGCGCGCTCTGGCGCACGGAAATGGCAACGAAGAAGACGGAACTTTGGTACAGGCCCTCGCCGAAGGAAGGCACGCATGGCTTCGAGGTGCTTCCGAACGGCAATATCGTCGTTGCCGAAAACACGATGGAGCGCCTTACGGAGTTGAAGGCCGAGACGCGGGAGGTGCTCGTGCGCATCAAGGCCGATTCGCGTACTGTCGATGGAAAGCCCACGCCCGTACACTACCATTTCCGCCAGGTGCGGAAGACGGCGGCGGGAACGTATCTCGTTTCCTGCTGGGGCGCCCGCATGGTACGCGAGTATGATGAAGAGGGGCGCCTCGTGTGGGAACAGGTCGTCGAGAAGCCCACGTTCGAATCGTATCGCCGCGCGAACGGCAACACGATGATCGTACATCTCGACGGCGTGAGCGAATATACGCCGGACCACAAGATCGCGTGGCAGTTCCGCGCGGCCGACTATCCCGAACTCGGATTCGGCAACCTCTGTGGTGTTGTAGAACGCGAAAACGGCAATCTCCTCATCGGCAGCTACTCCAACGGAGCCGCCGACGGCAGCCGCGTGACCGCGCTCGAAGTGACGCGCGATCGGAAAATCGTCTGGAAATACGCCGCCAAAGGCAAAGCCGCCTCCACGGTAACCTTGCAGGTGCTCACGGATTGAGAAGGTCGCATCTGAATAATTCACCGCGATCGTCTCTTGGTCGGCCTACGGCCTTCCGGCAGCACCTTGGCGCGTAGTGGCGGTGAATCCCTACGCCAAGGTGGTTTGTTGGCCCCGAGGGGGACAGTCCCCGGGCCCCGAGGGGGACAGTCCCCACGCCAAGGTGGTTTGTCGGGGTTCTCCGCACCTCCTCGACATTCTCTTGACATTTCCGTCTACAATGTCTTGACATTTGGGCGGCCGTTTTCGCCTACTCCGACACGCGTCCCGAGGTGGACCGTTCCGTGACGTGAGAACGGCCGAAGGGGCGAAATGTCAGAAAAGGAGCGAAAATGGCCAGAAAGAACAGAGTCGTCCTCAGGGACGCCGTCTACCACATCACCTCGCGCGTCGCCCACCGCGAGTTCCTCTTCGCGGACGGCGCCTTCAAGGACCGCATCGCCGGCTGGATCCAGGGCGTCGCCGACTTCAGCGGCGTCGAGGTCTACGCCTGGAGCGTCATGGACAACCACTTCCACCTGGTGGTCCACGTGCCGGGGGTGCCCGAGAAGTACTGGACCGACCCCGGCCTCGAGCCCGACTCGCACGCCTTCGGCATGCGTCCGGCGGTATGCCGCGTCCCCCGCTGGGCTCCCGCCGCCGGGGACAGTCCCCTCGGGGAGGGCGCATCCGACGGGGACAGTCCCCGGCGGGAGGGCGGGGCCGGCGGGGACAGTCCCCAGCGGGAGGGGGCCGCCCGGCCGGCGGTGGGGTTCGAACTGCCGGACGAGGAGATGCTCGGGCGGCTGCTGTCGCTGTACGGGGACGAGGGCCGGATCGGCCGGCTGCGCAGGGCGTGGGCGAAGATGCGCGCGGAGGGCAACGGCGGCGCGGTCGACGCCGCCAAGGAGCGCTACGCGCGGCGGATGTACAACGTCTCCCAGTTCGTCAAGACCCTCAAGGAGCGCATCGCGATGGCCTACAACCGCGAGCGCGGGCACGAGGGGGCGGTGTGGCAGGGGCGCTTCCACAGCTCCCTCGTGGAGGACGC
>JAZLJP010000159.1:0-5766 GCA_045617985.1 Kiritimatiellia bacterium
CGAATCCGAACGGCGTGATCGACACGGTGGGCGCGACGCCCGGGAAAAGATCCTGTACGACCCTGGCCGTCGTGGCGCGCCCCTCGGTTTCGCGGAAACGCGCCACCCACCCCTCGTCGCCGCGGCGGAACGAAACGAGGCGCACGTTTTTCGCGTCCGTTTTCAGGCGCGAGCGCACCCGTTCCATCTCCGGCTCCACGAACCGCGCCGCAAACGCCGGCAGCTCCGCCGCCCGCCAATCGCCGCGATAGGATGTGATCGCGTAGCGCAAGGTGAGTTTGAAATCCTCGCAGCGCGGCACTTCGGCCAAGTGGCCGATACTGTTGAAGACGTAGCTGTAGAGGGCCGACGATTCGGCCGTGCGGTCCCACATCATCGTTTTCGGATGCACGCGCCCGAATTCGACCAAAGTCGTATCCCGAAGCGCGAGCCCCACGCCCACCCCTTCGCCTTCCACGGCGCACCAGTCGCGCACCGCGAGGTAGGCGTCCGTCGTGTAGGGCGCGATGTCCTTGATGGGATCGATCACGGGACCGTTGATCTGCGCCGCGAAGCGATAGTCTTTGAGCGCGAACGGAAACGCCACATAGCCGAACTTCCACGGTTCCTCGCGTCCATTCACCTTGTTCCACACGTCCCAGGGATGTTCAATCGTCACCTCGAGGTAGATGGCCTTCTCGTTCTCCGCGAGCGTCACACGGCGCGTCACGGCGGCACCCGAAGCCGTTTCGTCCACGAAGGTCTTGTTGTTATCCGGCGAATAGACAAGACGCCCCGCCGGTGCCGAGAGGAGCTCGCGCTGGAGGTCCTTGTCGTAGATGCTCTCGATTTCACCACGCGCATTCACCTTGAGGCGGTACCACCGGTTTTCAACGGCCGTCGTCTCCCGGCGCACGGGCGCAGGAACCGGCGCGAGATTCCGCTTCGCCACGCGCTCGGCGAAATCGAGCCATTCGAAGTTCTGCAGCCATGTCTCCCACACGCGGCGGTCCACGTAACCGGCAAGCACATCGCCGCCCATGCCGTGTTCGTTGCACTTGAGAATCGACTCCCAAGCGTGGTCGAAATCGGCCTTCGGATACGCCGCGCCCGTTTCGACGGCACGGATGGCGGCCTCGGCTTCGGCGGCGGGGAGAAGACGATCGGCATTGAACTTGCGCGCGTGGAAGACGGGATAGCCGAGGCAGAGCTGCACCCAGGCGGATGTAATCTGGCCGCGTACGACGGGCAGCTTGTCGCCCCACTTCTTCGCGAGCGCATCGAACGGTTCGTCGAGGTTGCCCACCGTGCGGAACTGCGGCCAACGCCACTTCGCGTTGAAGGCGCGCACGGCCTCCACGGCGCGGAGATTCGGCAGTTCGTCGTCGAGGTAGTCGGGATAGGCCCAAATGTCGTAAGGCACCACACGCTCGAGGTCGGCGAGCGCGTTCGCGGTGGCGCGCTCCATGCGCCGGAGATCGAAGCGGTAGTTCTTCAGCGCCTTCTCCGCGGCAGGCGGGTAGGGATGCGAAGGAACGTCCCAAATCCCCGTGGGAGCGCCGAAGATGCCGCCGGCACAATAGGAATGGGCACTCGCCCACACGAGAATCCGCTGGGCGCGGTCGGGCGCCTCCCACCAGAAGACGAGCGGGCGTCCATTCGCGGGCGTCCCGAAAGCGAGGCGCGCCGGTTCCGTCTGATGCCAATGGTTCGGCCACCAGCCGATGTTGCGAACGCCCGCTTTCGCGTAGGGGCCCACAACGCCCCAGCCGATGCCGTTCAGGTCGGTCATGAAGAGCGTGTGGTTGTTGAAACCATCGCGGCGCGCATCGGCCCAACCGTCGAGGCTGCGGAAAAGTTCCTCGTAGCCGAAGAGTTCCGTGTAGTTGCCCGCGCAACCGACGCCACAGGAGAAGCGTCCGCGCCGCGACATCTCCGCGGCGAACGCCCGTGCCTCTTCGGGAACGAGATTCGCCCAGTGCCGCCAGCCGTACCACCCTTCGACGAACCAGCGGAACGCGCCCGGATCGGCATCGGCCGCGTTGTCCTCTTCGATCAGCTTCTTCGCCAGCTTCATTCTCTGCACGGTCGCCGCCGCCACGTTGTAGGTGGAGGTGTGAAGGCCGAGGTCGACATGGGCCGTCTTGAACACATAGATCGTCCACGGCCGGGCCGGCGGAAGCGACGCGGGAAGGTCCTTGATCGGCACGGCGGCGGTGAACGGCACGCCCGCCATGTCGCACGTGACGAGACGCCGTCCGTCATGCGTGACAAGCGAGGTGGCCTTGACGACCTTCCGCGCAACACCGCGTTCCCAGATGTAGGCACGCGCCAAATTGCGCACGACGGGACATCCTTCCCGCACGACGTCGAGATCGGTCCACGTGCGGCCGTCCGCCGACGCCTGGAAGCGCCACGCCGCGGGGTTGCGACCCGGAAAGTTTTGCGTGTCGTCCGCCACGTACCATTCATAGCGCGTCACGTCAACGGGCCGGGGCGCCTCCAAGGTCAACCACACCGCCCCCATCGTTTCCGCCGCCATCGCCCGGTCGTCATACCACTTCGTCTTGAGATCGCCATCAAGGGCCCGCGTGGGCTCGTAGGTCTCGCGCACGCAGTAGCCGTTCGACGCCTTCGTCGTACGATCATACGAAACCTTCGTGAAGGCCCGCGTCACCTCGTCCTTCCCCGAGAAGAGTTTCAACTCGGCAATCTGAAGTGCATCGCCGCGCGTCGCCTCCACCTTGAAGCGATAGAACCGATACGCCTCATCCGCCGAAACGGAAAGCGCGAGCGTGCAAAGCATCAAAACGCCAATCGTCGATTTTTTCATGGCTTCTCTCTCTCCTTTTCAGAACGGATGGAAGACAACGGGGCCGAGTTCCATCGTCCGTTCTTCTTTTGTTCCATTGCTCGGTCCTCTCATAAGGTTGGGCCTACAAAACAGCCTCTTCCGGAGGCATTGCCGAGGAACATGCCGGCGGCACGGTCCCAAAGGCCCACTTCGCCTTGCGCAGTACGGCAGGGAACGAGATCGCATTTCACCTTTCCGGCGGCATCCGTGAGCTTGAAGCCGTAGAGTTTCATCCGCGTGGGCACGTTGCTCGGCCTCACCCCGCACATCACATCGGTCTTGTTGACCTCGAAGAGGAAAATCGACCCGAACCCCGCGCCGCAATCCGACCCCGCGCCCGCAAGCCGCCCGCCCGTCCAGACAGCCTCGCCGTTCCGGCAAGTAAGCGTCACTTTCCGGTCTGTCGGGAACATGCCATCCTCGCCGGCCACACACACGCCACCGCAATAGTAGGTCGGGCGCCCCTCGCAGCCGACGCCGCTGTTCGTCGAAAACTGCCATTGGCGGCCCTTGTCGTCCACACCGCCGAAAACTGCCGTCCACGGCGAAATCTGCGCAGCCGGCATTTCAAATGTCACCACGAGCGCATCGCCCGGCGCCTGCACGACACGCGTGTCGATGAACTCATGGCCCGTACTCGAGAGAATCCACGCAAGCGGCGTGAAGTCCTTCGGCAACGGTCCCGGCCGACGAGGTTCATGCGGCGGCACCTTCACGCCCGTCAGCTTTTCCGACCACGCCCGGAACACGCCTTCCGCCTTTTTGCCGCGAATCGTGAAGTCCATCCGACGCAGCGCACGCGTGTCGGGGATGATCGGCCAGAGAACGTCCCAGCTCCACCAGTGGAAGCCGCGGCACCAGGGCTCGGACGCGAACATGCGGAAGTCCGCCTCCATGTAGGTAGCCTGTTCCGCTCCGTCGGCCGGCGCCACGCCATACCAGGACGGCGAGCGCGCCTTGCCCTTCGCCGACGTGCAGCCGCACTCGCCAAAGGTGATCGGCTTGCCGTAAAGGCGCGCGATTTCACGCATCGTTTCGCGGGCCGGCTCCATGTTGCGCATCATCTCCTCGACCGTGAGCGCCTTGTTGCCATCCTCCCGCCGACGTGCGGGGATGTAGTTGCTGAGCGAGAGGAAGTCAAGATCGTAAAACCAATGGTTGCGATCCGCGAGCACCTTTCGATAGTCGATGACATTGCAGTGCACGGTGTGACAGCTCGTCACGGGTCCCGAATAGACCTGGCGCACGGCAGCGACGACCGCCTTCCATTTCGCGTTTTCGTCGATCATCCGATCGAACTCGGAATCGAGGCAATAGACCTCGCATTTCGTCCGTTCGGCAATCCGCGCATAATAGGCGCTACGTGCCGCCATGGACCTGAACCAGGCGGAACGACGCGAACGGGCGATGCCCATCCGATTCCCATCACGGGGCACGAACACACCGAGCCGCCCGGCCCCGTCCTTGCACTCGAGCATCGGCCGCAGCTGCACCTTCATGCCCTTGGCGTGGATGAACGCGATGATGTCCGCAAGGTCAAGATCGTTCTGCGATCGCTCGAAGTCCTTGTATTGAAGCGACGAATCCGAGGCCTCCTGCCACACCATCGGCACAACCGTCACCCACGTGACGCCCGCGCGCGCCATGGCCTCGACTTCATCGCGCGCCTGCGGCGAACCGAAATAACCCTGGGGCGCATAGAAACCGAACGTCACGCCCATCTGCATTTCATTCGGGACCCGCGTTCCCCCGGAAATGCCGCGCGGCGCCTCGGCCGATGCGAACACCCCCGCCACAAGTACACCCGCCAAGATCACCATGCGCTTCATCTGAGTTCCTTTCTACTGCGCGAGCACGCGAACGAGCTCTCCGGGCTTCAGGGAAAGTTCGAGCTGACGATTGGAATAAGCCAATTCGCCGACGGAATGCTGTCCGTGCTCGTCGACGGTGAAGAGCTTCACCGTGCCGGAGGCGGGCCAGTCCTGCGTCAGGTGCCAGATTCGCTTCGCGTAGCCACTGCCGCTGAACGCGAGCAGGTCGCGCTCGGGCGTCCACAAGGCCGGCAGGAGCAGATCGTCGCCGTCGGCTAGCACGCAATCGTCCACCTTGAGCGTGTAGTGGCCGCCGTCCAATTCGGAGAAGACGCCATTCGCGAACTTCACCGCGTTGTAGTTGGCGCCTTCAATCGCCTCCACAGGCGTCAAACGGAAGAGGTAGTTGCTCAGGAGCGACTTGCGGCAGAACTCGGAAATGAACACCTGGAACCCCTTCGGCGTAGGACCATACTGGTTGAAGACCGTTTCCGTATTCAAGCACGTGCCGAAGACGCGCCCCCAGCGCGAGGAATTGTTGACGCCGCAGTAGAGCGTACGCGGGCACTTGAAATACTGGCCGGTGCCATAGTGCCAGCTCATGGGAATGAGCCCCGAGAAGAACTGGATGTTGCCTTCTTCGGTCACATCGACGCCCTTCTTGTCGAGGTAGCGGATGATGTTTTTCTGCGCTTCGATTTCGTCCTGCTGCGTGAACGGCAGATAGGGACTGGGAATCGGCTGCCACCGCACGCAGTGGCCGCCGTTCTGATCGAGATACCCGATCGGCACGCGGCTGTGGAAGGCGTCGATGTGGAGAGTGCCCGCCTTCTGAATCGGAAGAAGCTCGAGCAGGCGGTCGAGGCGCTTCTGCGCGAAGCCCGTCTTCCATTCCTGCGCGTAGCTGATCTTCCAGCCCCATTCGGACTCGATGAGCTTGCCGTCTTTGTCCTTGCCGATGATGTCGTGCGCCACATATTCATCCCAGAGCGGACTGTCCTTATAGGCGTCGAACATATTGATGTGGAGGCTCACTGCGGTGTGGTACTTGAAGCCCAGATCCATGAGCCAGCGCACGCTGTCGAGCGCATGGACGTCGCAGGCGCGTTTCACGGCGGCATT
>JAZLJP010000160.1:0-11098 GCA_045617985.1 Kiritimatiellia bacterium
CAAACTTTTCCCACTTCATTTCTTTTCTCCTTCTTTTTGCTCGTGGTTCACGTATTTGAGAAAAGCAAACACCATGCCAACTGGACCGTCAAACGCCAAAGACCGTCTATTCCCGCCCAATCTCCCCCCAAAACCTGCCAATCAGACCACATTCTCCCGCTCGTTCATTGATTCAGCATCCGAGCACCCCCGAGAAACAACTATTCAATTTTATAGCCTCTATCCAAAATATGACAATCCATTCTGAGACAGACCGTGGGTCGAGCCGATACAGTGTATTCGGACAGCAAGGGGGCTGACTTGGATCAGCCCCCGCACTTAGATGCATTTACTTTGTCTGGCAATCCAAAAACTCGTCGAAGTTTTTGCTGTCTCTACGAATTGGATTACCGGATTGTGACGATCAAACCGCTCATCACGTAGATGCCGTCATCCTTCGTGTAGACGCGGTAGCGGGCGCCAGGCGGCGCGACGAACTTGACGTTATTCGTGGGCTTGTCAACCCCGTCCTCCCACGCCACCACGCGTCCCTCCGCCGGGATGCGGCGCGTACCCATGTCGACGGCAATCGTCGCGTCGTCGGCAAAGGCGAGCGTCTTGCCCGTGGTCGGGCTCGTGAGGGCGAAGACGCCCTCCTGCGCCGTGAGGTCGAGCTTCGTTCCCGTGAGCATCTTGAAGTTGTAGATGAAGTCGCTCACGGGCTTGTAGGTGCCATGGATGGTAAGCGTGCCCCCGCCGGACGCCGTCGTGCCCGCATAGCGCATCGTGAGGTTCTTCACATCCACCGGCACATCGATCTGGATGCCGCAGTTGAGGTCGAAGTCGGCCGTATAGGCGCGCACATAGAACTTGTTGAACCAGAGCTTGCCCGTCGAGGGCGTTTCCGCCACGAGCGTTCCGCCGTAGATCGACGTATCGAAGAGCCAGAAGGTCTTTCCGTCAGCGATGTCGACCGTGAGCCGCTTATCGTAGAGATCAATGAACGTCATCATGTACGAGGCGTTGATGAAGCCGTAGTCGTGCGACACTTTGATCTTGGAATCCGCCGTGAGGCGCATGCACACCATCGAACCCCATCCCGACGAACAATCAACACCGAGGTTGTCGATCGTACCGCCGTTCATCTCAAACATCGCCTCCGACGCGCAGCCGCGCGAATCTTGCCAAAGGCCGCTGATGTCGAACACCGCATTGGAGGAGATCGTCACCGTCTTGTCGGCGCTCGCGGGATAGGCGTCCTGCCAAGCCGTCATCTGGCCGGCCGCCACTTCCGTGCCACCGTAGTAGGTGGACCCCGTGATCGTGGGATGGAACGTACCCAAGCCCTCCTTCACGAGGCGGAGCGAACCCGTGAGCTTCACGGCATCGGTTCCGATCGTAAGGCCTTCCGAAACATCGAGGTGTACTTCGCCGCAGCAGTCGATCTCGCCGGCGAGCACGCCACCGCCCTTCATCGCAATGGTCGCCACGTTGCCGTTGCCGTGGAACTCGTTGTTCACAAGATCGAGGAGGCCGATTGCCCCGTCGGACGTGCGGCGCACCGGCACGAAGTCGCGCACGAGCGAATCCGCGTTGTCGCCGTCGTCCCAGATCTTGAACGAGTAGAGGTTCATGGCGCACGTGCGGTTGTCGTACGACGTACCACCCTTACCGGCGGTGAAGATGAAGATCGTGTACTGGCTCGCGCTCGGCGTCACGGGGACGCCCGTCACGGACCCGCTATGGCCGGTTCCTTCGAGCGACTCGAAGTAGGCGTTCGTACCCTGAACCGTGAGCTTCATCTTCTCGCCGTTGTAGAACGTGCCCCTTTTCGTCTCGTTACCGCCGCGGTTGAGGCAGCACTCCGAGGTCAACGCACCATCCGTCACATTGCCAAACGTGGGGAAGAAAACCACGCGATCCTGCCCGTCGATGACGCCGAAGATTTCGGGCCAGGCATGGCTTCCCGTGTAGGGCTGGTTGAGCGACACGTCCACCGCGCACTCGAACTTCGTCTTCGCCTTCATGAGATAGCCCGTATCGATCCACTGGCCGGCGGCCGTGGAGGCGATGAACTCGAGGCGCTGGTATTCGCACGGGCGAGTCGAATCGGTGATTTCGCCACGTCCCTGCAGATTCGAGAGATAGAGCTTGTGGCCGTTCAAGTCGACCTTGAACGTGATCGGCACGGCAAGTCCGCGCCAGTCGCAGTCCGCATTGAGTTTGAATTCATTCTCGAAGATCACCTTGCGGCAGGTGAGGGTTTGTCCAACGGGCCAGTTGAACGTCGTATTCGTGCCCACGATCACGTAGGAATCAGCCGTCGGGAGCTGGTTCGGCATCGTCTCGCCGAGCACGTTGCGGCACTGCCAGTTGCGCGTGTCGGCAAGGTTCGTGCGGTCGCCGCCGCCCGTCCACACGGCCGAAACCACCACGTCCGTCGGGAGCGTCGCCTTGAGCGCACCGCCCTCCACGAGGAGGGTACCGTCAAGGCCTTCCAATTTGAACTTGGCCGCATCCGCTGCGGTCAAGCCGCCGGAGATGAGCGTCATCTTCCCGTCTTCGCCGAACGAAACGCTGCCGGAGACCGCAAGTTCGATGGCAACCGGCGTTTCCGCGCTCGCGTTGACGAACGCCACGGACGCAGCGGTGAGCGTGTCATTCCCCGTATCCGTTGCATCGAACCGAAGGCGCGTACCGCCCGCGAGCGTGAGCGCCCCCGCCACCTCGGCGGCGCGCGGCGTACCATCCGCGAAATCGAACACCCCCTCTTCGACGGCGAGCGAGAGGAAGGCCGGCACCACACCCGCCTTGATCGCCGCAGCGCTTGCCTTTACGACGTTCGCCGTCGGGAACTGATCCTCGGCCACGATTTCACCGTCATAGAGCACCACGCCGTCTTCGGTCGTATTGTAGGCGTAACCGTAGGCCAAGGGTTCGGTTCCCCGGTTCGGATAGAACGCACCCGTCAGTTCGTCGCGCAATCCCACCGCACCAACGCCGTTACGCGCGGGGAAGAGACGGCGCTGAACCACCACGCCGTTTCCTTCGGCATGGCCGATTTCCATATCGTAGAATCTGAACGAGGACGCATTCGCCCCCGTGTTGATCGAGAAGATGGCAAGCGGCGACGCCGGGACCGTGCGCACAATCGCCGCCGAGGCCGACGTTCCCGCCGTCAAGTTGCGCACGACAAACGCATTCGCATTGTTGATCTCCACCTGATACTTGGCCGTTGCGTCGGGCTTGCCCATCGCCGGCAAATTCTGTCCGCCGCTGTGGAAGGTGAACAGATCGCTCTGCTGGTTGAAGAGGTACTGATTATTCGTCCAACCGATACCGAAGAACGCCGTCGACTGCTGGTAGACCGGGTAGGCGAAATCCATCAGTACCGTCGTATTCGCGTCCATCGTGTAGTTATCCACGAGCACGCACTGATGACTGTTCGACTGCACGTAGTTGAGACGCGCCTCAACGCCGGCATAGACCGGCAGCAAAACGCCCGAACCCTGGCGGCCGTAGAAGCGCCCTTCCACGAAATCCCAGAGCCCCGCCTCGCCCTGCGGGCTGAGGCACGGCACGAAATAGCGTTTGAGCGCGCCCGCATCGGCGATGCGCATCTCGTTGAAGGTGTAACACGTCAGGTACGTGCCGACCGTCGTACCGAAAATCGCAAGCCGGCGGTTGGCGCCCGCGAAGGAATTCCGCACCGCAAACGCCGCCGGTTCCGCACCGTTCGTCGACGGCCGCGCCCGCGCGTCCGCCCCGAGGAGAAAGCGATGGCGCTGGCCATACCCCGGCGCCGGCCCCATGAGAACGCCTACCGTATCATGGAAATAGAGCTCGTTCGACTGCTGGTTGAAGAGGCAGCGGCTGCCCGTCCAGGCGTCCTGGCCGAAGAAGGCCGTCGCATGGACATACGAGTCATCCGAATAGGAGAAGTCGATGGACGTAAGCTCGTAGGTTTCAAACCCCGTGTCGATCCACTGCGTTCCCGTCGCGCGCACGCCGGCAAGGCGTGTGTAACCGGCCGGCAGCATCTGCTCTCCCACAACGACCCGCACGCCCGTCTCCGTCACTTCCAACGTCCGCGTGGCCCCGTCGTTCCCCACGGCCGCCCCTTCGGCGAGCGTCACCGCCGCGCCCTCGGCCACCGCGAGCGAACCGGCCGTGATGAGATTGTAGGTGCCCGGCGCGAGCGCGGGCGGCAGCGTCACCGTGACCGCGCCCGAAATCGTCGCCGCGCCCGCCACCTGGATTTCCGGCGTGCCCACGCCGAGCGTCGCAAAATCGAGCGTACCGCCGGCGAGCGCAAGCGTTTGGCAGCGGATGCGCTGCGTGGCCGCTTCCGCCACGGCAAGCGTGCCGCCCGCGAGCGTGAGCACACCCGAAAGGTTCACGCCGTTGGCGATCACCCGGTCCCCGCCCGTCTTCATGTAGTCGACGCCCGAGATGCCATCGGGGTAGGCGCCGATGAACCCAACGGCCCCGCCGCTGCAGTCGGGCGTAAACGTTTGCGTGACCGTGTCGTAGAGGCCGATGGCGTGGTCCGCCTCGCGCAACGCCGGGATGTAGCTGCGCTTGAGCGTGTAGCCGCTCGTCGCATTGCCTTCGGAAATGTCGAACGAATAGAGGCGCATCATTTCGAAGGAGTTGCGCGCCGTCGTGGCCGCGCCATCGTGAATAACGAAAATGTACATCGAATAGACACCCGCATCCGCCGTGCCGCCGCCGGTGATGGAACCCGTGCGGTTCGGCTCCTCGACGAGCGACCAGTTCGCCTCCGTCCCTTCGCAGATGAGGCGCGTGGGGCGATCGAAGAAGAACCCCCCCCCTCCCGTTTCCACGCCCGTGCGGCACGTCGCCGGCTTGTTCGCGCCCGACCAGCCCGTTCCCCAATGGGTGAAGAAGCAGAACGCGCTCGTTTTCATACTGCCGTTGAACGAGCCGAACGCCACCGGATAGGTGTGAGCGCTCCCGTCCATCTGCCAGTGCGAGGCGATCACGCACTCGACGCGCGTGTTGGCCTGATGGATGTAGCCCGTATCAATCCACTGCGTCCCCGTCGATTCGATGTACTCGAGGCGCGTATAGCCCGCCGGCAACGGCGTTGAAACAACGAGGCGCAATCCCTCCGCCGTCGTCTCAAGCCGACGCTCCGTGCCGCCCGCCTTCACACACGCCGGATCGAGCGTCACCGAGCCGCCCGTCACCGCGAAGGACCCGGCCGCGATGATCGGATAGACGCCCACCGCGAGCGATTCGGGCGCCTTCACCGTCACCGCGCCCGTCACCGTGGCCGCACCGGCCACCTTGATCTCGGGCGTGCCTTCTCCCCGCACCGCAAAGTCGAGCGTGCCGCCCGCGAGCGTGAGCGTGCCACACGTGAACGCGCCCGCGTCTGCCACGTCACGCGCAACGAGCGCGCCTTCTTGAAGGGTAAGCGCGCCCGAGAGATTCACGCCCGTCGTCATGGTACGATCCGCGCCCGTCTTCGTGAAGTTCGCACCTGTAATCGGCGCGAATTCCCCGGCGAGGAATGTCCCCGTTCCGCTATTCGCCTTGAACTCGCCCTGCACGAGATCGTAGAGGCCGAGAACGCCATTTCCGTCCCGCACCGGAACGAAATCACGCATCAGAGTTTCGCCTTCGTAGATCTTGAACGAGTAGAGCTTCATGATCTCCCAGGCATTCGCCTGAACCTGCGTCATGTTGTGGATGTTAAAAATCGCGAGCGTACATAGACCAGCATCCGGTGTACCGGTATTGTACAGCGCGCCCTCCCGCGCAGGATCGGAAACGACCCACCATTTCGCCGTCAAGCCCTCGCAGACGAGGCGGATTTTCTCGCCCAAAAAAAGTCCGCGCCCATACGTTTCAACACCTGTCCGGCCATACCCCGGTCGATCACCGTTGTACATTCCAAATGTCGAGAAGAAGCAAAAATTGTTTGCCGCCTTGCTTCCATTAAACGAACCGAAGACTGCCGCCGCGTTCACCACCTGAACCTGGTCGATGTTGACCACGCAGTCGACGCGCGTCGTCGCCGTGTGGGTATGCCCCGTATCGATCCATTGCGTGCCGGTCGACTCAATGTAGTCGAGGCGCGTATAGTCCGCCGGCAGCTCCGCCGCCGCGACCGTCTGCGCCACCCCCAATCCCATCAGGACGGCCGCCAAGCGCACCACCCCCCACTTCAGCGTTTTCTGTATCATCTGAGTTTCCGACTTTCCGCGCCGGAGGCGCATTCAAGATTGAACATGAAACATCAAAACATCAAGCGGCACCTGCCGCTCACATCATAAATTGTAGTACAATTTTCAAAATCTGTCAATTGTCAAAAAAATCCCCACCAAAATCTTGGCGGGGATTCAGCGCTGTACGTCTTAACGCACGTAGATGATGAAGTTGTGCGGGATGATGTACAATCCGTCGTCCCGCGCCGTCACGCGGAACTTGGGCGACGCGGGCGTCATCGTCCACAGCTGCACGTTCGTCGGCAACCGATCCCACGCGAGGATCTTCAAGTTGCTCGAGAGCGGCCGCTCGCCAAGATCGACGTTCACCTTCGTTCCGGCCGCGAACGTCAGGCCGCCACCCGTGGCGATGTTCCACGGCGCCGTCATGCCGCTTGCATCGATGCCCGCCGCCGGGCCCGCCAGCACCACCGCCGGCAGAGTCGTACTCACCGGCTTGTACGTGCCATAGGCCGTCACGCCCTTGTTGCCCTGCGCGGTGCCACGCCACACGAGGTTCGAACAGGTCACCGACACGCCATCGAAGTTGACAATGCCACCCTCCTTTGTTTCGAGCGACCAGTCGTTGCCGCGCATCGCCTTAATGAGGAAATGCAACGTCCCGTTCGTCACGCAAAGCGTACCCGTGCCCATGATCGTCGTATTGATCATCCAGAACTGCGCGGCCGTATTGAGCGTCATCGTATAGGAGCCCAATTCCAGGCGCGTCTCGTTGTGGCCCGGCGCCACCAGACCGAAGTCGCTCTTCGACGCATAGCCGCTCACCAGCGCGTCGCCGGCGAGAATGATCTGCGGAATCTGCGCCGAACCGCTGCCGATCGACGCGTCCGCCCGATTGACCAGCGCGCCCTCAGGGGTTCCCTTCTTGCCATTCAACGAACCGGAGATGACGACCGTTGGATTGAAGTCCTTCACACCGTTGAGGTCGAACTGCGCCCCCGGCTCGACGACGATCTTGAGATTCGCCTTCGGATTTTCGGGCGTCACAAACTTGTAGGCACTGTTGTTACCCGAAGAGTTGATGACGGCATAGCGCCCCTTGCGCACCGAGATCGTACTTTTCGACGTGCTGCGCGAACGGAAAAAGACCGACTTGCCGATGTTACCGTCGATAATCACATCGCCATCACCATAATAGGGCGTATCATCCGTGATGTCCGCCCCGCGCGGCGCCATGTTGAAGAAGAGCGTGCCATTGTTCGTCAGATCCCGGAAACGGATGGTTCCATGCGCTTCGAATGTGCCGTTCGTACCAATAAGCAAGGGGGCGTTCGCCGCCGAAAAACAGTCGGCCGTGCCGCCGCCGTTCTTCATCGCCCAGATGATCTTGCCTTCTTCGACGGCGATCGTGCCCGTGCCGGTGACCTGAACATTGTTCTTCGTCGCAAAATAGAGGTCTCCCTTGCCGATCTTCGTGAGCGTGTTCGTGCCGAGGTTCAGCGGGAAATTCCCGTTGTGGCCGCCGCGGACGAATCCCCACACGTTGTCCGCGCTCAAGGTCGTGGGCGCCGTCACCGTGAGCGACTGATACTGCGCCTTGCTGTCGGTTGAGACGCTCCCCGCCTTCGAATTGAAGATCGCCCCCGAGCGCTTGCCGTCCGCCAATAGCACGCCGTCGCCGGCGACGGTCGGATTGTATTGGCTGTCGTAGCTGCCGTTCGTATCAAGCGCGCCGCCCGCCTCGATCACAAGCGGCTTACCCGTGTTGCCGAAGACCGAGCCGTTGAGCCCGAACTGCGCAAGCGCCCCGGCCTTGATGTACGTTCCGCCCGTGTAGCTGTGCGTCTTGTTGATGCGCACCTTGCCGCCACAGTAGCTGACCTTGCCCGTGCCGCTAATGACCGCGCCGAACCCCTGGATGTCCTCGCCGGAGCCGACGATGCGCAACTCGCTGTCGTCACCCAACTGGATGGCCGAGCAAATCGTCGCTGGCAGCTCGATCGTCACCTTGGCGTGCGGCGCAACGGCGAGAGTACCGATTGTGAAGGTCGCCGATGTCCCTTCCTCCCGTGTCAACACGATGTCACTGGAAGACTGGATCGACACCTGACGGTAGCTGCGGTAGGCACTGATCACCGCCGTGGCCCGAGGCAGGGTTCCGCTTGAAAGCGCCACGTCGCCGTCGTCCGCCGGGACGGCCAATGAACTCCAGCGCGCCGCATCGTCAAGGTCGCCCGTCTCGCTACCGGCCGTCCACGTTGCATCCGTACCCGGCAACACCGTCATCACAGGGCGCCCCACACCAAGTTCCGTTCCCGCCGCATCGAAGAAGCGGACCACGCCGCCTTCCAGCACCGTCGCCGTCGTCGTATAGCCCGACTTTTTCATCACGTCGGTCACCACGATGTTCAAGGTACCGCCCGCACCGATGGCGGCATCGTCCTCGTTCGCCGTATCGGCGGCCACCTTCAACGTGCCCTCCGTCAGCACGAATCCACCTGCCGTCGTCTTGCCGTTCATCGTGAAGGAGGCAGGCTCCGCGCCGCGCACCTTGAGCGGGATCGCCGCATTCGCCGCGTTCGTCACGGTCACGGTGTCGGCGATTGTCACCGTGTTGGTGAGCACGAGCACGCCGTTTTCCGCCAAGGTGATGACACCGGTTCCACCAACGTCCCCACCGAGGAGCAGCGAATCCGGCTCAGAGAGAGAGTTGAGCTTGCTGAACGAGAAGCCCGTCGGGAACGACTGTTCTCCCGCCAAGACAAGCGCCTTATACGGCGGCATGACAGGCGCGTTGTTGAACGGGTAGACGCCGTTCACGTCGCCGGCGAATGTCAATGTCGAAGCCGCATTCGGGTTGATGTTCGCCGCCGCATCGTCCTGCGCCGGGGAGAAGCCCGCAAAGGTGATGTTGCCCGTCGTGCCGCGCAGATTCCACATCCCGGCCGTCGGTGCAGCCACGCCGCTCGCCACCGCAAAGGTCACGCTGGAACCCGAAGACGAAGACAGAACGAAGCTGTGCACGTTCACCGGCACGTCGAAGGTGAGCGTCGCATTCGGCACCGTCGCCTCAATCGTCACATCGAGGGTGGCATCGTCCACAGGCGACGAACTTCCCGCAAGCTGGCTCCAGGTCTTTGAACCGTCCAACACAAACGTGCGCGCAGAAGCATAGGTCGCCGTGAGCGAGGCCGCGCCGCAATCGCCCGAGATGATCGTGCCGAGATTGTTTTCGACGATGTCGCTTCCCGCAAACGTTCCGTCGGGTTTCAGGAACGGATCGCCGAACGACACTCCCGCCGTCGTAATCCCACGGCTGCAGGCCTTGACCGTCTTCGCGTAGACGCCGCCCGCGCCGTTCGTCAGTTCCACAACGGCGCATCTGATCGTCTGTCCGTCCAGAACCTGCAGCTCCAGGCGGATCTTCGTCGCTACGCTTCCTTCGTAGGTGACGTATTTGTTCTGCATCGCACGGCGCGTGTAGGCGCGGCTCACCGAAGGCCCCACGATGATGCCAGTGAAGTTGTAGTTCTTGATGTCGTCCACCGTAAGCGTCGTTCCGCCCGCCGGATTCGCAAAGGCGATGGCAGGTACATCCGTCGGGATGGGCGTGAGAGCACAGAGCGACCGAAGCGAATAACCGCTCGTGCCCGTGTTGTTTACAAACCCGATCGTCCCGTTATCGCCAATCGCGACAAAATCCCTGGTCGGCACCAACGTCGCATCCGGCGTCGTAAAATAGGGACCGTTCACGCGCTCGGCCCACACGCCATCAGGCTTCTGGGTGAGTTTCACCGTCACGGCTTTGATGTGGGAATCGGTTGCATTCTTGTAGTCGAGCTTCTGCACGGTAACGACGAGAAACTGCAACACGCCGTTCGCATCCGTATAGTCATGCGTGAAATAGCTGAGCGCCGGGCCATTGTTGTTGAGGTTCTGTTCAAGGCCGCAGAACGTGAGATTGCGGATTTCGTCCAACGTGGCATTGGCGAATACGAGCTGCGGCGTGGCCGTCACCTGTGGACGCTCCGAGCTGCTGACATCCACGTCGGCTCCGCCCATGACGTAACCCGGCATGACATATTCCTGTAGCTCCGCCGCACCGAATGCAACCGAGATCGCGCCGACGAACGCCATCGCAAAGAGGAAAACTTTTTTCATTCAAAACCAACCTTTCGTAGACAGCCTCTTGGAGCCACTCAATCCTCCAAGACGCTTGACGCGTAGTTTAACAAATCCGCACAGAGATGTCTAGGACGAATTTTCTCGTACAGAGATTCCAAAAGGAGGGGGCCCCGGGGCGTCTACGCCACCCCGTCCCCCCTCTTTCTGGAACATTTTCGGGCGTACGGGCCGTTCGAGACAAAACGCCCCCGCTCCGAAGGCGGCTTCGAAGTCGAAAACGACGGGCGCTGGCCGGGGGGCCGCCTACCCGTTACAGGTCAGGACGGTGGCCGAGATCCCGAGGGGGACTGTCCCCGTCCGCTCAATTTCCAGTACAGAGGGGGACTGTCCCCACAGGTCGTCCCCTACCTTTCTGCCACCAGATCCCGAGGGGGGACAGTCCCTGTGAGGATTAGATCCCGAGGGGGACTGTCCCCGTCGGCTCCATTTCCAATTCTCCACTTCTCATTCTCCATTCTACATTCTCCCCCTCACGCCACCCCGTCCCAGACGAACCTGCCGCATTTCTCGACGCCCGCCGCGAGGGACGCCCCGGGGAAGTCCCGCGGCAGGGCCCGCGCCACCTCGTCGGCGAGCCCGGGGTCGCGGCCGACGTAGACCCCGCGGGTGAACTCCGGCACCCGGCCGCGGATCGCGCCCGCCGCGCTCGTCCCCGCGCCTTCTGATCCCTCCGGGCGGCGGCTCCCGGCGTCCCTGAGCGCGAAAATCCCCTCCATGACCACCCGGGCCTCCGCCCA
>JAZLJP010000161.1:0-22224 GCA_045617985.1 Kiritimatiellia bacterium
TTTCGCGGGCATTACCCCGATCAAGTTATTGGGTTTGTTCTCAGCACCGCGGCCCCTTGCCGCGCAGCACCCCAATGAGTTGGCGCGTATTATATCATAATCTGCCGGAATCCGCTCAGCCGATCAGCTCCTTCGCCTTCGCGTAGACGTTGTCGACCGTGAAGCCGAATTGGTCGGCAAGTTCCTTGTAGGGGCCTGACGCGCCGAAGGTATCGAGCGTCACGTAACGGGTCGTCGCGTTGTTGATCGCGTAGGTATCCCACCCGAAGCGCACGCCGGCTTCCACGATCACGCGCTTCGCGCACGTGCCCGGAATCACGCTCTCGCGGTAGGCGAGCGGCTGACGCTCGAAGAGCGCGCGGCACGGCATCGAAACGACGCGCGCGTTGCGGCCCGTTTCGGCGAGGCGCTTCGCGGCTTCCACGCAGAGCGCCACTTCGCTGCCGGAGGCGATGAAGAGCACATCTGGCATCGGGCTCGATTCCCAAATCACGTAGGCGCCCTTCGCCACCTTCTCGGGCGTGACGCCGTCGAGAATCGGCAGGTTCTGGCGGCTCGTGAGAATGCACGAGGGGCCGTCCTTGTACTGCAGCATCGCAAGCCAGCTCGCCGCCGTTTCGTTCGCATCCGCCGGGCGGAACGCGAGGAGATTCGGAATCGTGCGGAGCATCGCGAGCTGTTCCACCGGCTCGTGCGTGGGGCCGTCTTCGCCCACGTAGAACGAATCATGCGAGAACACCCACATGGCCGGGATGCCCATCAGGGCCGCAAGGCGCATCGCGGGCTTGCAGTAGTCGCAGAACACGGCGAAGGTGGCGCCGAACGCGCGGTAGCCGCCGTGCGCCTGGAGGCCGTTCACGATCGCGCTCATGCCGAGTTCGCGCACGCCCCAGTGGAAATTACGGCCGGAAAAATCCTCCGCCGAAATCCAGCCGAACGGCTTGAGGTTCGTCTTGTTCGAAGGTTCGAGGTCCGCCGAGCCGCCCACGAGGAACGGCACTTCCGCCGCGAGCGCGCACATCACGGTGCCGCAGGCGGCACGCGTGGCAACGGGTTTGGAGGGATCGAAGGCGGGAAGTTTCGCGGCAAGGCCCTGCGGCAAGGTGCCGTGCTGGGCCGCTTCACGCTGCGCCGCGAGGTCGGCATGGGCCGCCGCCCAATCCTTGAGCGTCTTCCGCCAGCGCAGGAACATGCGATGGCCGGCCGCGCCGCGGTCGTCGAAAATGTCGTAGACGTCGCCCGGCACGTAGAAGAACTTCTCGGGGTCGAAGCCGAGGTTCTTCTTGAGGCCCGCGAGTTCTTCCGCACCGAGGGGCGCGCCATGTACGCCGCTCGTATCGTGCTTCGTGGGGCAACCCTGGCCGATGTGGGACTTCGAGATGATGAGCGTGGGCTGGCCCGAGACCTTGAGGGCCTTGCGCACCGTACGGTCGATCGCGTCGAAATCATGGCCGTCGCAATCGAACACCTTCCAGCCGTACGCTTCGAAACGCTTGCGCGTATCATCGGCAAAGGCGAGATCGGCCGTGCCTTCGATCGTGATATTGTTCGAATCGTAGACGAGGCAGAGTTTATCGAGTTTGAGCGTGCCGGCGAGCGAGCAGGCTTCATGGGAGATGCCCTCCTCCATGTCGCCATCGCCGCAGAAGCACCACGTGCGGTGGTCGACGAGCGGATTTTCGGCATCGGTATTCCAGCGCGCCGCCTCCATGCGTTCGGCGATTGCCATGCCCACGGCCATCGCAACGCCCTGCCCGAGCGGGCCTGTGGTGACTTCGACGCCCGGCAGCAAGCCGCGCTCCGGGTGGCCCGCGCAGCGCGAACCCACCTGACGGAAGGTCTTCAGCTCATCGAGCTTCAGATCGCCCACGCTCGCAAGATGCAGAAGCGAGTAGACGAGCGACGATCCGTGCCCGCCCGAGAACACGAGGCGGTCGCGGTCGGCCCAAAGCGTTTCCTTCGGATCATATTTCAAGAACTTCAACCACAGCGACACGGCAAAATCCGCCAAGCCGAGCGCCACGCCAGGATGGCCGCTCTTCGCCTTCTCCACCATGTCCGCCGCCAGGCACCGGACTGTGTTCGCGCAAAGCGCCAATTGTTCATTTGTCAGCTTCATATTTGACTCCTTTTTTTAAATGACAACAAGGAAATCCGTCCTCGTGAAAGGACGCCGAGATACTATTATACCACAAATTATCAGAAAGCGGGGTAGATTTCCGCTTGCCAACCAAAAGAACGTGCGGCGACGACGTTCGGCTCCATGTCGTCGACGAAGAACAGGTCGGTGCCGGCAAGGCCGATGCGCTTCTCCATGAGCGCATAGATTTCGGGCTGGGGCTTGTAGAGATGTTCAAGGCCCGAGACGACTTCGGCATCCGCAAGCGCACGATAGGCGGCCGCGCGGGGCACGAAAAGCCTTTCGTGGAAATCGGGGGACATGTTCGTCAAGATGCCCACCTTCTTCCCCGCCGCCTTGAGCCGCTGCATGAACATGAGCGTTTCCGGACGCAACTCGCGGATCCAGCCCTCGGCATCGAGCTTCCACAGTTCCTCCACGTCGGCCGCAGTGAGGGCCTGCCCCGCATCGGCGAAAATGCGGCGGTACATCTCATCGAACGGCGCGAAGCCGCCATCCCACAACGCGCGGTAGTTGCGCCAACCGGCGTCGAACGCGGCGCGGTCGACCCCGCGCGAAGCGCAGTAGTCGAGCAAGGCAGAGGAATTCAGGGCCGAAACGGAAATCACGCCGCCGAAATCGAACACGACGCCTGCGGCCGTGCGCGCGCGCGCGACCCATTCCTCCACAAACGCCTGTTCACGCGCGGCATCCATCACGCACGCCACTCCGCCGGCAGCGCCGCAAGCACCGTCTCCACCACCTGATCGAGCGTCAACTGGGTGGAATCGATTTCAAATACGCCATCCGCCTTCTTGAGCGGCGCATACTTGCGCGTGGAATCAACGGCATCGCGCGCCAGAAGCGAGGCCTTCACGGCCTCCGCGCTTTGATTCGCAATGCCCTTTTCGACTTCCTCCTTCTGGCGCCGCAACGCACGCGCCTCGGCGGACGCCGTGAGGTAGAACCGCGCCGGCGTATCGGGGAAGACTGCCGTCGTAATGTCACGCCCCTCGACGACGAGGTCGCCATACTGCGTAAGACTGCGCAAAACCGCCGTGATACGCTCGCGCACCTCCTTGACGGTGGCGACGGCGGAAGCATGGGCGTTGATTTCCGGCATGCGAATACGCTCGCCCGGGCGTTCCCCCTCCACCAGATAGACGATTGCGCCGTTTTCAGGCTGGCAGGCGATCTCCACCTTCTGGGCAAACGCCGCGACGGCGGCGGGATCATCGGTGTTGACGCCATGCACGAGGCACTGCCACGTCATGATGCGATACAACGCGCCGGAATCCACATGCAGGAACCCCAGCGCCGCACCCACGCGCTTCGACGTGGAACTCTTGCCCGAACCGCTCGGGCCATCAATCGCAATCACTTTTGCCATTTTCATACCCTCGATAAAAAACAATCTTCGGCGACCCTGCGGCGAATAAGCCAGATTCTGTTCCCCTTGCGGGTCCGATCATTCATCTAAGCAATCAACCCGGAACTTGATCGCGCTCTACCGGATCTTCTGGCGGAAATGCCACGAGGACGAGTGGTTTTGCACGAATCGGACGGGCCGCCCGTCAGTTCCCTATTTGATCTTGCTCCGAGGAGGGCTTGTCGTGCGGGCCAAGCTCTCGCCTGAACCCCGGTGGTCTCTTACACCGCCCTTTTCACCCTGACCCGCCGGCACCGAAGCGCCGACGGGCGGTCTATTCTCTGTGACGCTTTCCATCTGCGGCGCTTGCCACCGCAGTCCCGGCCTTAACAACCGGGTCCTCTGCCCTGCGGAGTCCGGACTTTCCTCACCCTTTCGGGCGCGACCGGTCACACGCGGGAATCACCGAAGAAATTGAAATCAAAGATCACCGTAGAGGAGCCGCCCGCACATCGTGCACGCCGCACGCTGCTGCTTCTGCCCCTGCTGAGCCGCCGCCGCATTATGCTGCACGAGCTGCGCGATGAACGGCGGCTGCTTCATGTGGCAGCCATCGCACACGCCGTCTCCCGTAAGCGGCACCACTACCGGCCAGCGCTTCGTGCGCAGGCGCTCATAGTAGAGGAGGAACGACGGATCGATCGCCTTGACCGCATTCGCCTTCTCCCCCCGCTCGGCACGCAGATCGACAAGGCGCGCCTTCACATCGGCGAGACGCTCGTCGAGCACCACCACGTCGTCGTCCATTCCGCCCCGCTCGGCTTCAACCTTCGCCTCGGCATCGCGCACACGGATTTCCAACGCCGGCAATTCATCCTGCTGGAGCGCGAGGACGCGATTCTCCGACGCTTCCGCCTCATGCTCAAGCGTTTCAACCTGGCGAACCGTCTGCTCAAGTTCCTTGCCGGTCTTGCCATCGCCCAACGTCGAGCGAATCCCCTTCGCTTTGGCGCGCAATTCCTCGGCCTCGGCCTCTTCCTTCTTGATGCGCACCTGCATGGCCTCAAGCTGGCTCTTCGCGATCTCAAGCGCGGCATTCACGCCCGCCAGACGCGCATTCTCACGGGCCTTGCGCAGCGGGATATCCTTCTCCTCCTGCTCAAGCTCGCGAATGAGCCCGTCGACGTCCTGAAGGTCAATCAGCGGTTGTATGACGTTCACCGATGTACTCCCTTTTCTAAAACTCTATTTGTATCGGAAAAATCGAGGAGATATTTTAGCGAATTTCAGCCCTTGCGTCAAGTTCGCGTTATTCCTTTTTTACTTTACGGCAACAAGCGCGTCGATGAGCGGCTCGAGCGCCGAGCAATCGATCGACTCCACGGCGCCGCGATCGACGGCCGCCGCAAACGACGGATCGATCGGCAGACGGCACGCAATCGGAATCGCGTGCTGCCTGGCCAGGTCTTCCACCCGGCTCGGGCCGAACACCTCCATCTGCTTCCCGCAATCGGGGCAGACGAAGTAGCTCATGTTCTCGACAAGGCCAACGACCTTCTTCTCCATCATCGCCGCCATGCGCACGCTCTTCTCAACGATCATGCCCACGAGTTCCTGCGGCGAGGCCACCACGACGACGCCATCGACGGGCAGGCTCTGGAACACCGTGAGCGGCACGTCGCCCGTTCCCGGCGGCATGTCGACGAACATGATGTCGATGTCTTCCCAATAGACGTCCGTCCAGAACTGCTTCACCGCGCCCGCAATCACCGGCCCGCGCCACACCACGGGATCGCTCGGATTGTCAACGAGCAGGTTGAGCGAAATGACGCGCACCCCCCCCGTGGAAACGCTGGGGAGGATGCCCTTGTCGCTCCCGAGCGTACCGCCCGAAAGACCGAACGCCTTCGGAATCGAGGGGCCCGTAATATCCGCATCGAGAACGGCCGTGCGGAGCCCCCGCTTCGCCGCCGCCGAAGCGAGCAGCGAGGCAACAAGGCTCTTTCCCACGCCGCCTTTGCCGCTCGCCACGGCAATCACCTTCTTGACCTTGGACCATTGATTCAACTTGGCCGTGAAATCAACCGGCCCCTTCCGCTCGCCGCAGTTCTTCCCGCAGCTTGAGCAATCATGCGTGCATTCTTCTGCCATTTTCTTTTTTCCTTTGAAAGTGAAACGTAAAACCGCTACCAGGCGACCACCTTGACCGGCCGGTGGTCGGAGGCCACCGCCTCCTCGAGCACCTCGTAGGAGATGTGTTCGTAGCGGGTGCGGTGGCGTTGGGAAATCGCAATGTAGTCGAAACAGCTCGCCGGCTCGTCAGCCGGATAGGTTTTGCCAACGCCCGAGAGAATCGAGAACGACCGCCGCAGCTGTTGCACAAACGCGCTTGCGGGCTCCTCCCCCCAATCGCCCAGAAGGAAAAACGGGCGATCCTTCTCGATGAGCGGTACGATCTTCGCCACTGCGGCAAGCCGATCCTCGTCCGAAGCGGGGAAATAGGCCGTGCCCACCGTGAACGCCGGGAATTCCGCCACGAGGATCTTTCCGCCGCCGCCGAGATCGACAACCGCCTCCTTCGCCGGCATATCCTTCATGAGGAGCGCCATTCCCGCTTCCCCCTTGCCGCGTTCGGCCGTCTGGCACCAGCGGGCGGTGAGGCCCGTGAGCTCTTCGAGTTTTTCCAACTGGTCCACGCCGCCCGAGCGCGTTGTCTTCCGATCGACTTCCTGAACGGCCGTCACGGCGACATCGGCTTTTTTAATGACGGCCGCAATCCGCTCGAGGTCGCGCTTGCCATCCGTGCCGAGGCCCGCATTGATGTTCCATGTGAGGAACGTGCGGTGGCGGAACGGCTCGATGAACATCTCGTTCGTCTGGGCAAGTTCGCCCTTGATGATGTAGTAGTAATGGCACCCGCCAAGCGCACACGCGCTCGCGGCAAGTCCCGCGCCCGAGAGGCCTTTCAAAAATGCACGTCGATTCATTTTGCCACCTTTACCCGTCCCGTTACACCCCGCGCATGGAGCGAGGGATCGTACATCGCTTCCACCGAAGAGCCCGGCAACACGAAATCGCCCGCCCCCACCACGCGAACGGGATAGGCGAATTTCACCGAGGCTCCCGCCTCAAGCGTGAACCGGCGCGAAAAACCGAGTACGCGATCATCGCGCAATTCGCGCCGCAACAACCAGGCGTGTACGTCCTTTCCGAGGAACGGATACGCCTCCTCGGCGAGCGGCGACTGATCCGGTTCGAAGCAGGCCGGCAGGAGCTCTTCGATGACGAGATCCGAATAGACCGTTCGCGAAGGCGCAGAGAGCGTGAGCTCCACAATCAGCATTTCGCCCCGCACAAAGGAATCCGGCGCCGCGGCCACGCCGTCGGTCCTTAGGAAACGCCGCGTCACGGAAATGCCCTTCGCCTCGCTCGGCAATCCCATCGTCTTGGCGAGAGAGAGCGTGCTTGCGGAAACAAAGGATTCCCCCGCGCCGCGATTGACGAGCGTCACCTCGCCGCCGCCCGTCAAGCGTTCGACCCGCTTGGGCGAAAGCCGCCGTTCATCCGTTTTCCCGTCTTCAAGGAGGTACACTTCCGGCACCCCGATGGAGGGAATGTGCGCGCGATAGTAGCTTCCGAGCGCGAGCAGCGCATGCGCGTTCGCTTCGGTCGTGCCCCAATGGCAATCCTCCGGCCGCCGATGGGCGAGAAGATAATCGGCGAGGAATTCAAGGCGCTCGTCCTTGGGATCGACGTCGAGCCGGGCCAGGAGTTCGAACGCCGCGCTCTTCAAATCCGGCGGCTCGCCCACCACCGTCGTCAGAATCGTCTTGGCGCGGGGCAGATCCCCGCTTCGGGCGAAAGCGCGCGCCAGCCGGCTGCAATCGAGCGACGTAAGCGCCGCGCGACGGTCATAGAGCTGCAACTGGCGGTCACGATCCGGCACGCCCGCCAAGGCCAACGTATGACAGGCATAGACGCTTTCCGCCCGATTGGTACTCATCGACCATGTGCGCAAGAACCCTTTCACCTGGCCGAGCGGCCCGTTCGGCACCTCGAAACCGCTCGCTGAGGCCGCGACAAGGAAATGCGCCGCCCACAAGGAGACTTCGCGGTTCCACGGCGCTTCGTGGCCATCCGGCCACATTGCGAAATCATTGGCGCGCACCATGCCGCACACCCGGCGAATCCCCTCGGCAACGACCATCTTCGCATCCTCCGCCGCACTCGTTTCCACAAGCGGAAGCGTGTTGAGAAGGCCCCCTGCGGCAATCAACGGAAAGACGCGCGAGGCGGTCTGTTCCAGGCAGCCATACGGATAGCCCACGAGATACTCGAGCGCGGCGGCGAGTTCGGCCACGGGGCTTCCCGAGGCAACAAACGTCCGCTGCGCGAGTTCCGGCAATTGAACGGCGGCATTCGGGAAAACGCGCTTCTCGCCTGGCTTCAAACGCACCGTCGAAACCGTCTTCACCCACGGTGCCGCGGGGCGCACCGGCAACGTGATTTCACTTCGATGTTTTTCGCCGAGGCCTTCGGCCACAAAGATGAGCGAGCCCTGGCCCGGCCGGTCGACCGCGCGCACCGGGAACGCGAGCGTTTCGCTCGCCCCGTTCGCAAGCGCCACGCTGCCGTGAACGGGCGCGGCAAGTTCAACCGACCCTCCCACAAGAAGATCGTAGGCGACCGTTCCCGCCTTCCCGCTCCGGTTCGAGAGCGTAAGCGTTGCAAGGAAGGTGTCGCCCGGCGCCGCAAAACGCGGCGCATCCGGCTGCATGACGAGGTTCGGCGTCACCGGCGCCTGCACCGATCCCGCGCCCGTCGCCCGACGATTGTAGGCAACGGCCGTCACGCGCACCTCGCCCACGAATTCCGGCAGGTTGATGGCGACCTGCGCCCGGCCGTCCACGAGCGCAACATCGTTCGTCCAGAGGCTCAGCGGCTTGTAACGACGCGACGGGATGGGGCTCACCCGGCGGAACAGGTCGCCGTCTTCGCCGCCGCCACCGCCCGTTTTGACCCCGGCCCGCTTGAGGGAATCCGGAAGAATCGGCAGCAGGCGGTTGAAGACATCAAAAAGACGCGATTCGATCGCGCGTGTCTGGCCGAACCACGCGACAGGATCGGGCGTCTTCTCGTCCGTCAGCAGATTGATGCCCTCATCCACCACGGTCACGACGGCACGCTCGCCCACGGCTTCGTCCCCCCGCGCCTCCACATCCACCGCCACCATCGCCCCCCCCTCGGAGGCGCATTTGACGACCGACTTGAGCTCGACCTTCAACGCGCCGTCGCGCGTCGCGCAACGAAGCGGCAGATACCCGAGCGCCCGATTCGCCACCTGCCTCATTCCGGGTTTCACGGCCTGCACCACGCTGAGCGCCACGTCAACACCCGGCGCCCAGGCGGCCTTCACGGGTTCGAGTTCGATTTCGGTGGTCGCATGCGCGAGGTTGAACACCTGCGAGTAGACCATCTCCTCGCGCATCACCGCAAGCCACGCCGCTCCCGTAAACGGCGCCTTGATCGTGAGGCGCGGGCGCTCGCCCGGGTAATAGATTTTCTTATCCAGCGAAAGCGAAATGCGGGACGGATTCTCGAGCGGCGCACGGACGGCGGCATCGTCCTTTCCGCCCACCCAGTAGCCTGCACCGAACGCCACCCCCGTCTCCTCTTCGCAAATCGTCACGGCAAAATCACCGCCCACGTTCACCGGCACGGCGAGCCGCCCCGAACCGTTCTCGCCGATTTCAACCGTCACCTCGTCGCCAAAGGCATGGCGCACCTTATCCGAGCGCCACTCCCAGGAATCGCCGCGCTTCTTGAGGCCGTAGACGATTTCCACCCGCTCGAAGCGCGCGACAAGCCGCCGCGCCCCGCGATGAGGCGTACCATCCGGCTCCACCACCACCACACGGCAGGTTCGCGGCGTTTTACCGAAACGCAACGTTTCCGGAAGCGCCACGCCGATGTAGTAGGGATAGGCGTGAAGCACGGCCGAGGCCCGCGCCGTCGCCGCACGCCCCCCGCTTTCATACACGCATCCCTGGAGCGTCATCTTGACCGCCGCACGCGGACGCTGCGCCTTCGGGAAACGCGCCGTGAAGATCGCCCGCCCTTCCGCATCAAGACGAAGCCGATCCGTCTTCTGGAAATTCGGGCGCAACCGGCGATTCTCATCGCCGAAACGGAACGCCTCCCACCCCCGCGGCGCAAAGGCCGCATCCTCGAACAGGTACGCGCCATCTGCCGGGAGACCCTTTGCCGGGCCGCCGAAGAGATGTTCACCGGCAACCGTGAAAAGAAGATTCGTCGTCATCATCTTCCCCTCGGCGGGCGGCGTCACTTTCACGCGAATTTGCGGCGGCACGAAATCCGCCACCTTGAACTCACGCGCCCCCAGCACGAAACCGTCCTTCCCCGGCGTGGCAACCTGCACTTCCCATCTTCCGCCCGGCCGATCGCCCGGAATCGAGAAATCGGTTCGCGCCACCGCACCAAAGGCATCCGCCACCTGCGTATGCGTCATCACCACCTTGCCTTCGGCATCAAGGAGACGCATCTCCACCGGGAACGGTTTCGGCGCGTTGCCCGCCCCGTTGCGCAGAATCGCCTGCACGAAGAACGCCTCGCCCGGGCGATAGATGCCGCGGTCCGTCCACACGAACGCCTCGCACGCCTCCTTCTTCAAGAGCTCCCGCCGGCCCCTTGGCGCGGCTTCTTCCACGTTCTGATTTCCAAGCGCGAGGAATGCCGTATCCGAACCGTCTTTCCGGGTCGCCACCACGGCAAAGGCCGCATCCTTTTTCGCGTATTCACACGCACACCAGCCTTCGGCATCCGTCACGCCTTCGCTTTGGACGATGCCGTTCGCCCCATAGACGATGATCTGGATCCCCTCAAGCGGCTGCCCCCCCGTAAGCGATGTCGCCCACACATAGACGGTTTTACCGATTTCACGCACCGACAGGCCAATATCCGTCACACACACCAACCGGCAGATCCCCCCATCGAAATTCCGGATGGCCGCCTCATCCATCTTCCGATTCCCGACATTCATCGCCCGCACGAGATAGACGCCGTTCACGCACGCGCCATCCTGCACCGAGAACGTCGTCACCGTCGTCTCGTTCAACTTGCCCTTCACTCGCAATTTCTTCATTGCGCCTCCGTCGTCGGCCAGCTCCAGCGTATGGCGCGAATCAACCGAACACCCCCAATCATAACCACCATAGCGCCCCTCTTCGCGCGCCAGCAACTGCACGATGTTCTTCGTGGGCACATTGCACACATGATAGACGAGGTTCGTGACATTGACCGTCTTCACGGCAATCGCATGGCGCCCCGCCGCCGGCAGATAACGCCCCTCTGCCGCAAATTCAAGTTTCGGCCGCCGATTCCCCGTCGTAAACGTTCGCCGGAACTCCTTTTCGAGCGTCCGGCCATCTGCCATCGGCAATCCGGCACGTAGGGTGAACGTATATTTCGTATTCGGCTGGAAATCCGCATGGAAGGCGCACCATTCACTCCATCCCACCTCGTAGCAGGGCATCAACGGCCCCGGATTCGGCGTCACCTTCACATAATTCGGCAACACGGCAAGGTCGAGCCGGGTATTGAAGGAAACGCGCACCTGCTCGAGATTCGCCTCGAAATCGAGTACCCCGGGCGGCGGTTTCACCTTCTCGGCCCGTTCGCCACCCTCCGCCGATGCCCCCGCCGCCCGGGCCGCAGGCACGGTGACCACATTGGTGATGGTAACGACATTCGTCACGACAGGTGCAGCAGCCGCCGCCTCAAGAGCCGCCTGAAGTTCCTCGACCTCCCGCTCCTGAACCGTCTTCGGCGCCTCGGGCTTCGCGTCGCGCTCGCAACCCAAAAGCGCAACAAGAGCAAAAACAGCCAAAACGACTGCTTTTACCAATGTTTTTTCAAACAATATCTTTCTCATAAAATAGGTCTCCCCGTTTCCAAGAATAATAGCAAAATCGGAGGCCAAAATCAACCCGTCAATTTTAGGGAGAGAAAGAAGAGCGGGGCGAATCTCGCGATTCGCCCCGCTCCTGTTTGGATCTCGCAGACCCTCTTGCTTAGAGTTCCTTGATGAAGATGTTCTTGAACTCGAGCGGATCGCCGTGGCACTGAAGCTCGATCTGCTCGATCGGGAAGATCGGGCGCTTACGATCCCAGTAGTTCTCGAGCGTCACGTTGTCCACAACGAGCACGCCGTTGAGCTTCACCGTCACCTTCTCGCCCACCATCTTGATGTAGAAGGTGTTCCAGGAACCGACCTGGTTATCGGCGATCGTGAGCGCGCGCGAGGGATTCTTGCGGTTGTTGTAGAGGCCGCCCGAACCGATGCCCCACTGGTTGTGGGCATCCCAAATCTGAACCTGCGGCGAGCCGCGGAGGTAGAGGCCGGAGTCGCCCTGCACGCTCATCGTGCGCCAGTCCACCCACATCTCGAAGTCCTTGTAGTCCTTCTTCGTCGCAAGCGAATAGCCGCCGTTGAAACCGTCGAAGAAGAGCGCGCCGTCACGCACATGCCAGTGGTCGGCCATCTGCTTATCGGCGATCTTCTGCATCGCGGCGCGCTTCTCGGGCGTCGCCGCCTGGCGCACCACGGGGTTGTCGAACTTTTCGGCCGTCGTCACGCCCTTCCAGTTCTTCGCAAGGCACGCTTCAGAACCGCAGAAGAGGGGCGTGAAGCCCTCGGGGCAGGCCTTCTTCGTGTCGGAACCGACCTTGTAATCCGCCGGCACTTCCTTGATGCGGATGTTGCGCCACATCACGTGGCTGCCATGGCCGAGCCAGCCGATGTGGCCCTTCTTGGAGTGGAGGCCGGGATGCTTGCGGTGGTCGGGCGTATCGCCGTTGCCCTTGTAGGTGTTCACGTCGAAGTCCGTCACCATCTCGCCGTTCAGGATCACCTGGATGCGGCTGCCGATCACGCGCACTTCCTCGAAGTTCCACATGCCGGGCCGGCGCACGTAGCTGCCGCCGCCCGTGAAGTTCTTATCCTTGCCCCAGATCTGCTTGTTCACGTTGTCGCGCTTCACCGGGCACACGCCGTAGACGGACGCCGTGTACTGATAGGGCTTGAGCTTATCCTTCTTCGCCTTCTTGTCGTAGTAGGAGCTGCCGCCGTCGTCGAGGAGCTGGAGCTCGCACATGGCCCAGTAGGCCGCATCCCGATCGATCTGCGGCATGCGGATGCCGAGGCCGTTGTTGCCGTTCTCGGGCATGCAGAACTCGAAGCGGAGAATGAAGTTCTCATACTGCTTTTCGGTGCAGAGATTGCCATGGTCGCCCTTCACGCGCTTCTGCGGCTGGCAGGCGAGCACGGGGAATTCCTTCACCTGGCCCGAGCCGAGCTTTTCCTTGCATGTCTCCACGCCGTACGACTTCGAGCCGATCCAGCCCGTGAGGTCCTTGCCGTTGAACAGCGAAACGAACCCTTCCGCATCCGGCTCGGCGCCAAACGCCATGCACGCCGCGAACGCGGCCGCACAGAGAATTCCTGTTTTCATTCGATAAACTCCTTTGAGTGGTTGTAAGATGAAGAGGATTATACCAAATTTTTCCCGCCGTGACGAACAAATCCGCTCATGGAGTTTTTATGGGTGTTTTTATGCCTACCTCATCGACAAGACGAACATGATCAAACGGCAATCTTGAATCAATCGGATGGCAATCTCGCGACAAGGACTTCGTTAGACGGGTTTGCGATAATCTTTTCCGACATGAAGCCACAGTCTCTTATCAAACTCATTCTTGCGCTCCTCGTCGTTCGCATTCTCCTTGCCGCCCTCACGCCCGTCTTCGACACTTCCGAAGCCCGCTATGCCGCGATTTCGGCCAATATGGCACGCAGCAACGACTTTCTCGTTCCGCATTTCACCTACAACCACGTCTACCAGAGTTTTGACGGCAAGCCCCCCTTGCTCTTCCAGGCGGCCGGGCTTTCCGTCAAGGCCTTCGGTGTCAACGAATTCGCCGTACGCCTTCCCGTATTCCTCGCTTCGGCGCTGTTCCTTCTGCTCGTCTTTCGCGTCACCCTTAACCTCTCCAACGGGAATCGTACGCGCGCGGGGCTCGCGGCCCTGCTCACGCTCGCCTCCACGGTCTTCTACACCCAGGCCGGTTTCTGCATGACGGATGGTCTCCTTGTTCCCTGCGTCGCCGGCGCGATTCTCTGCCATGCGGCGTTCCTCAAAACCCGTGAGCGGAACTGGACGTGGGGCGTTTTTGCCCTCCTCGGCCTCGGCATGCTCGTCAAAGGGCCCGTGGCGCTCGTCGAATTCGGCATTCCCGTCGCGCTCGATCTCGCCGCCAACCGACGTTGGGCGTGCCTTCGCGCCTATCGCTGGTTGACGGGCGGCGCCCTCTTCCTTCTCATCGCCGCCCCGTGGTTCATTCTGATGACACGCGAGAATCCCGACTTCCTCCGCTACTTTTTCATTCATGAAAATCTGCTGCGGTTCCTCGTTCATGACTACGGCGACAAATACGGCGCCGGGCGCGAGACCTTCCGCGGCATGGCGCTCGTCTGGACGCTTGTCGCCACGCTTCCCTGGTCGCCCTTTGTCCTCACCGAAATCTTCAAGCGCAAGCTCGGCGCGCCGCTCCGTACCGCCGGCCCGGAGGCGCTCCTCCTCTGGGGCGTTCTCGGCATCACCGGCTTCTGGTGCCTCACGAGCCGCGTGCCGCTCACCTACGTCATGCCGGTCATTCCCCTGGCGGCGGTCTGGGCGGCCCTCGCCTTGGAAGCGAAGGCGCCCTCCCTTTTCAATCGCCTCGCGCCCGCGTTTGCCGCTCTCACGGTTGTCGTTCTCGTTTCCGGGCTGCTCTGGGGCATCTTCTTCACGACGCGGATGAAAGGCGCCGACGCCCCCTACAAGAAGAACCACTATTCCTACGAGTTCTACCACGGCCCCCTCGCGGAGGCGATCCCGAAATGAAATCCGTGACTCTTGTCGTCCCCTGCAGGAACGAGGCGTTGCGTCTCAATCCGGACGCGTTCCTCGAAGCGCTGGGCGCGAACCCTTCTCTGGCGCTTCTCTTTGTCGATGACGGCTCAACCGATTCGACGGCTGAACGCATCGCCCGTCTCGTTCGGTCGAGCCCGGCGATCGACGGCCTCTACCTTCCCCGAAGAGCCGGCAAGGCAGAGGCCGTTCGGCAAGGCGTTCTCCAGCTGCTCGAACATTCGGCTGCGGAGCTCATCGGCTTCTGGGATGCCGATCTCGCGACTCCCCTCTCCTGTGTACCGCGGTTCATCCAGGGCTTTGACGACGCGCCCGCAGTGCAGATGGTCATCGGCAGTCGCTGGCCCCACCTTGGCGCGCACATCGACCGAAATCTATTCAGAACCTGTTCCGGTACGCTGATGAAAAAGTTGATTCGTTGCGTGCTCTCCGCCCCTATCTACGATACGCAATGCGGCGCCAAGATCATGGTGCGCGACCTTGCCGAGGAATTGTTTGCCCGTCCGTTCATCTCCCCCTGGCTCTTCGACGTGGAGCTCTTTCGCCGCATGGGGAAGGAGCGTATCCTCTCCGGCGTCAAGGAACTGCCCCTCGACGAGTGGCATGATGTTCCAGGCTCGAAACTGACCCTGCGGGCGGCCTTTCGTTCGCTTTTCGACCTCTGCCGAATCGCTTGCGAGTGAGAACCGTTTTATGATAAAATACCTGCCATGAAAATCCTGATTGTCGAAGACGATACGACCATCTCCGAATTTCTCTCGGAGGGGCTTCGCCAGAGCGGATACGCAACGGTGACGGCGAATGACGGCGAAAGCGGTCTCGCCGCCGCCCGGATTAACGGCTTCGACGTGCTCATCGTCGACATCATGCTCCCGAAGATGGACGGCCTTGAAGTCATCAGAACCCTCCGCCGCGAGGGGAAGAGCGTACCGATCATCGTCCTTTCCGCCCGCGGCAGCGTGGAAGCCAAAATTGCCGGGCTTGAAGCCGGCGGCGACGACTACCTCTCGAAGCCCTTCTCCTTTGCCGAATTGCTCGCCCGCATCCAGGCGCTCGTGCGGCGCTCGGCGCAGTCCGTCGAAACGCTCGTCCTTCAGGTGGGCGATCTCGTCATGGACCTTGCCACCCACCGCGTCGCGCGCGGTGAGCGCCGCATCGATCTTCAGCCCCTCGAGTACCAGCTCCTCGAGTACCTGATGCGGAACAAGGGGCGTGTGGTGACCAAAACCGTCATCATGGATCGCGTTTGGGACTATCGGTTCAACCCGCATACGAACGTCGTCGAGTCGCGCATCTGCCATCTGCGGGAAAAAATCGACGGCCCGAACGAGCCCCGGCTCATTCACACCGTAAGGGGCTTCGGCTATGTTTGCGAAGAACGTTGACCTCTCCATCAGAGGGCGCATGATCCTCTGGAGCCTCGTTGCCAGCTGCATCATCACGTTTTCATCCTTCTCCACCATCTTTTTCGTCACCCACCAGCAAATGCATGGACGGGTGGACGAGGACATGGACATGATCCTCTCCGATCTCGAGGACGAATACGCCCAATACGGCGGGCTCTCGAAGAAGCTGCGCGCCTGCATTCTGGAAGACGTCGACGAACACAACATCGCCATCACGCAGATTTTCGTTCTCGCCCCTGACGGGCGAACCCTTTTCTCGACCCAGGCGCTCAAGAACCCGCGCCATCCCATTCGCACCTGGTCGCTCACCCTTTCGGACGGCAACACCATCCAGATCAAACGCGACATCTTCGACCTCCGCGAATTCGACCTCTTTCTCGCCCTTCTCCTCACGGCCATCGGCCTCATCAGTATCTCGTGCGTTGGCGTCTTCTCCTACTTCCTCGGCGGCCGCATCCTCAAACTGAATCAGACCGTACAGGAAAAGAACCGCGCCATCGAAGAGCTGAAAACGCTAACCGACGACATCGCCCACGACCTCCGAACGCCCCTTACGCGCCTGAACATCGCCGCCGAAGCCTCCTTCGTCAAGGGCGACGGGCTCGCCCTCATCGAACATGTCTCTCAAGAGTCGACGGCCATGCTGGAGATGATCGACACCATGCTCGAAATCTCGCAGACCAGCTTTCGGATCGACCGTACGCCGCGCGAAACCCTCGATCTCGCGCTCCTCGTTCAACAATCGGCCGACATCTACCGCCAATTGGCCGAAGATAAGAACATCACGCTCAAAGTCGACGTGCCGAATCGCTCCATCGGCTTTTCCGGCCATAAGGCCAAGCTCCAGCAGATGATCGGCAATCTTCTCGACAACGCCCTCAAGTTCACCCCCGAAGGCGGCACCATCGCGATGGCGCTCACCTGCGAGGAGAAAGGCGTCGTTCTCAAAGTGGGCGATACGGGCTGCGGTATCGGGAAGGACGACCTGCCCCATATCTTCCAGCGCTTCTACCGCGCCGATTCAAGCCGCAGCCTCCCCGGCAACGGCCTCGGCCTCGCCCTCGTCCACGCCATCGTCACCTCGTACGGCGGCAGAATCACCTGCCACTCCACCCTCGACGAAGGCACGACCTTCGTCGTTCAACTTCCCTCTCCCGCCTAATCGCCTCTTACTTGCGCACGAAAACGCGAAGGCCTTCGGGGAGTTTGCCTTCGATGACGTTCAGTTTCACGTCCGCGCCCTTCACGGTGGCCGTGCCGAAGGCGGCGCCGTTGCTCCAGAACCACGTGCCGTCCTTCGCGGCAAAGCTCATCGTCTTCGAGGGGCCCGAATACCGGAAACCGCACCACGCCGGCACCGCGCTCCAGGCCGCCATCGAGCGCGCGTAGAAGTGGCCGCACTCCGGCTCGCTGAACGGATTGCGGCGCGCGCCTTCGTGGCGGTCGCGCACGTCGCGGAAGGTTCTGAGGGCCGCCGCCTCGTCCCCAACGAGGAAGAGCCCCGTGCCGGCCGTGTATTCGACACCCGTCCACGCTTCGCAGTAGTAGGGATACGGCACCGCCGGGCGCTTCCCGCGCGGATAGGACGTGTTGAGAAGGCCCGCTTCATTGCCCATCGCGTAGCCGCGCATGTTCGTGAAGTGGCCCGAGAAATCGGCGAGGTAGTTGTACTTCGCAATGCTCTCGAGCGTCTTCTTGATGTGGGCGGGGTTCGCAAGCCAGCCGAGGCCGAGCGTGAGGGCCATGTTCTGGCCGGAGAGCATGTCGGCCTCGCAGCCCGCCCCCACCTGTAGCTCCGGCGCACCCGAGGCGGGGTTGGATGCATCCACAGGCGTCTTCGTGCCGGGGCGATAGACGATCTGCTCGTAGTAGTCGCCATTGAAGAGCATCTCGTCGGTGAGCTTCGAGCCGCTCTCGAAGAGGCGGCGGCATTCTGCGGCAAACGCCGCATCTCCCATCGCCTTCGCCATTTCCTCGCCCGCGCGCAACGCGCCGAGATACCAGAATTCGCAAAGCGGGTTCGGCCCATGGTACCAGCAGTCCATCGTGTTGAACTGCGAGCCCTCCATGAGGCCGTCGCGGTCGGCATCCCAGCCGCCGCCCGGCACGTTCAGCCACGCGAAGGAGAGCGCCTTCTTCGCGAGCGGATACATCTTCTTCAAAAACGCCGCGTCTCCCGAGAGCTGCCATTCACGGTAGGTTTGGAGGAGCGTGCCCATCTGGCCGTCCGTCGCCGTGGAGCTGATGGCCACGCGCCCCTTCGCGCCCTTCCCGAGCGGCAGATTGATGCGGTACCAGGTGAGGCCGTTATCCTCCATGCCGTAGACGAGTTCCACTTCGCGCATGGAGCGCGCGAGCTCGCCGAAGAGGTAGGCCGTGGCGTATTCGTAGTTCCACACATGCGTGCAATTGCCGTGGCAGGAGCCCCAGGTGTCGCCCGTTCCTTCCCAGGTCATGAGGTGGCCGGAGGCGATGCGGAACACAGTGGGGCTTTTCAGGACGGCCGCCGTGGAAAGCGCCGCGTCCTTCACTTCGCGCGGGAGGGAGGAGCCGGCAAACGCCTTCGCGAACGCGCACGTGCGCGCTTCAAGGGCCGGCACGCGCGGCACGATCTTCACGATTTCATCCCAGGCGTCGCGATAGCGCGTCGCGTACCAGTTGCGTTCCTTCTCCGGCGCCGAGCTCCAGCCCGAGCGCACGGGGAAGTGCCACGTGACATAGAACGTGAACGTGGTCTTGCCGCGCGCATCAAGCGTCTTCTTCGTTGCGAGGGCCGCCAGCGGACTCCCCGAATCGGAAGCGCCGCCCGACGTGAATTCGCCGTCGGGCGAGAAGTCGTCCCACCACGTGCGGATTTCGCCGTTCCAGCGCGCCTTGCCCATGTTCGTGCGCGTGGTCACCTTGCCCGCCGTGGCCGTGGCGAGCGCGTGCGACCCGCCCGCGCCGACGAAGAAGAGGCCCTTGCAGCCCGCCCCCGCCTTCACGACGTTCGTCTTGCCCGCGAAGTTGCGCATCGCGCCGCACACGGAAACTTCGATCGGCTGATCGGTGAGGTTTTCGATTTCGTAGGTGAGGACCGCAAGCGGCAGTCCGCTCGCCTCGGCATCGCCCGGAATGAACGGGCTAAAACCCTTCACGCGCGCCCTTATCGGCAGATCGGCCGAGGAAAGATTCGCAACGCCGAACGGATACGCCGCATCGAAACTCGCCTCGCGGAAGCGCGGCAGGCCGAAGTTCGGCGCGTTGGAGCCGTTGCCGCCGCCCGTCCCGGCGAAGTATTCGCTATCGGAAAGAGGCCCTGAGAGCATGCGCACGAACGACGCCCCGCCCTGCGGCTTCGCCCAGAGCGCGAAGAACGGATTGCAGTTGCCGTGATGCGGCGCACCGCGATCGGGCTTATCCTTGATCTGCCAGTCGCGCAGTTCGCCGCGGCCGCCCAAACCCACGCACCCTGTGCCGATGCCGCCCATCGGCATCGAAATCTGTTCGAGATGGCGGCCGTCGAAATGGCGCACCACCGGCCATTCGCCCGGCGCCCAGTCCTTCTGCACCTCGGCCGCGATCGCCTCCTTCGGCGCTTCGCCCCAGTAGATGCCCGCTTCGCAAAGGGCGAGCTTGCCGCCCGTCTTCGCCGAGGCGGCGTCAAGCGTAAAGGAAACGCCCTCCGGCCGGAACGGCCATTCCACCAGGCACTCGCCGCGCTTGAACGTGCGCCCGTGCACGTCCACCGTCACCTTCGCGTTCGGCGCGAATTCAAGGCCCGTGGCATTGAACGGGGCCTTGCGCCCAGAGAGGTCGAGCGTGGCGCCGCTCGCGAGCACGTAGTTGTTGATGAGGTCCGTCACCGGGGTATAGACGCCGCAGATGCGCAGAATCGCATCCTTGATATCCGGCTTGCCCGGGGCGCGCATGATGAAATCGCCCACCTCGTGCTGAAGGCCGCTATCGAACGGAATCACATCCGTCCACGCCTCGAACGTCGTGCCGCGCGCGGTGAGGGAGCCGATGGCGAGATCCACGCGATTCGCGCGCTTCACCACCACCTTGCCGCCGCCCGTGATCGTGTGGCGATAGAAGAGGAAATTCCCCTTCCCGCAATCGATCGTGAGCGTGTGGCCATGCGTCTCAAGAGAGGTCGTGCCCTTCTCGCGGAAGTTCTGGAAGCCGAAGCCCTTGTCGGTTTCGATGGAGGAATCGGCGAGAAGTTCCACATGGCCAAGGCCCTGGAAATTGTTCATGAAATCCACGGCCATCGGCCCCGAGTTGGTGATGCGCCCGCCGTTGAGGCGATAGAGGCAGCTCGCCGAAGCGCCGTTCGCAGGCTCGGTTTGATGCACATCGAGCGTCGCGCCCGGCCCCACCGTGACGACGTCGGCAAGCGAGCGGCACGGATAGGCGACGTTCTGCGCCTGCAAGGTGCCGGCCGCGATTTCGGTGCCGCCCGTGTAGTCCTGCCCCGTCTTCAGAAGCCGCAGCGTTCCGGCGCCGCGCTTCACGAGCGCAAGGGCGCCCGTGAGGCGCACGGTCGCATTCGCCGCCGTCTGGAAGGCGGGCACCTCCACACACACCGCGCTCCCCTTCCCGCCGGCAATCGAGCCCGCCCCGTCGATCGAGGTGACGCCCGTATAGACGATCCGGTTCTTGCCGAGCGCCACGGCGCCTTCCACCGTGAGGCGGCCATCCACCGCCACCGTCTTATCGGCGGCGAGCGTTTCCGAACGCTGCACATAGTCGCCCCAGAGCGCTGTAGACGACAGAATCGCAGCACCCGCTACGACGAGAGAAGAGGTTGTCTTTTTCATACCGAAGAGTATAACAAATCAGGCCCTCTTCGGCAACAATCGAGTTCAGACAATATAAAAACAAAGTTCCACGAAGTCATTTCGTAGCGTGAGCGGAGAAACGACTTCGCGGAACTTCACGCTAGCGGCCTTCGAAGAAATCGACGACGCGCGACCAGTCCTTTTTATCGACGAAGCCGTGCGGATGATGCTTGCAGCCCGGGCGCACGATCACCTGGATGTTTCCGCCGGCCTCCTTGAAGCGCGGGATGAAGAGGAGCGCATTATCCGCCGGCGGCACCACGGGATCCACGTCGCCATACATGAAGAGGATCGGCACCTTCGCATCGGCAAGGGGTTTGGCGCGGTTCACCGGCATCGACGGGCGATCCCTCCAGTTTTCACCCGGCTTCGTGTAGCCCCACGCCGTCGCCACGTTCTTCCAGCCCATCGGATTAAACCCGCCAAAGTTCAAAACGGGATTATCGAGATACATCTTGCCGATGCACTCGGGATAGGTGGAGGCGAAACGCACGCTGTAGAAGCCGCCCCAGCTCATGCCGATGAGATTGGCCTTCTGCGCGAAACCGAGCTGCGCCGTAACGAAATCATAGAACGCCTTCGCGCGCTTCACGCCCTTGTCGTTCATGATCTGCTTCCAGTCGTCAAGATACATGTAGTGGTAGCCGCGCTTGAGTGCGTCCTTCTGGCCCGTGCCGTCGGCAAAGGCCCCCGGCCACTTCATCACCCAGATCCACTTGCCCGGCTGGACCGGCCCCGTAGGCTCCACAATCCACGCCGGCTCCCCCTGGAATTCGAACTTGACCCGGCGACCGCCAAGAAACTTGTCAACGCCCAGCATCTTGTAGCCGGCCGAAGCGATCTTCGCCTCAAGCGCCGCCGGCTTCGGCGCCTGGGCCGCAGAAAGTCCGCCCACGAGCGAGAGTGCAACCAGCACGCAACCCATCATCTTCCTCATTCTCAAACCTCCTTCTTTGTCTTCAAGCATGACAAACGGCCGCCGATCCACACAGGGCAGACCGCGGCCGTTCATCGGTTTCACCGTTTCGCCTTGGGCTTAGTCCCCGAACAGGATGCCCAGCAAGCCACGGCGGCGCGGCGGCGGCGGGGGCGGCGGCGGCACAACCACAGCAGGCTGCGTCACGACGGGCGTTGTCACCACAGGCTGCGTCACCACGGGCGTCGTCACCACAGGCTGCGTCACGACGGGCGTCGTCACCACCATCGGCGGCGGCGTGAGATGGTAGCCGCCGTTGTAGCAGTAGTTGTAGCCGTCGAAGTAATAGCCCTCACCATAGTAGTAGACGCCATCGATCGTGTAGTTCCACGGCGACTCGATCCAGCTCCACGCATAAAGCGCACCGGCGAGAATCGGCGGCAGCGCCGGACGCGCCCAGAACATCGCGCCGTGCGGCCGATTGGCATGGAACCCCGTACGATGCGGCGGCGGCGCGAACACGCCAGCACCACGCGCACCCCACTTGCGGTGGGACGCCTGCACGGCACGCGGCGGCTTGCCGATCTTGTGGCCACCCTTCGG
>JAZLJP010000162.1:0-3304 GCA_045617985.1 Kiritimatiellia bacterium
GAGGAAGTCGTTCGCCGCGCCGCGCTTAAGCAGCTTCTCCCACATCACGGCGTTCGTCGGCGGATGGAAGCACCACGCCTCGCTCGTTCCCACGTGCACGAGCGCAAGCTGCGCGGCGAGCTGGTCGGCGGTCAGCGCGACGACGTTGGTCGCCTCCGCCGACGGCGTAGGACGCGGCGCGTTCAGGCGGGGCGGCGACTTGACACCTCCAATGGCAAGGCAAACCACAGTCAACGACACTGCGACAATCTTAGTCGGCCATGGCAGACGGCAAAACCAAGCGGCCACGTTGCGCAATGGACGGAATCCCCTTTTCGCGCATAGGCAGCCCATAAGCGCGAGAACCAGCCCGACCAGCGACCCAATCAGGATGCCGACCAAAATCACAACCAGATGACACCAATTCGCAATCATGGCTTCACCTCAACGTGATCGTGCTACCGTCGGGCGTCGTTTGGAACGAGAAACAAGCTGTCGGCGTATCGAATCCTCGCGCCGTGAGGCGAACGCGATTCCAGTGCGGATCGTAGGGCCACGCGAACGGCGCGGCAAACAGTTCGTTCGTCGCACCCGGTACGCAGAGTTGCGCCGAAGCGGCACGAACGGCGCCCGCGCGCCCCATCGTGAAGACGACGCGCAGTCGGCGAGTTCCCATCGGCTGAACGTCGCGCGCGATGAGATTCGTCGATGCGACCGTCCCTTCTTCATTTGTATGCGAAGCGACAGAGGCGAACCATTCGCCGCAGTCCCAGCCCACAGTGAAATCGGTTTCCTCGCGTGAAAATACGCCATTGTCGTCGCGCCCGAACGCAACCTCGAAGTTGTTGCTCGGCGTCGCCTCGAACGCGAGTTCATACGCGAACTGCCGCTGGCGCGGTTCCCAGGCCGAAAAGGCGAAATTCGTCGTCACCTCGGTGTCGGGGAACGGCGACAACGGCAATTCGGTCCGCGCCATCGGCGCACCGAATGCGCTTCCAAATGAAAGTACTATGATTGACTCCGTCAAAATCTTGCGCATAAAATCTCTCCCCACGAATCGATTGGAATGTCAACGGTCGGCTTCGCCGTGCTTTGTCAACACGCCCTGCGGCACGTCGCGCGTGAGGGCGCTGCAGGTGTGGAACGCGCCCTTCGTGCCGTCGGTACGCACGGTGCGGATCGCGTAATGATAGCGCGTGTGCGTTTTGAGGCCGCGGTCGTCGAAACGGTTCACCGCGAAGGCGAGGCCTTTGATCACGTCGGGCTTCACGTTCGCAACGAAGTGCGCCTGGTCGCGCGGGAAGTCCGGCGACTCGCCACGGTAGAGTTCCCAGTGGTCGAAGGCGGGCGAGGGATCGAGGCCCCATTCGAGATAGATCTCGCCGAGGCGCTCGCCGTGGATCGCCTTCGGCTCCGAGATGAGACCCGTGTATTTGAAGGCACTGTCGTCAGCCGGACGGAGGGCGAGTTTCTTTCCGTTTGAGATGCGCACGGTCGCATACTGGTAGGGTTTGAGGGCGAGAACATCCGCCGGACCTTCCGTCCACGGTTTTTCAAGAATCGTGTTGCGCTCGACCTTCGCGCCGGGGAGGATGTTCTGCCACACGCGCGCCGTGAGCGTGCGCCCTTCCGTTTCGCGGAAACGGGCGATGAGTCCCTTGCCGTCCTCAGCCACCTTGAGGCCGCAGAGCACCACGCCCGGCACATCCGTCTTCACGTGCGCCGCCGAGAGGGCCGCGAGGCGCGGATTCAGCGTGCGCGCGGCGAAGGCGCCCACGTGCGCAGCCTGCCAAGTGCCCTTGTAGCTCGTGATCGCGTAGCGGTAGCGCAGATTGAAGCTTTCGCCGTCCGGCTTATGTTCCACAAGCCAGTCGTTGAAGAGACACGGATAGATCGCGCTCTTGCCGGCGGGGGGCTTCCCCGTGTAGCAGGTCTTATCGGGGTGGATTTCGCCGAATTCGACGAGCAGCGTATCATGCTGCATGAGCGCCACGCCGAATTCGCCGTTCTCCACGCCCATCCAGTCGCGCGCGCCCACGTAGGCGTCGCTCGTGTGGCCCGTGAGATCGAGATAGGGGCGCATCACGGGGCCGTTGATCTGCGCGTAGAAGGTGCCGCCTGGCACGTCGAAGGGAAAGGCGAGATAGCCATAGCGGCGATAGCGCTCGTGGCTACGGCAGCGCAGATTCTTCGCGTGTCGGATTTCAATCTCCACCCAGATGCGCTTCTCGTCGGGATCGAGCCGTACGCGGCGCGTCACGTCCGCGCCGAGCGCGGCGGCCGCGTCCTTTTCCCACGTCTTGTGGTTGTCGCGCGTGTAGCGGAAATCGTTGGCGGGGCCGTTCAGCAGCTCGCGGCCGAGTTCCTTATCGTAGATCGAAGTGATGAGGCCGTCTTCCTCTTTCACGCGGTAGTAGCGGTTCTCCAAATTTCGGGCATTGCTACCCGAACACAGGACAGGGGCTTGCGAATGGGCACTCCGATCGGCTTCTTCAAACCATTTTACATTATCCATTTTACACTTTCCACTTGCAACTCGCTCCGCCTTTTCCACCCAGTCGAAATGCTGCATCATGGTTTCGAAAATGCGGCGGCCCTGATACCCTTCCGGAGTCGCATAGCTGTGTTCGTCGTTCATCACGAGGCCCCACCAGGCGCGGGAGAAGTCTTCAAGCGGGAACGGTTCGCCCTTCGTCGCGGCGCGCACGGCGGCCTCGGCTTCCGTCGCGGCGAGTTCCCGATCAACGACGACCTTGCGGGCGAGGCATTCCGGCATCGAATGGAGGAACTGAACCCAACCGCTCGCCATGTCGCCGCGCAAGGTCGGAATCTGATCGCTCCACTTCGCCCGCAGCAAATCGAACGGTTCGTCGGGATTCGCCACCGTACGCATTTCGGGCCAACGCCATTTCTTGTTCCAGGCCTTGAAGGAATCGCTGATGCGCGGGTTCGGATCTTCGAAATCGGCGTATCTCGAGACAAACCAGACGTCGTAGGGATAGCGCTTTTCCATCAGCGCCAGCTGCTCGGGCAGCATCCGCTCCATCGCGGCGATGCCCTTGCCGTTGATGCCAAACGGATGCGACGACATCGAGTAGTGGTTATGCGCCCACACGAGCATGTTCGTCGAACGATCGGCCGCCTCCCAGCAATACACCATCGGCAACGGCGAGTTCCAGCGCACGTCCCCCCGACTGCCGCCGGCACCCGCATCGGGGTTGTGGAACGGATACGGCTTCGACTTGTCGCGCGGCCAGATGGTGGACGGCAGCGGATTCCACTGGTTCGGCAGGAAGACGAGGTTCTCCACGCCCGCTTCCACACA
>JAZLJP010000163.1:0-3695 GCA_045617985.1 Kiritimatiellia bacterium
ATATGGTATAATAATTGGCATGAAACCGATCACCACCAGTGTCTATACCTTTTCGAACCTCGTCGGAGGCGGCTTTGTCTATGTCGACAAGACCGCGATTCTGCGCGAGTTGATTCGCCCGGCGTTCGCCCAGTACTTCTGTGCGCGGCCGCGGCGGTTCGGAAAGTCGCTGGCGATCTCGACGCTGCAGTGCATCTTCGAGGGGCGGCGCGAGCTCTTCGAAGGCCTCGCCATCGATCGGAGCGATTACGAATGGACGACCTATCCCGTGCTGCGCCTTGACATGGGGTCGTGCCAGGCTGAGACGGTTGAGCTTTTTTGGGACAAACTGAAGACGCGTTTGGAAGCAGAAGCGGTACGCAATGGCGTGGACTATCCTGCGGGGAAAAACGTTTCGGATGCATTCTCCATTCTCATCGAACGTTTTGCCGCGAAGTCGGCCACAAAGAAGATGGTCCTTCTGCTGGACGAGTACGACAAGCCGCTTCTCGGCCACCTCGGCACGCCGGAGGTGACGAAGTTCAAGAACGCGCTCAAGGAGTTCTACTCCGTCGTCAAGACCCAGGAGAGCTTCCAGCGCTTCGCGTTCATGACGGGCGTGAGCAAGTTCTCGAAGGTGTCGATCTTCTCCGACCTCAACAACCTCACCGACATCACGATGGACGCGCGGTACGCGACCCTGTTCGGCTATACGCGCGAGGAGGTGCGGGCCAACTTCCCCGAGCACCTCGCCGCGCTCGCCGAGGCGAACGGTCTGACGGACGACGCGGCGTTCGCGAGGCTGGAATACATGTACGACGGGTTCATGTTCGAGGAAGGCGCCGAACGGGTGTTCAACCCGGTGTCGGTCGGCAAGTGCCTGGTGTCGAAGAAATTCAAGAACTTCTGGTTCGAGACGGGCACGCCGAGTTTTCTCATCGAGCAGTTGAAGCGCAATCCCATTGACGCCGACGACTTGACGCTGAACGCGAACGGATTCGCCGCTTACGAGCCCGAGCAGATCCGGTTGTTGCCGCTGATGTTCCAGACCGGCTATCTCACGATCAAGTCCGTCGAGCAGCGCGGCGAGGCGACGCTCTACATGCTTGGCTATCCGAATCGCGAGGTCGAGGACGCGATGAGCTACCATCTGGCACTGGGCTTTTCGTATGTGGATCCGGACCACTACAGTTCGATTTGCAACCAGATGTACCGAGGGCTCGTCGACGGCGAACCTGACGAAATGCTGGAGGGACTCAAGTGCTTCTTCGAGAACATCCCCTACGATCTCCACGTAAAGTACGAAAAGTATTATCAATCTCTTTTCCTTTCCGTGTTCCTGATGCTGAAGGCCCAGATCAAGACGGAGGTGACGACGGCGCGGGGCCGGATCGACGCCGTGATCGAGACGCCGAAGTTCGTCTACGTCTTCGAGTTCAAGATCCGCGGCACGAGCGAGGAGGCGCTCGCGCAGATCGACGAAAAGGGCTACGCCGCGCGCTTCGCCGCCGACCCGCGCAAGCTCTTCAAAGTCGGTTGTGCCTTCGACTGGAACACACGTAACCTCGGTTCCTGGCTCGTTGGATGAACAAGCGTTCTTTCGCGAGAACGAGAGCATTGCGGAGGTTTCCCGTTTCTGGATCTTCAGATCGCGCCCAAAGGAAAGTGAGGAGATGTAAAGAATGAAGAGGATCGTAAGGATTGGCGCACTTGTGGTGCCGTGGTTGATGGCCGTGGCGTTGCCGATCTGGCTGTTTCCCGGCTTTGCCGATTCGAATACGGGGATCGTTGATCCTATCCACTTGTTGGGTTTTGAATTCGTGATGATTCCGCTTGCGCCGCTGATGCTGTTGCGGTGTCTGTGGGCGGATCCCGCGTGTTCGTTCGCGCTGAAGCTGCTCGCGTTTGCCGTGGGGGCGGTTTGCCCGCTTGTCATTGCCTTGCTGCTGGCGCGGTTCTGGTCGCGGCGGCGGTTCTGGCTTGTCTGGGCCGGGTATCTTCTGCTGCTCGTGATCGACGTTTTCATTGCCATCGTGTTGTTGAGGGGGTTCGTATGAAGACATCGACGAAAGCGATTCTCGGCGTTTACGGCGCGTTCGTGGGCGTGTGGCTGGCGGGGTCGGCATACTTTCTCGCAAACGGACGGGATGAGGAACTGGGAAAAGGGCTGATCCCGGTTGAGGAGCCGTTGCCGCGCGAAGAGAACGCCTATTGCCTCTTCCCGAAACTGCACGAGCAGCATCAGACGAACTTCAACTTCGCCGTGGCAAATGATTTTGTGAACGGCTGGACGAACAGCCCGGCGGTTCGGGCCGAGGTGGAGGAACTCGTGGCCGCCCATTCGAATCTCTTCGCCTGTGCGCGGCGGATTATCGCCTGCCGGGGCTATCAGGTGCCCGAAGGGGAGGACAAGATGGCGGCAGTAGGCCCCCTGTTCAATCATCCGACGGCGCGGCTCTATCTGATGAAGGCGAGTTGCGAGGCGGTGCGCGGCGACCGAAAGGCGGCCCAGGCGACGCTTGACGAGTTGATTGCCTTCGGGCGGTTCGTCCGTCGAACGGGGATGGTTGTCGGCTATCTTGTCGGCGAGAGCTATATTGGAATGGCGGTTGGACTGGGCGGACACGGCCCGATCGCCACGCCCGAGGATGCCGCCTGGCGAAAACACCTGGTGGATGTGGTGTGTGAACAGGAAGCCTCTTCTGCCGAATTAAGTGATTTGCCGCTCCGGGAGCAGGCCTATATTCGTCAGCATGCCGAAGACATTTGCACCAACACCGTGAAGATGACCGACTTCCTGCTGAGGGACGGGCTGGAGGGGTTGGGTTGGCTCACGAGGAACTCCTATCGAGACGGCGTACTGTCATTGCGCGTTGATGAACGGGCCCGCATCAATTGGGGACGCGTCGACCGTTCGTGCGTTGCGGCGGTGCTGGCCTGTTGCCCTGGCTATTCGCGTTATTCCTTGAAGCCGAATGCGATGCTCAATGAGATGGGCCGGCGCTGCCGGCGGTTTGCCGAGAAGATCAAGGGGACGGCCTTTGATCGCGCGTATGCGAATGAGAAGGATCCTGACCGAAAGCAGATGCGGCCGTTCCATGAAAACTGGTTGGCGGACAGTCTGATGTGGAGTGTGAATTCAGTCTATCGGAATCATTATAAGAGTTTGTTCGGTTGGCGCGCCTGTCGGCTGCGATTGGCTTTCGAGGATTTTCATGCGGCGAAGGGGCGTTATCCTGCGAAACTGGCCGAGCTTGTCCCCGACTTCATCGACGCCGTTCCGTGCGATCCGTATGACGGCGAGCCGATCCGCTACAACGCCGAGCGCCGCTATTGCTGGACGCCGGGACCTGACGGCACGTTTAACGGCAGGGTCGATTTCACCGAGGATGGCTATCCGATGTGGAAGAACCGCAATTACCGCTTCGTCCAGCTTCTCGACCCGACGAAAAGGAACCGTCCGCCGGCGAAATATCGCCCGACGTTCCGCCGCAAAACTTCCAAGCGGACGGAAGGCAATAGATAGATTAATGGTTTTGAAGTATTTGCCAGGTTCGCGAGCTACTGGGATGCCAAAATATGGTATAATAATTGGCATGAAACCGATCACCACCAGTGTCTATACCTTTTCGAACCTCGTCGGAGGCGGCTTTGTCTATGTCGACAAGACCGCGATTCTGCGCGAGTTGATTCGCCCGGCGTTCGCCCAGTACTTC
>JAZLJP010000164.1:0-24400 GCA_045617985.1 Kiritimatiellia bacterium
GCGGCCAGATGACGGCTTGGCAGGATGCCTATCCGGCGAGTTCCGACAAGACGGTGACGATCTCCTCCAATGCGGTGTTCGACATCAGCGGCCTCTGGCAGGATTCGCGCGGCTGTGCATCGGAAGCGATGTTCGAGATGAACGGCGGCACGGTCGACAACCTTGGCGTTGATTGTTCGTCGGGATGGGGCTCGATGGTGAACATGCGCCTCACGGAGAATTCCACGATCAAAGTGTCGCACGACTACGGTTTCATCAATGGCTCGTATATGATGACGTTCATCGATCTCTACGATAAGCGGCTCACGATCGACATCGCTGACGGAAAGACCTTACACGTCGCATTCCGGCGGAGGGGCGTGTGGTGGCGTGGGAGGACGAGGTTGACAAGCCCACGAACAACGTCAAGTTCGTTGCGCCGCCCGGTGCCCGCTACCGCGTCTACACGAAGGACGATGGCATCTACGTGATGAGCGGCATGATCATCACCATCCGGTGATCCGGCTCGAAGAGCCCACCAGAATCCCCGCCGAGATTTCGGCGGGGATTTTGTTTTGTACGCGAATTTTTGGTATAATACGGGGCGCGCACGAAATGTATCGTGCGGTGGATTGACGAGAGGAACGAAATGAAAAAACAGATGCGGTTCATGGTGCTTGCCGGTGTGGCGGCGTTCGGCGGCGTGTTTGCCGTCGAGTTGCCGAAGGACTATGTAAAGCTCGATTACATTCGCTCGAATGGCGGCGGGTATATCGATACGGGCTATGTGCATCAGCCGAACACGAAGGTCGAGGCCGACATGGAAATCGCCGAGGGCGGCCAGTTCCGCGAATGGGTGGCGGCTTTCGGGGCGCGTGAAACGAATTTTCACCATCATTGCTACTGCTTCTTCACCCACTCGGAATTGCCGGGCGCGGCGTATGCGCGCACGGGGCGCGAATCGGTGGGCGACAAGTTCATCTATGGCGCGCGCGTGGCGCTCACGTGCGAGCGCGACCTCGCGACGTGGCATGTGGTGGGAGATCCCTCCCGCCGCGGGCAGATCAGAACAACGGGAACGATTGACGGCGGCACCACCTCGTTTTTCATTTTCAACTTGAATACGGCACTCGCGGGGGGAAAGCTTCCGGATAAGTCCCCCGCCGTGATGACGCTCTACGGTTTCAGTCTTTCCGAGGGCGAGACGCTCAAGCGCGACTTCCAGCCGTGCCGCTCGCCGAAGGGCGAGGCGGGGCTTTGGGACCGCGTGGAAGGGCGCTTCTACGGCAACGCGGGCACGGGGCGTTTCACGGGTTCGGATGGCGTCTATTCCCCTGCGCCGTCAACGTTGATGACGCCGTGGGGCGAAAAGATCACGCCCGCGAATGCGTGGCGGGAGTATCCGCGGCCGCAGCTCGTGCGCGACGGTTGGACGAATCTCAACGGCGAATGGGATTGGGCGATTACTTCGCTTGCCTCCACGGCGGGGCGCCCGACGGCCTGGACGGGGAAGATCCTCGTGCCGTTTGCGTTTGAAAGCGCGCTCTCGGGCGTGGGGCGGATCGTCACGCCGAGCGAACTTCTCTGGTACACGCGCAAGATCGTCTGTACGAAAAAGCCGGGCGAGCGCCTTCTCCTCCATTTCGGCGGCGCCGATTTCCGCACGATGGTGTTCATCGGCCACACGGAAGTGACCGACGTGCCGCATGAGGGCGGCATCCTGCCGTGGAGCGTGGATATCACCGACTACGTGACGGACGGCGAGAACGAGCTGACGCTCTGCCTGTGGGATCCTACGGAAGACTTCGTGAATGCGAATGGCAAGCAGCGTTTCAAAACGGGCGGCTGCGTCTATACACGCGTCTCGGGCATTTGGCAGACCGTGTGGATGGAAAGCGTGCCCACGCGGCACATCCGCGACTACAAGGTGGTGACGGATATCGACGCTTCCACCGTGACCTTCGCGTTCGACGTCGCAGAGGCGGCGTGCGATACGCCCGTTGAAGTGGAAATCGACGGCGTGGGGAAGCTCACGGGCCCGGCGAACGCGATCAAGGCCTCGATCCCGAACGCGCAGTTGTGGAGCCCTGAACACCCGCACCTCTACACCTTCACGGCGCGCTGCGGTGCGGATACGATGAAGGGCTATTTCGGCATGCGCAAGTTCGCGAAGGCGCGCGACAAGAACGGCGTGTGGCGCTTCTTCCTCAACAACAAGCCCACGTTCATCATCGGCACGCTCGACCAGGGCTGGTGGCCGGACGGCCTTCTCACGCCGCCCTCCGACGACGCGATGGCGTTCGATATCACGGCGCTTAAGAACTACGGTTTCAATATGATGCGCAAGCACATGAAGATCGAGCCGATGCGCTACTACTCTCTCTGCGACAAGCTTGGCATCCTCGTGGTGCAGGACCTTCCGCCCGGGGGCGGAAATCCGCGGAGTGCGGCGGGCGTTCTGCAGGCGACGAAGCGCTATGGCCTGTCGCGGAGCGACATGAAGGAGATGATGGACAAGCTCCAGAAGGTGCCGAGCATCGTGATGTGGTGCCCCTACAACGAAGGCGGCGACCAGGCGAACGAATTCCTCACCCATTCGATGCTCGATTTCACGCGGCGTTACGACCCCACGCGCCTCGTGAACGGTCCCTCGGGCTGGTTCGACTACGAGGGCGGCGCTTTCGCGCACCAGCAGCCGGCACGCACGAAGCACAAGCCCGAAGGCGTGTGCGAGGCGGCCGATACGATCGATATGCACCTCTATCGCGGCCCGGGCATGCCGGCCGTGAATGCGCGCCGGATCTGCTTCCTTGGCGAGTTCGGCGGCCTCGGGCACGTGGTGCCGGGCCACACGTGGCGCGCCATCGCCGGCAACTGGGGCTACGGCGGTACGCGCGATACGGCCACGCGCGATGGATTGACAAAAGTCTACCTCGGGCTCATCACGCATCTTGAGGCGCTGGCGCGCCAGGGGCTCAGCGGCAGCGTCTATACGCAGACGACCGACGTGGAAGTGGAGGTGAACGGCCTCATCACCTACGATCGCCGCGTGTTGAAACTCGATACGCCCACGGTAAAGGCCGCCCACGAACGTGTGGTGCAGGCGGTGAAGTGAAGGTCGGGAAGGGTTGAACGGCATGATCCAGCGACTTGTGAAACTGTTCCTCGACGGCGGGCCGGTGATGTGGCCGATCCTCGTTCTTTCGCTCATCGGCCTTGCGCTGATCGTGGAACGGATCTTCACATTCTCGGCGTTTTTCCGTGCGCCGGTGACGACGGCGGCCTCGCCGCAGGCCGAGTTCAATCGCCTGCAGCGCGGCTTCGGCCTCATCTCCACGATCATCACCGCCGAACCGATGCTCGGCATTCTCGGCACGGTGACGGGTATCATCCAAACGTTCGGATCCTTCAAATTGAGTGAAACGGCCTCGCCCCTTGTGGCGACGGCCGGTATCGGCGAAGCGCTTATCACGACGGCTGCGGGGCTCGTTGCGACGTTGATTCTGATCTTTCCCTACAACTATCTGCTCGCCCGCCTCGCCCAGGCGGCCGCGCGGCTGGAGGAGGCGGAGGCGCCGCGCGCGCAGACATGAGCCGCTACGTGATAGCGTTCGCGATTTCCCTCGCGTTCCACGGGGGGCTTGCGCTTCTTCTTGCAACGGGGCTTGGGGCGTCGCCTTCGGATCAGAACGAAACCGAACAGGCGCGCCTCGACCTCGCCCACGTGGATCTTTCCTTCGCCAAGGAGGAGGATGCCATGGCGGCTCCGGCAACGGTCGAGCCTGCGGCCGCCCCGCCGCCGCGCCCCGCTCCGCAGCCCCAATCCCTGCCGCCGCTGCAAACGAAACTCGTCGAGCCCGAGGGGCTCGTCTCCGTCGCCTCGATCGAAGAGGCGCTCAAGCCGCCCATGGCCCAGGAGATCCCGCCGCCGCTCGATGTTCCCCCGCCGTCAGCTCCCGATCCGGTCGCCGAAGTGCCGGCCGATGAAAAGGTGCCGCTCCCGTCCGCCGCGGCCGAGCCTGCCCCGCACACGGCGCAAGTGACGGCCCCGCCTGCGCTCGTACGAAAAATCAAACCCGTCTATCCCGAAATTGCGCGGCGCCTGAATCAGGAAGGGACGGTTGTTCTGGAGGTCGTTGTGGCAACAAACGGAACCGTTCGCACCGCCGAAATCGTGACGTCAAGCGGCGTTCAAGCCCTCGACAAGGCCGCAAGGACGGCTGTTTTGAAGGCGAGCTTCACGCCCGCCCAAAGGGGCCAGAGGCCCGTGGAAGGTTCTGTTCGCCTCCCCATCGAATTCCGCCTGAAAGACAAATGAGCCAGCCTCTCAGAGACGTTGGCAGAGGGCGGTTGTGTAGGCTTCGGCCGTGGGGCCGCTGGTGGTTCCTGTTGGAGCGTCGGGCGTTGTCTGGAGGGCTTTTTCGAGACGATTCGCCTGTGGCACGGCGCCGATGTGGCGCAGGAGGAGGGCGGCGGCCTCGAGGATGCTTTGGGGATTCGCGTAGGCGCCGAGGCCTTCTTCGATGAGGCGCGGGGCCGAACCGTGGATGGCTTCGAAGAGGGCGTGGCGCGTGCCGATGTTGGCGCTGCCGGCCGTTCCCACGCCGCCTTGGATCTGGGCGGCTTCGTCCGTGAGGATGTCGCCGTAGAGGTTCGGGAGAAGGAAGACTTCGAATTTCGATTGCAGGGCGGGGTTCACGAGATTGGCCGCCATGATGTCCACATACCAGTCGTCCACCGTAATCTCGGGATAGTCGGCGGCCACTTCGTGGGCGATGGCGGTGAAGCGCCCGTCGGTCTTCTTGAGGATGTTCGCCTTTGTGACGATGGAGAGGCGGCGCTTGCCGTTGCGGCGGGCGAATTCGAAGGCGGCGCGCGCGATACGGCGCGTGCCCACGTCGCTCGTCACTTTGAAGTCAACGGCCATCCCGGGAAGTTCTACGCCGCGGCTGCCGAGCGCGTATTCGCCTTCGGTATTTTCGCGGAAGAAGGTCCAATCGATGCCTTTTTTCGGAATCGCGACAGGGCGCACGTTCGCGTAGAGGTCGAGCGCGCGGCGCAAGGTGACGTTTGCGCTTTCCATCGTGCCGCCCATCGGCGTGGTGGTGGGGCCTTTGAGGAGCACGTCGCACGTGCGGATTTCCGCGAGCACGGCGGCGGGCACGCTTTCGTTCAGGCGCAGACGGTTCTCGATCGTGAGCCCCTCGATCGTTTTCAGCTCGATGCGCCCTGCGGCAAGCTCGCGGGAAAGGAGCGTTTCAAGAACGCGTCTGGCCTGGGCCATGATGAGCGGGCCGATGCCGTCGCCGTCGACGAGGCCGATGACGGTCTTGTCCCTTTTCGGCAGATCGTCAAGTGCGCGCTCCTGCGCGGCGATGCGGGCGGCCTGTTCTTCGAGCAGTTTCCGAAAAGCCGCCGTTGCCTGGTCGATATCGAGGTTCATGCTTCGCCTCCTTTCGCCGTATAGGGCATCAGGCCACCGGCCCTCAGAAGGGCCTGTTGCCGTGCGGAGAGCTGGCAGCGCAGGGTGAACGTGCGATGATGCGTGTGCTCCGTGAGAAGCACCGTGCCGGAAGAGAGGCCTTCCAGAACGTGGCTCAGTTCAAGGCTGTCGTTCTGCGAGAGGGCGTCGTATTGTTGCGGATCCTCGAAGGTGAGCGGCAGGATGCCGGCATTGACGAGGTTCGCCACGTGGATGCGCGCGAAGCTCTTGGCGATGACGGCACGTACGCCGAGGTACATCGGAACGAGGGCCGCGTGTTCGCGCGAGGACCCCTGACCGTAATTTTCACCGCCCACGATGAAACTTGTCTCGGCGGCGCGGGCACGGGCCGGGAAGGTGGGGTCGCACACTTCAAAGCAGAATTCGGCGAGCGCGGGCACGTTCGAACGGTAGGGAAGCACCTTCGCGCCGGCGGGCATGATGTGGTCGGTCGTGATGTTGTCGCCAACCTTGAGCGTGAGGCGGCCGGTCATCGCATCCGCAACGGGGCGCCCCACAGGGAAGGGCTTGATGTTCGGGCCGCGTACGACTTCGGCCGTGCGGGCCGCATCGGGGGCGAGCGGCGCGAGTACGCAGCGGTCGTCCACCGCGAAATGCGCGGGAAGCGGAATGGTATCCTGCGGCGGGAGCGCGGTGGGGGAGGTGATGTATCCGGCGAGGGCCGATGCGGCGGCGGTTTCGGGGGAAACGAGATAGACCGAGGCATCGCGCGTGCCGCTTCGCCCGCAGAAATTGCGGTTGAAGGTGCGTAGGCTCACGCCGCCCGAATTGGGCGAGAAGCCCATGCCGATGCAGGGGCCGCATGCGCACTCGAGAAGGCGTGCGCCGCTTGCGAGGATATCCGTGAGCGCGCCTGAGGCGGCGAGCATCGAAAGGGTCTGGCGCGAGCCGGGGGAGAGGGAGAGATCCACATGCGGGGCAACGGTATGGCCCTTGAGAATCGCCGCCACGCGCAGGAGGTCGCGGAGCGAGGAATTCGTGCAGGAGCCGATGCACACTTGGTCGACCTTCACATGATTGAGCGAAGAGGCGGCCACGACGTTGTCAGGGCTGTGGGGGCAGGCAACGAGGGGCTCGAGCGCCGAGAGGTCGAGCGGGATCACCCGGTCGTAGGCGGCGTCCGCATCGGCGGCGAGCGGCGTGAAGTCGCCTTCGCGGCCCTGGGCGGCGAGGAAGCGGCGCGTTTCCTCGTCGGCGGGGAAGATCGTCGTGGTGGCGCCGAGTTCCGCGCCCATGTTCGCAATGGTGGCGCGTTCGGGCACGCTCAACGTGGCAACGCCTTCGCCGCCCCATTCGATGATGGCCCCTACGCCGCCCTTGACGGAGAGGAGCTGGAGCACCTTGAGAGCGGCGTCTTTCGCGGAGACGTACGGCCGGAGGCGGCCCGTCGTTTCGATTTTGATGAGGCGGGGCATCGTGATGTGGTAGGCGCCACCGCCCATCGCAACGGCCACGTCCATCCCGCCCGCGCCGAAGGCCAGCATGCCGAGGCCGCCGGCGGTGGGGGTGTGGCTGTCGGAGCCGATGAGCGTTTTCCCGGGTTTCCCGAAACGTTCGAGGTGCACCTGGTGGCAGATGCCGTTGCCGGGGCGCGAGAAGAAGATGCCGTGCTTCGCGGCCACCGTCTGGAGATAGATGTGGTCGTCGGCGTTCATCGAACCGCACTGGAGCGTGTTGTGGTCCACATAGGAAACGCTGAGTTCCGTCTTCACGCGTTCAACGCCCATCGCTTCGAAGGCGAGATAGGCCATCGTGCCGGTGGCGTCCTGTGTGAGGGTCTGGTCGATGTGGAGGGCGATTTCCGTGCCGGTAACGAGTTCGCCGGATACGAGATGGGCGGCGAGGATTTTCTGAGCGAGGGTCTTAGCCATTGCTTTTGAACCTTTCGATAATGGATTGACGCGCGTTCTCGATATGCAGGCGCATGAGTTCTTCTGCCTTTGGGGCGTCGCGTGCGAGGATGGCGGCGCAAATGGCCTTGTGTTCGTCTGTGGATTTGGCACGACGGGAGGAGAGGGACTTGCGGCGGTAGCGTTGCGTTTTACGATGAAGGGGGCGAAGGACGTCCTGCAGGACGGTGCGTCCGCTCAGGGCGTAGATCGTTTCGTGGAGCTGGTCGTCGATGCGGCGGAGGTTGTCCACATCCTCGCGCATGCAGTAGAGGTCGAGAAGGTCGATGATCTCGCGGAGGCGGGCCGCGCCGTCGTCGGAGAGGTTGAGGGCGGCATGGCGGGCGGCGAGGCACTCGATGCGCAGGCGGATATCCATGATGTCCTCAAGGTCGGCGAGCGTGATGCCGAGCACGACTGATCCCTTTCCGGAGTCTGCGATCAGGCGTTCCTGTTCGAGGCGGCGGAGAGCCTCGCGGATGGGCGTGCGGCTTACGTTCATTCGATCGGCGAGTTTCAGTTCGGTGAGAATCTCGCCTTGCGCGTAGACGCCGGAGACGATGTCGTCCTCCAGTTTTTCAAACACCTGGTCGGCCAGCGAGACGGCTTTGAAGAGTTCCATTCTCATTCTCCTTTGTTTACGGTAAAGCGGCCGGGGGCGAAAGCTTCGATTTTCGCTTCGAGTTCGGCATCGCTGATCATGCCCATGCGGCCGGTTTCGTATTCCGCATCCACCCAGGCGCGGAGATTGACGATGAGGGGGTCGTCCTTGGCGATCTTCGCCGTGCCGGCGAGGCGGAAGTGGCCGTTGATCCAGTAGGCGAGGCCGGCTGCGCCGGAGGTTTTGCCCACCACCACGTTCGGCGGGCGGTTGAGGAGTTTCGTCGTATCGAAGATCGTGTAGATTTCCTCGTCCTTCATGAGCCCGTCGGCGTGGATGCCGGCGCGCGTCGAGTTGAAGGCGGAGCCCACGAAAGGCGTCATTGGCGGGATCTTCGCGCCGATGTCGCGCGTGAAGAACTCGGCGATTTCGGTGATCACGGTAGGGGCCATGCCGTCGAAGCTGCCGCGGAGGGAGGCGTATTCAAACACCATCGCCTCTAGCGGGATGTTGCCTGTACGCTCGCCGATGCCCAGGAGGCTGCAGTTCACGGCGCAGGCGCCGTAGAGCCAGGCGGTGGAGGCGTTCGTGACGGCCTTGTAGAAGTCGTTGTGGCCGTGCCATTCAAGGCATTCGCTGGGAACGTCCGAGTAGTGCTGCAAACCGTAGACGATGCCGGCGACGCTACGGGGAAGGGCGGCCTCGGTGTAGGGCACGCCATAGCCCATCGTATCGCAGGCGCGGATTTTCACGGGGATGCCCACCTCGCGCGAAAGGGCCTGGAGTTCGTTCACGAAGGGGACGACGAAGCCGTAGAAGTCGGCGCGCGTGATGTCCTCGAGGTGGCAACGGGGGATGACGCCGGCGGCAAAGGCATCCTTGACGGTACCGAGGTAGTGGTCGAGCGCCTGGCGGCGGGTCATTTTCAGTTTGTTGAAGATATGGTAGTCCGAGCAGCTCACGAGGATGCCGGTCTCGGCGATACCGAGGTCGCGCACGAGGCGGAAGTCTTCCTTGCTCGCGCGGATCCAGGTTGTGATTTCAGGGAACTTGAGGCCGAGCTCGCGGCATTTTTCGAGGGCGAGGCGATCTTTCTTGCTATAGATGAAGAACTCCGTCTGGCGAACGATGCCGTAGGGGCCGCCAAGTTTGGAGAGGAGCTTGTAGATATTGACGATCTGATCCACGGTATAGGGCTCGACCGACTGCTGCCCGTCGCGAAGGGAGGTATCCGTAATCCAGATTTCGGGCGGCATGTTCATCGGCACGCGCCGATGGTTGAACGCTACCTTCGGCACGGTACCGTAGGAATAGATATCGCGCTGAAGATTCGGCGAGGATACGTCTTGAAGAGAATACTTATAGGATTTCTGTTCAAGAAGATTTGTCTTGCTGGATACCTCGAGCATCTTTGAATGACCTTTCACGTGGTTTGATTGTATACAAGTATACACGAATCCACGACGCTTGTCAATCCCCTTTTCCCTTTTTTCCCCTGTTCCAACCGAAATCTTCACAAGGCGATCCCCCTCTGCCGCCGGTCAAAGATTTCGGCGTGTAGCATGTCCTGCCGAAATCTTTATGGTTATCAGTATTGCCCGTCCAGGATTTTGGTCGGCGGCCTACTCTGCCGAAATCTTTACGGTTGGCCGTACCGCCTACCCAAGATTTCGGCTGTAAGATCTCCCTGCCGAAATCCTTGTGGGTTACGTGTCGGTTGAGCCACCCGCCTAAGATTTCGGTTGGTGGCTTTCCCGGTCGAAATCCTCGCGGGCGGCGTGTCGCCGTTGCCGTCCGTTCGGGATTTCGGCGCGGACCGGTGATATCGTGACGGTTCGCTCGACAATGTCTTGACATTTCCCCTGACAATGTTTTGAGATTTCGCACCCCGTTTTCGCCTACTCCCCGGCTGCGGTCCATTCCCGGACGCGGAATGCAAGGAGGAGCGAAATGGAGAGGAAAATAGAACAGGTTCTTGCCGAGAACGGCGTTGAGCTGCACGTCTTCGATGACTTGTCGGAGACGGAGCGGACCTTTCTCGCATGGTTCGACCGGAAGGTCCTCGGACTCGACTCGGAGGAGTACCGGCATGCGTTCTGGCGCGAGGCCTTCCAGACGGGGCACACGATCGGACGTCTGCCGCGCACCACGTGGGCGGACTTCGCGCGGGCTCACGGCGCCGCCCCCCGCGAGGTGCCGGGCCTCATCCTCCTCGTGGGGCTCCTCGCGTGCGCCACCTACGGCTTCTGGATCGTAGGCAGGCTCGCCAGCATCGGCCTCGCCCGTGCGAAGCGCCGCGCCGCCTACGGGCGGGAGCGCGCCCGGCGCCGGGCGCCCGCCGCCGAACGCCGGGCGATCCAGGTGCGCCGCACCGTGAACGCGAAGCCGACGCTCGCGGAAATCCGCGCGGCCTATGCCCGCGCCCGCGAGTCGCCCCTCGCGGGGCTGCGGCTCGGCGCGCTCCTCGAAGACCTCGAGTGCTATGTCGACAACCACGCCCGCCGGGACGACTCCGGGCGGGTGCGTGGCCGCGCGGGCGGCATCAAGCGCCTCCTCGAGCGCGAGGCGCCGGACCTCTTCCGCCACTACACGCACGTGATGTCCTACAAGGCCCGCGCAAAGCGCTACCGCCAGGCGTGCGGCGCGGCCGACCCCGTGCCCGTTGACGCCCTCCTCCCCGTCGGCGCCTCGGCTTCGGACACGCCCCGCTTCCCGTCCCATCCCGCGTTCGCCTCCGCCGAGGCGCTCGTGCGGTGGATGGACGCGCACGGCAACACCGCCTTCCTCCGTTCCCAGACGTGGCTCGTACGGAAGGAGCGGGCCTACACGGCGGCGGATCTCCCGCAGGAGGAACACCGCGCCGCCGCCGCCGAGATCCTCGCCTTCGGCGACGGCACGCTCCTCGCGCTCGACGCGGCGATCGCGCTGCGGCTCGACCCCGGCTGCGTGCCCGAGACCCTGCCGGACGGCGCGACGGTGCGCGTGTTCCCGTCCGGCGGACGCAGGCTACGGGTCGGGCGGCGCGTCCTGGACTGGATCCGCCGCTTCCGGGCGGCATCGAGCCGCACGGCTGGTTGACCGCCTGCCCGCTGAAGATTTCGGCGGGAAGTCATTTCACGTCGAAATCTTCAGCGGGGTTGGGTTGAGTTTAGGAAAAAATGCGGTGGGCGAATTATTTTGAGACGTTGAAGGTTTTCGTTACGTTCGATCCTGCCATCGGTCCATGCTTTATTGTGTTCCTGTAACCGTATGGATACAATGTAAGGCTGAGAAAAACGCAATTATCCGTCTTTGGTTTTCCGTCTTCGCTTGACCTGGTTCCCTGCGGTATGATAGAATGTCGCTGTCTCGGGATGTGGATTTCGGGACAGGAAGGGTTTGCCAAGTGGAGCGATACCCGTTAGGAGTTTAATCATGAAAAGAATGTTGATTCGTGGGGTGTTGGGCGCGATGGTTCTGGGGTGCGCCTTGTCAGGTACGGCGCGCACGGTTTCCGTGGTGTCGGCTTCCCAAACGGGGGTGGAGTTGGCCTTCGGCGATGCCGACGGCCAGGCCTACGAACTTGTTCTCGCCTACGGGCTGGAGGACGGCGGCAATGATCCGCGCGCGTGGACGAAACAGATGGGGCTCGGTACCATTGCGGCGGGGACGAATTCATTTTCCTATTCATTTCCGGCGGAGATGAAGGCACCCGGCATGCGTTACCGCCTCTTCCTCGTCGACAATGTGAATTGCCCTGCGCGGAACGTGGTGAAGTATTTGAAGTCGGACGGCAACTCCTGGATCGATCTCGGCTACATCGGGCGTTTGGATTCGGAAGTCTATGAAGGGCGTATCCGATACAACACGGTGGCCGATGGTTTCGTTTGCGGTTCCTACAGCGCGCGTGGAATGGATGTCGACGGGGTGGGGACGCGCTACACCGTGTTCCAATATTACGGTTCGGCGATCAATACGACCTATAACGCCTTTACCGCTCAGGCGAAACTCTCGATCAAACCGACGGCGAATACCGACTACGCTTTCCGCATCGCCATGGCCAAGGGCGCGCAATCCATTGAATTGAATGGTATTAGCGCGACGGCTACGAAGTCGACGGATGTGAACAATGCCGATTCAACGCTCTATCTGTTCGCGCGCCACGCGCCGGATAAGGTGAACAAGGTCGACAATCAGGTGAAGATCGAACTCGACTATTTCAAATTGTCGACGGCGAGCGGGTTTGCGCTTGATCTCATCCCCGTGATCGCAAAGAACGGCGAGGCCTGCCTGTGGGATCGCGTTTCGAACAAGCTCTTCACCAACATCGGCACGGGTACCTTCACGGCTGGTCCCGTTCAGGTGCCGGCCGGGTACGTGGTGGCCGAAACGCCCACGGCCGAGCTGCCTGGCATTGCGGTGACTGCGGCAACGGCAACGGTCGTGACGCTCGGCGTGCTGCCGGCCGATGGGGCGCGTGAACTCTATGTCGCATCGGGTCCTGTTGACGGCGGAGACGACCGGCGCGCGTGGGCGTATTGCGAGGCGGTGGCGACCTTGCCGGCGGGGACGACCTCCTACGCCTTTGAGATTTCGGCGAATTTCCTCGCCGAGCGGCGTTTCTACCGCTTCTTCTTTCTCGACCGCGAAAACTGCCCGGCCGATCATGAACTCTCCTTCCTGCGGAGCGACGGTGCCTCGTGGGTGGATCTGGGCTTCATCGGCGGGATAGACGAGCGTTACGAAGGGCGCTTCCGCTACACCACCACGACCTATGATGGATTCGTGTGCGGTTCCTACGGGGCGGCGGGCATGGATGCTTCGTCCGGCTCGACGCGCTATACGGTGATGCAATATTCCAGCAAGTCGTTTTTGTTGAGCTACAACACGCTCACGTCCGCCGCGACCCTTTCAATGTCGACGTCGGGCGTGCAACCTGGCGTAGACTACACGTTCTCGGCCTACATGAATGCGGGCACGCAGTATCTCACGGTGAACAACCGAACGGCGAGCGGAACGAAGTCGACAGCGGTCAACAACAAGGATACGACGCTCTATCTCTTTGCGCGCCATGCGCCCGACAAGGCGAACGAGGTCGATAACCAGATGAAAATGGAACTCGACTGGTTTCGCGTGTCGAAGAAGGGCGTGCCGTTCCTGGATTTGCGTCCGGCAGTTTCCCGCGCCGGCGAAGTGTGCCTTTACGATTGCGTAGAGAACCGGCTTCTCAAAAACATCGGAACGGCGCCTTTTACGGCGGGTACGCGCACGGTCGATGCAGGCATCGTGTGCGGTTCCACGGAAACGAGACGTGCGGCGCCGCCCGTGGACGTGGCAGATCAGACGGCGGAAACGGTGAGGCTCGCCTTTGCCCCCGGCGCGACAGGAGAACTCTATGTGGCGTCGGGTCCATTCGATGCGGGCGACGAGCGCCGGAATTGGACGGCGTTCACCCGCCTTGCGACGATCACCGCGAATGATTCCTTCTATGTATTCACGATTCCGGCGGACTTCAAGTCGACGGGGCGGGCCTTCCGCTTCTTCCTCCTCGACCGCACGAATTGTCCCGTGGCGCGTGAACTTGCCTATCTCGAATCGGACGGCAACAGCTGGATCGATCTTGAACATGTCGGCGCAAGCGGCGACCGCTACGACGGCGTCTTTTCCTTCACGCAGGTGAAGGCCTGCTTCCTCGTGGGCAGTTATGGCCGCGCGGGCATGGATGCCTCCTCGGGGGCGACGCGCTATTCGGCCCTGCAGATCAATTCGGCGACGGCGGCGGCAATTACCTACAACGCTTTCGGATCCGACGTCGCCCAGATTTCGGTGCCGTTTGCCACGGGCGTCGACTACGCGTTCTGTTCGCTGCTCGCGCGCGGGTGGCAGGAAATCCGCATCAACGGCATTCGCGCCGTGCAGGCGAAAGCGACGCCCGTCAACAATCAGGATACCTCGCTGTATCTCTTCGCGCGCCATGCGCCGGACAAGGCGAACGCGGTTGACAATCAGGCGAAGATGCGCCTGAACTGGATGACGGTTGCGACGAACGGCGTGACGAAGCTCGATCTCGTGCCGGCCAAGGCGGCGAACGGAACGCTCGGCATGTACGACCGCATTTCGAATCGGCTCTTTACGAACATCGGCCCGGGGGCGTTCGCGGCGGGCGCCGAAGTGCGCGATGCGGGCGTTCTTCTCGGCAGCACGGCCACATGCGTCGCGCCGAAGAGCGCCGGCGAGCGGACCTTCCGCATGGCCCACTGCAACATCGGCCATCTTGCGCACGGCAACCAGTCGCCCACGCCGTATTTTGTGCGGTCGGAAGCGTGGCGCCCGTTCATGCGCCAGGTGAACGCCGATGCCTTCGGCTTCTGCGAGTACACGGAAAAGCTCCTGAACGGCGCAACGCCGGCGGAGGCGTTTGGCATGGGCTATGTGCGTTTCGACATGGGCACGCATCCGGATACGAACTTCAATGCCCTCTGGACGAAACCGGGGCTCGGCACGTTCCTGCGTGCGACCCAGCACGACTACACCACCTGCTCGGCTTCGCGCTATTGGCTGGACTGCGTGTACCGCATCGCGGGCCGGGAGGTCCACTTCGTAGAATCGCATCTCGATCCCGGCACGACGGACGAACTCAACGCCGTTCGCGCGGCGCAGATCCGCGAGTTGATCGATGCCTACGCCGAAACGGCCTATGTGATCATCGGCTGCGATTTCAACAATTCGCAGGGCGTAGGCGAGTGGGCGCCGTTTACGGAGGCGGGTTGGACGCTTGCGAATGCCGCCCCCTACAGGGGAACCATGTATCTCGAGGGGGCCCATCGGATCTACGACAACATCGTTGCCAAGGGAATGACGCTTGCGGACTTTGCAACGGCGAATGACGACTACGACCTCACCGACCATCGCGCGGTGTTCTGCACGGCGACCCTCGGGGCGCTCGACGAGGCCTGGTGGACGGGCGCGGCGGGAGACGGCGATCTCGCGAATGCGGCGAACTGGGCGTGTACGAACGCGGCCGGCCAGGCGGTGGAAGGGGGCCTGCCTTCGGCTTCAAGCATCGTGCACCTCTCGGGCGAGATCGCCGGTTTCTCGCTTCCGGCCGATACGGAATTTCCGCACGCCGCCTTCGAAGTGGGCGCGTGCACGCTCGCAGGCGATTGTGATTTGTCCGGCGTGCCGGGCGTGGCGTTCGATTCGACCATCGACCTCAAGGGACACGCCCTCACCGTTTCCTCGCTCTTCGGCGCGGGCACGATTACGGATACGGTGGGCGGCGGCGAGCTTCACCTCGTCGTGCCGGAGGGCGAAACGGTGTGGAACCGCATGGTCAACCTTTCGGGCGCGTTGCGTCTCGTCAAGGAAGGCGCAGGGCGCTACATCCCCTTCAAGTATGGGCAAACATACATGGGCGGCACGGATATCGTTGCGGGCGAGGTGCGCTGCGGAAATACCGGGCGTATCATCGGCAGCACCAACAGTGTCGTGACCGTGCGAGCGGGGGCGGTTCTCGACCAATACGGCTCATACGACCACCCCTACAACATCATCGAACTCGACGGCGGCACATTCGCCAACACAACGGGAACTTTGACGAACGCCAAACACCAGTTTGCCCGTTTCCGCCTGACGGACGACTCGGCGATCGTCTGCGCGGCGCCGACCGGCATCATCAGCAACAACTTTGCCACGACGAGTCTCGATCTCGGCGGGCATATCCTCACGATCGACATTGCCGCGGGGAAGGACCTGTGGCTCTACAACTGCGATGCGACGAACGGCACGGTGGTCGTGAAGGGAACGAACGGCTGGTTCCGCGTGAATCAGAAATCGCTCCGCGCGGCAACGGTGGACTTCGACATCGAATCGTATGTGAGCCAGCAGGTGGTGGCCGACGTGCACGACCTTGTTTGGCGTACGGCCGCGACGAACAGCGTGGGCACGGGGACGATCCGCGTACATGGCACCTTCACGCCCTTGGCGGATGCGTTCGTGAACGTGGAACTCGAAGACGGTGCGGCGCTTGACCTCTCGGCGCGGACGACTTCGCTCTCGCTTGCGAGCACGGTGACGGGCGACACCCTCTCTTTTGCATCCGGTGCGCGGATAGAAGTGGATGTGCACGGCCGCCGGTTCGCATCGGAAGAGGATCGGCGCCTGATTGCCTGGAATGAACCACCCAACGTGCGATTCGTTCCCAGCGCTCGCACCCGAGCCGAAGGCCGCGCACTCGAAATCCGCCAAGACGGCCTCTACGTCCGCGGAGGCCTCGCAATCCTCCTTCGTTAGAAAGTGATTCGTAAGATGTTCTCATCGGTGTGCAATGTGATTGGCATCCGTCACTTCATATTAGACGGAAAGACGGACAAATGACATTTGAGGCGTTACCCACCTTTGGCGTTATGACATGGACGGGGGTGGGAACGTATACGCACACTTCAGACAGAGAAGGCCCGAGATTTCTCCCGGGCCCGCGCTCACTGCGCAATCGGTAAAACCGACGATTTGAGTAAACTTTTATTTGAACTTGTAGTGCGAATTTGTAGAGCAACAAATTCAAGAATATGTTATCATATTAGGCGTAGCCCGTCAATAGGGAGATGTGAGAAATGAAAAAAGAGAACCAGTCTTATTATCTTGGCCTTGATATCGGTACCGATTCCGTCGGTTATGCGGTAACTGATGAGACCTATAATTTGTTGAAGTTCCATGGAGAACCGATGTGGGGAGCTCATCTCTTTGACGAGGCAAGCCCGGCCGCTGAGAGGCGAGCTGCACGGGTGGCACGTCGGCGGCTTGATCGGAGACAGGCCCGTGTGAAATTGTTGCGTGAGCTTTTTGCCGGAGAAATTGCCAAGGTTGATCCTTTGTTTTTCAAGCGGATTGACGAGAGTTGGCTTTTTCCGGAAGACAAAACCAAAGGAGTTGGTCCAAATTCGATCTTCAATGATCCTGACTTCAAGGATGCCGATTATCATCATCGATATCCGACGATTCACCATTTGATTAGCGAGTTGATGTGTAGTGGTGCTCCCCATGATGTACGATTAGTGTATTTGGCTTGTGCCTGGCTTGTGGCCCATCGTGGACATTTCCTCAGTGACATCAGTGTGGAGAACGTGACGCAAATCAAGGATGTTAGCGTACTCTATGAAGAACTGATGGTTTATTTAGAGGAGAGACAGGCGCAATATGAAACAGAGCAAGAAGGTGAAGACGGGGAAAAAACGGTCAGCCAGTTTTGGGATTGTGATCCTGTTGAATTCGGAAATGTTCTGAGACGCAAGTGTGGTATTCGCGCCAAAGAGGAGGCCTTTGCACAACTCCTATACAATGCTCCGAAATTGCCCAAGAATGATTCTCTTGTGTTTGCACCTGCCGAGATTCTCGGTCTGTTGAGCGGTGGTGCAGTCAAGGCAGGTCGGCTTTTTAGTAATTTGGAAATGGACGAGGTTGGAGAGTTGTCCATTGAACTCGGTGCAACTGATGAGAAGATTGAAGAAGTTTGTGCGCAGCTAGGAAATGAGGCCGAGTTGATTCAGAAACTCAAGGCACTTTTCGATTGGTCGGTTCTTGCTGAGATTCTGGGTACAGAGGATTCCATTTCTGCCGCTAAGGTGAAAGTGTATGAGCAACATAGGCGTGATCTGGCTGGATTGAAAGCTTTTCTGCGTAAGACATCTCCCACGTTGTACCGAGAAGTCTTTGTGGTGGCCAAAGAGAAGGAAGCGAATTATGTCGCTTATGTCAACAATAAGAAAGGCGTAAAGCATGTTGACAAGGCATTGTTCTGCGAATGGCTGTTGAAAAAGGTTAAGACGATTAATCCTGATGCCGAGGATGCAGAATTTTATAAAGATATGATTGCTCGGCTCGGCAAGGATATGCTTTCCTTTTTGCCGAAACAGGTTGAGGGTGACAACCGTGTTATTCCATACCAAGTCTATTTGTCGGAATTACGGCAACTACTGAAACGTGCAGAAGGGTATCTGCCGTTCCTTTCGAGGAAGGATGTCGACGGATTTTCCGTGTCGAGTAAAATCGAAGGCATCATGTCCTTTAGAATCCCCTATTATGTAGGACCTCTCGTCTCAAAGGATAAGAGCAAGAATGCGTGGCTCGTGCGCAAGGCCGAGGGACGCATTCTTCCTTGGAACTTCGACCAACTGGTGGATAAGGATGCCTGTGAACGGGAATTCATCAACCGAATGACGAACACTTGTACTTATCTGGCTGGAGAAGATGTCTTGCCGGAATGCTCGTTGGTCTACGAGGAGTTCAAGGTCCTCAATGAAATCAATTGCATCAATGTGTTGGGCGTGCGACTTCCCGACGAAATAAAGACAAAACTGCTTGATGACGTCTATCGCCGTTACAAAAAAGTGACCAGGACGCGTATTGTCAATTTCTTGATTTCAGAAGGTCTGATTCGGCCGGGAGATGACTTTGGAGGACTTGATGAGAATCCGAAGAATCAGTTGACGACCTTCCATGATTTCAAGGGGATTCTTCAGTCGGAAAAGCTGTTAGTCGCCGAAGTGGAGGACATCGTTCTACATTCAACGTTTACAGAGGACAAAGGCCGATACAAACAATATCTTTCTGTAAATTTTGGCGGTCGTCTGAATGTGGATGAACTGAAGATGGTCGCACGCAAACGGTACGCTGATTTTGGACGCCTCTCATGCAGGTTCCTCCAAGAACTTGAGTTCGAGTGCCGTGAAACCGGAGAATGTGGGACGGTGCTCGATTTTATGCGCCGTCATTCTGTTGTGCTGATGGAACTCCTTTCGGATCGCTATACACTGCAGGATAAACTAACCGAGCTCAATAGGGCCTACTATGAAGAGCATCCCAAGACGTTGACCGAAAAAATGGATGAGATGCGGTTGTCCGCTGCCGTCAAGCGCCAGGTGTATCGGACATTCGACATCGTTAAGTCAGTTCGCAAAGCAACGGGAAGAGCCCCCGAAAAGGTGTTTGTTGAAATGGCACGTGGTGGAATGCCGAACCAGAAGGGAAAGCGGACCCAATCCCGTTATGAACGTTTGAGGGAACTTCTTGCGCGTATTCGTGCCGAAGATGTTAGGATGGTTAACGACAGGTTGGAGGAGATGGGCGATTCGGTCAACAACCGTCTGCAAAGCGATGCGTTGTTCCTCTGGTGTGTGCAGTTGGGTCGTTGCCCTTATTGTAGAGAACCAATTCCCTTTGAGTCCATCAAGGTTAAAGCCGAGATCGATCACATTCTGCCCCGGTCGAAGGTCAAGGATGACAGTTTGTTGGACAATTTGGTTTTGACACACTCTTCGTGTAATGGGCCAAAGACAGATATCTATCCAGTCCCTCAAACTCATCGCCAAGAGGAGATTTGGACGTATTGGCGTGACAATGGGTTGATTACTGAAAAGAAGTATCAGCGGCTGATGCGTTGCACGCCTCTCAGCAACGATGAGTTGCAGGGATTCATCAATCGGCAACTGGTTGAGACGCGTCAGACGACAAAGGCGGTGGTTAATCTCTTGCAGGAGTTGATGCCAGAGACGGAGATTGTGCCCGTACACGCTGGACTGGTGAGTGATTTTCGCCATGAATATGAGATGCTCAAGTGCCGTTCAATCAATGACCTGCATCATGCCAAGGATGCATTTCTCAACATCGTGGTTGGAAATGTCTATCATGAGAAATTCACCAAACGATTCTTCCGCTTGGGCGAAGAGCAGTACAGTATGAAAATCGAAACACTGTTTTCGCAGTGCCTTGAGCGGGGAGGAAAGATGGTTTGGAGTGGACAAGAGCAGATCGGCCAGATCAAGAAGGTGATGCGCCAGAACAACATTCACTGTACGAAATTCGCGGTCTATGGCAAGGGGAAGCTTTTTGAATTGACCAGAGTAGGTGCCGCTAAGGGAAAGATTCCTTTCAAGCGTGATGTCAGCGCTGAGAAATACGGTGGTTATAGTGGATTGAAGGCCTACGGTTTTGCATTTGTTAAAACTGAAGGGAAAAAACCTGATTATGGTCTAGAGGCGATCGATGTCATTGAGGGAAGGTCCGCACGGGAGGTTGATGCGCTTGGTTTTAATATGATGAAAATTGGGCAATTGTTTTCTTTTGATGGGTTTAGGTTGGTTTTGTGTGCCAAGGATGATGAAAATAGAATGACATTCCGTGCGCTGTCGCCGGCAATTTACGATCCTACTATGGAGAATTATGTCAAACGACTTGATTCGGTGACGGAAAAACTTAGTAAGAATAGGGACTATCAGATTGATCCCAAGTATGACAAGGTCGACAAGGACCACAATCTTAAATTGTATAGAGAATTGGTGAGGATGACAGAGAGGGATTTCCTGAGGAAGAATCCTGGGTGTATGTTTGAGTTGATAAAAGCCGGTGAAGGAAAGTTTGTCGCGCTTGACCTGCTTGAGCAAATTAAGACATTGCGGGCTATCGTACTTTCTCTGAAAACCAATCGTGCGGGGGCTTGTAATTTGTCTGGTATTGGAGGGAGCGTAAATAGCGCGAAGGTTCGAATGAGTTCGAAATTGTCTTTTTGGAAAAAACGTTTTACCGATGTTCGCCTTATATTCACCGATGCTGCAGGACTGTTTGAGAAGAAGTCAAGGAACCTGCTCGAATTGATATGAGCTGGCGCACGGTCATTGTTTCTCGCCACGCTAAACTTGATCTTCAGGCCGGTTTCATGGTTGTTCGTACAAGTGATGGACTGCAGAAAGTCATCCTGGATGAAATTGATTTGCTGTTGATCGAGAATTCGGCCGTGTCGGTCACTGTCAACCTTTTGGCGGAATTGTCCGCCCGAAAGGCGAAGGTGATTATTTGTGACAAGACGCGGAACCCAATTGGTGAATTCTTGCCCTATTACGGATGCCATGACTCGTCGAGACGGTTGCGAGAGCAATTGTCTTGGACAGATGTGGCCAAGGCAAAAATATGGCGAGCGATTGTCAAGGATAAGATCAAGCATCAGGCAGCCGTTCTTGTTGCACGTGGGAGCAATGTGAACGCTGAACAGTTGTTGAATTGGGAACAGGACGTCGAGTCTGATGATTTGTCGAATCGCGAAGGCGCATCTGCCAGATTATATTTCATTGCTCTTTTCGGGGATTCTTTTTCCCGTAACAAAAAATTGGAGGTTAATTCGGCATTGGATTATGGTTACATGGTAATGTTGTCGGCATTCAATCGGGCGGTGGTGTCGCGTGGCCTGCTGACACAGTTTGGCATATTCCATGCAAACGTTTTTAATTCCTATAACCTGAGTTGCGATTTAATGGAACCGTTCAGGCCCTTGGTTGATCGTCGGGTACTTGAATTGGCAGACGATGGTGACATGAAGTTTGGAACAGAACATAAACACTCCCTGGTTCGTTTGCTCCATGATGAAATTGAGATCAATGGAATGAAGCAAACGGTCATCAACTCGATTGCGATTTACATAGGGAGCGTTATCGATGCATTGGCCAATGACAATCCTGAATTGATAAAATTTCCCAGTTATGAGTATTAGGTTTATGGTGGTCATTTGCATGTTTGATCTGCCTGTGGTCACGGCACGTAACCGGCGAGCCTATCGGGTGTTCAAGAAGTTTTTGGACAAAGAAGGCTTTGTCATGCTTGAGGAGTCGGTTTATTGTCGCATGGTGCCGAGCGGTTGCGCGTTGGAGTCAGTGAAGGCGGCCTTCAGGAAAAACAAACCTACCCAAGGGTTGGTCATCTTGCTGACAGTCACTGAAAAGCAATATTCCAATATGGAATTCATTACGGGCGATTACAAATCGGAAGTCATAACCAGTTCAGAAGCCGTGGTGGTGATATGAAGATGGTCTCAACCTTTTTTAATTCCCAAATTGAATTTGAGGAGAATTGTCTGCAGAGTTTGGTTTTGGAGAATCAGAAAACATTTCTTGATTTTATCACAGACTTGCAGGAGCAGATCGAGGGGGTGGAAGGGGAGACGGTTCTGTCGGAAAATGCCACCCCGGTCGCCATGTCGGCTCGGGTTTGTTTGGTGACAAATTTTGTACCGTTCATTCTATCTACGAAGGAGATTCTTGTTGCCCTCGTTAAGCGACTTGAGAAGATTATGGTGAAATCTGATCGATATGACCGCTTGAACGAGACGCTTGTGCAAATCAAGCGAATTATCAGTGATTGTGCATTGGAATTGCCTCATGAGATTGAATTGGAGAAGCTTACAGCTAGTTCTCTTTTGAAAGCTTGCGGTATCACACTTGTTGAAGACGATATGTTTCTTCATGAAAAAATCGTTGTTTATATGAAATTGGTTCGTGAACTCCTCGGTGAGAGATTGTTCGTCTTTGTGAATTTGCGATCCTACCTCGATGATGTGTCCATGGGGAAACTTGTAGAAGATATCTTTGGAAATAAGTTCCAGGTTCTTCTGATCGAGTCTACAGAGCGTAAACTGCTTCATGGAGAGAGGCGATTGCTGGTTGATGCAAATTTTTGTGAAATAATCTCACCGGAAGATGAAGAAATATGATATATTGTAGGGGCTTTCGTTCGGAATTGTAGCCGAATCATGCTCCCCGCAGGGGTGCGGAAAGTGATGATCGTTGACATTCTGAATTCTTCATCAAACCTGTGGCAAAAAAACTTGATTGTTGCTGTAAAACGCAATTAAGACTTTGCGATAGGTTTGAGAGTAGTGCGAATTTGTAGAGCAACAAACCAAACCCAAATGAATAAACTGCTCACACTCGGTTTGAGAGTAGTGCGAATTTGTAGAGCAACAAACCCCGTGTTCCTTGATGCCCGTATCGACCGGGGTTTGAGAGTAGTGCGAATTTGTAGAGCAACAAACCTCATCCTCGGTTGGCAACCCGATGATCTCGTTTGAGAGTAGTGCGAATTTGTAGAGCAACAAACCCCGAAGTCCTGCGGGTCGAACTTGCTCATGGTTTGAGAGTAGTGCGAATTTGTAGAGCAACAAACCGGGCGTCCCCCCGAAGATCGCCTCGCGCCGTTTGAGAGTAGTGCGAATTTGTAGAGCAACAAACCGAGAGACGATTTCATCAGTTCTCCCGGCGGTTTGAGAGTAGTGCGAATTTGTAGAGCAACAAACCTAGGCGCGTACAGTTTACCACAAGCCGTCCGTTTGAGAGTAGTGCGAATTTGTAGAGCAACAAACCCTAAAGAAATTCGGGGATATCAGGAGTTGAGTTTGAGAGTAGTGCGAATTTGTAGAGCAACAAACCCTCTGGATCCGTACCGCGTTGTCGATTTCCGTTTGAGAGTAGTGCGAATTTGTAGAGCAACAAACCCGGAGCGCCGAAGATGCCCACGCGCCCACGGTTTGAGAGTAGTGCGAATTTGTAGAGCAACAAACCACCTTCTCGTTCAGCCACGTGCCGATGTCGTTTGAGAGTAGTGCGAATTTGTAGAGCAACAAACCCACCGTCAACACCACGACGGCCGGCGGCGGTTTGAGAGTAGTGCGAATTTGTAGAGCAACAAACCAAAGACAACCTTTAAAAGCGTCGACGACAGGTTTGAGAGTAGTGCGAATTTGTAGAGCAACAAACCCCCGCCCCGCCATAACCCGCCAGAGCGCACCGTTTGAGAGTAGTGCGAATTTGTAGAGCACCAACCCCGCGATTCTGGCTTGCCGTCACGCCTTGAAGTTTGAGAGTAGTGCGAATTTGTAGAGCAACAAACCCCGCCGGCTTTGTCAAGCCCGAAGCGCCCGGTTTGAGAGTAGTGCGAATTTGTAGAGCAACAAACCCGGGCGCGAAACCGGAGGGCACGGAAGGCTGTTTGAGAGTAGTGCGAATTTGTAGAGCAACAAACCCGACAGAAACGCGCCATTTCGGCCTCTCCCGTTTGAGAGTAGTGCGAATTTGTAGAGCAACAAACCAGCCCCTCCTTCTTCAGATATCTGTCCAGCGTTTGAGAGTAGTGCGAATTTGTAGAGCAACAAACCGCCCCCGCTGAATACGTCCAGGCCGTACTTGTTTGAGAGTAGTGCGAATTTGTAGAGCAACAAACCTGCACGTCCATCACGCGCCACGCGACGGCGGTTTGAGAGTAGTGCGAATTTGTAGAGCAACAAACCACAAGGTTTCCAAACCCTTTAGTCAGTCTTGTTTGAGAGTAGTGCGAATTTGTAGAGCAACAAACCGGCGGACGATTTCGGAAAACACAACGGTTGTTTGAGAGTAGTGCGAATTTGTAGAGCAACAAACCACCACTTTCTTCTTTTTTGGCTCATCTTAAGTTTGAGAGTAGTGCGAATTTGTAGAGCAACAAACCCTATTAACGAGTTTAATGTAATAATCGTCCGAGTTTGAGAGTAGTGCGAATTTGTAGAGCAACAAACCTGATTGCTCACATTACACAGGCTTAACCCGGTTTGAGAGTAGTGCGAATTTGTAGAGCAACAAACCCCAAACCAATGAA
>JAZLJP010000165.1:0-2315 GCA_045617985.1 Kiritimatiellia bacterium
CAGCCGTCCGATGCACCGCTGGCGAATTTTCCGCCGACGTATTGGGGCGAGGATCAGCGACGGACGGCCGTTCGCTTCAAGGGACAGCAGATGCTGCTCTATCCGGCGCATGCGGCGAATGCGTACTTTGATCTCGCGGAGGCGACGGGTGAGGCGAAGTATCGCGAGGCGGCGCTTGCGATTGCACGCACTTATGTGAGACTTCAGGCGGTGGACGGCACGTGGCCGTGCAAGGCCTACGAGAAGGACGGTCAGCCGGTTCAGGAGAATCGTCTTGTGCCAAGCCGCTATGCTTTCCGCATGTTCGACATCGCGTACGCCCTGACGGGAGACGAGACGTTCAAGGCGACGGCCGACAAGGCCTTTGACGCGATCTTGAAAGGGGCGTGCGTGACGTGGAACTGGGAGGGACAGTTTGAGGACATCGATCCGTTGCCGCCGTACCAGAATCTTCAGAAGGGCTCGGCGGTCGATACGGCGAATCGACTCTTTGCGCAGAAAGGTGACAATGCGCTTTCGCGTGAACTCGTCGCGTGGTGCGAGGATCAGTTTGTCGTCTGGTCCGATCCGATCCACCACATGGACTGGAAGAACTGGAAGATGCCGACGGCTCTTGAGCAGTACGAATATTACACACCGATCGACGCATCGATGGGCGACATGATCGGTGCCTATGCGACGGCGTATGCGAAGACGCACGACGAACTGTATTTGGTGAAGGCCAAGGCGCTTGCCGACAACATCACGCGTCATCAGCGTGACGACGGTACGATTCCAACCTACTTCGATTCGCGCGGGGGAAGCGACTGGATGAATTGCATGGTTTATGTTGCGGACCGTCTGGAGCTTCTTGCGGATGTGTGCGAAAGCGATGAGTAAGTAACCAAATCATAAGTAAAGTATAGAAGATGAAGAATGTGTTGATTGCCTCCGGCCTTACGACAGGTCTTGTCGGTTTAGCCGCTGCGGTGGAACCCCTTTGGACTTCGGCTTTGTACCGTGCTGGTGATATGCCGCGTGTTTACATGACCTACGCCGCGTCGAAGGACTTCGAGGGTGACATCAAAGACCTCCGTGCGCATGGTGTCGACGCCATTGAGTGGGCTCGTGGTGGTGCGGACAAGACAAATGAGCTGGCAGTGCTTCGTCGTGAGGGGATGAAAGCTCTCATCTGGGGCGGCGAGGTGGCGCATGATCCGGCTGGTGTCGAGCGCTTGACGGGACGGAAGGCCGTCAAGGCGCGCTGTATCGGCGGCGCGGTTCGCGGGTTGGATATCGGGCGACATCTCTTCGCTTTTGAGGCGAAACCCCAGACGGTCGTCGTCGAGGCCCCGCGGCGGACAGCCAAGGAGTATTTTCCAGCGTTTGTTCCGGTCGCAGCCGAGGTTGTTGTGCCACTCAAGTTGTTTGACGGGGAGCAGCACGTGAAGATCGTTCCGGCGGATGTTCGTGCAACGGCGGAACCGATGCAGTATGAGGTGGCCTTCGATCTGTCGGGATTCGAGGGTGCGCTTTTGGACAAGGTTGGTTTGGCGGTATACTGGGAGGACGACCGCAATGTGAGTGTCTTTGACGAGGCGACGGCTCTGGCGTGGGAGCGATATGTCGAAGATACCGCCGCGTATTGGACGACTGTCGGAGGCGGGACGTTCCCCTCGGATGTCATCAAGGCGACACGTGTCGGTGACGAGACGTTCAACTGGACGGCGCGGCTCGATTCGCCGTCTGAAAGCATGCCGTTCTGGGATTTCAGCGCACCCGCAGTTGCGTCGTTCGAGCGGCGGACCGGCGGGCGGTGGAGCTATCCGCGAACGGTCGGATGTCCTGAAATCTACGGCGAGGAAGCTTGCGGCGCGTGGCTCTACAACTGGCATCGAGGATGTGCCTTATTGGTCGCCCATGCCGTCCGCAAGTCGCACGAGCTTATGCCGGGTGTCATCTGCATGCGCAACACAACGCGCGGGTGGACGTGCTGCTGGGAGAATGACTGGGACGGCACGGGACAGGAACTTCTGATGCGAACACTTGATGCTGGCTTTCTCGATCCGTATCCGGTCCAGCAGGGCGGACGCTATTGGGATTTCATGATTCCGCAGGATACGGAATACATCGCTGGGTTGGCGCGGCGCTACGGAGATAAGCCGCTCATCCCGTGGGTACAGGCGCATAAGTTCCCTGGGCTTGATCATCCGACGCCCGAACAGATCGACCGCATCGTTACCCAGCATTGGAATATCGGTTTTGACGCCCTCTTCTGGTTCGGTTATACGCGGCGCGAAGGCAAGGTCTTTGGTTCGTGCGAACTCACGTTCCCG
>JAZLJP010000166.1:0-8225 GCA_045617985.1 Kiritimatiellia bacterium
CGCCAGCAATCCCATCGGGCACTTCATACTGTCCCAGCTCCTTCCATCGGCTGCCGATAGTATAGTAAAAACGCGCCGCGATTTCACGCGCTTTTGATTTGAAAGTGCTATGCGGCCAGCCTCGGATTTTGATATAATTACACCATGAGTTTTTCGCGTTCTCCATCTTCTCTGCCGCCCCCCCGTACCGCCCTTCCTCCTCACAACGCCCCGAGCGAATCGATGAACGGGAAGAGAACGTGATGGGCGATGTCGTCGTTCATTCGGTGGCCGCCTTCGAAGGTTTGGGACATGCCGGGATAGTATTTTTCAAAGGTCGGGCGCGCGAGGGCGGAGATTTCGTCTTCGCTGCCGAAGAGCCCGTGGCAAAAGAGCTGGTCCACCTCATCTAGACCGTCGAACTGATGTTGCTCCATCTCCTGGAAATGCGCCACCGTCTCCTTCGTGACCTGAAACGTGAGCTCGCCGTTCTGCCGCCGGTTGAACCACTTGTGCCGCCCCACCGAGACGATCGAGTAGAGTTTCGACATCTCGAAATACGGGTTCACGCAAATCCGCTCGAACCCGCGCAGCTGCTGGGCGTACATCCCGCCCATCGAGGTGCCGACGATGAGCGAGGGCTGCTCCTTTTCGACAAGCGCCTTGAGCATCGGGAGCGCCTCCGCCGGATCGACGGGGATATCCGGCGCGAGCACGATCACCTTGTCCGTCTTCCGCCGCTCCCAATACTCATGCCGCAACAAGGCCGCCGTGCCGCTCGCGCCCGAAGACGCAAAGCCATGCAAATAGAGGATTTTCTTCCCGCCTTCTCCCATTTCCCCCTCCTCACGGTATCTTCGGCACGCTCACCGTCGGCTTGGGGAACGCCTGCTTGATCACCCAGCTCGTTCCAAGGCGCACCGCATCCACCGGTTTGAAATTCGGCGCCTGCGCCCCTTCGGGCGGCGTGATCGTGCAGGCGCCGGTCTTTTCGTCCACCTGCCAGTTCGCCGCCGGAATCTCCCAGTTATCCTCGAACCGGCTCGGAATCGAGCTTTTCTTGAGCGAGGGTCTCTCGGCCATGATGTTGTTGATGAAGACGTGCGCCCCGTCCGTGCACGCATCCGTATCGAGCGAATGGAGCGTCACGGTGTGCGGCTTGAAAATCGGCGTGCGGCGCTCGTCGTCGCGATTCACATAACCGCCCCGCAAACGGTTCCCCACGAAGGCGATGCTCTGCGAATAGCTCATGAAGGCGTTCTTCGAGAGGAAGTCGTTTCCTTCCACCAGAACCGGGCCATGGTCGACTTCGGCGAAGAAGTCGTACCCTTCGTTCGCCCAGAGGCGGTTCCCCACGATGCGCGCGCCCTGCGCCATCCAGTCGAACCAGATGCCGCCCAGCCACCCGCAATGGTGGATGCGGCAATTCGAGATCGTAAAATCCACCGCGCCGTGGATCTTGATGCCCGCCATCTCCGCGCCGCCGAACGGCTTTTTCCAGTGGCAATCGAAAATCTCGCAGTTGTCGATCGTACTGAAGACCGCCCCGAGCGATCCGCACACGCCCGCCTGGCCGCAGTCGAAAATCCGGCAGCCGCGAATCAAATGGCGCCCCACCCGGTCTAGACCGTTCTCCGCCGCGCGCGTGATGGTGGCGGTGTAGAACTGCGAGACGTCGGAGAAATTGTCGTATTCGTCGCCATACTTCCCGAGCGTAATGCCCGTACAGCTCGAACCATGCACCGTGCAGTTCTCGATCGTCCAGCCCTTCGACCAGTTCGTGCCCACAAGGCCCACCTGCTCGCTCGTGGGCGGCGCCCAGTTCGGCCCCGCGTTCTCGAAGCAGATGCCCTGAAGCGTGATGTAGTTACGATACTCCGTCACGGGATAGAAGCACGCCGGGCGCACCACGAGCTCCGGCACCTCGACGTTCGGATCCTTTTCGAAGGCGGCAATGATCGTTCCCGTCACCATCCCGGGGCGCAACACGGCGTGGCCAGGCGCCAGAGCGTTCTTCACCTCGCCCGCATAATGGAACGCGAGGCGCAGCGTCTTCGTGCCCGTCGCCTCGCCCGGCAGATCAAGCGCCACCGTCTTGTAGGCTTTCCAATCGCCCGTCTTCGGCACGTTCACACTGCCGATCTGCCGCCCCGAACGCGCGTCGAAAACGTCGATGCGCGTGGGGCATTCGGCGGCCGAAACGTGGAACTGGAGATGCCGCGCCTCCTTCGTCGTCAAATCAAAGCCCGCGTATTCGCACGTCGCGCCCTCCGTGGTGAACCCGAGTTCGCGTCCCCACGGGGTTTCATACCCGTCCCGCGGGCCCACCCGCTTCACCGCCGCCGCGCCCGGCACGGTGCGCCCGGCCGAGGTGATGCCGGCCACGTTGACGAGGAACTTGCCCGATGCCGCCTTCGCTTCGCGAAACACTTCGTCCCCATGCAATGCAAGCGGCTTCCCGTTTTGAACGAGCCGCGTACGGTAGCGGCGCTTGCCGCCATCGGCGAACCAGTTGCCGAAGATGAAGTCGGTGAACGGGTTGAGCCCGCCGAACGTGTCGTAGCGCACCTTCGCGGTCCACAGGCCATCGGGGCCCTTCGCCCAGGCGCGCACTTCGTTCGCGCCCGTCACCGTCACCCGGCCGGCCGTGGCCGCGCGATACGTGATCGGAGCCCCCTCGCGCCCCGCGTTCGCCGGCTTCACCCATTCACGGTAGACGCCGTCATGGATCGTCACCACATCGCCCGCCACCGCCACGTCCGCCGCGCGCTGGATCGTGCGCCACGGCTTCGCCGCCGAACCATCCGCCCGGTCGTACCCGTTCTCGGCCACATGCCATTCCGCCGCGCCAACAAGAGACGCCGCACACAGCGCCGCCCAAAACACATTCTGCTTCATCTCGATCTCCATTAAAGGTTAATCCAAATCTCCGCCAGCCCCTCTCGCCAAGCCAAGAAGGCCATACACCGCACATTATACCAAAAATTCCACGTAGCCGCCATGATTGACCTGGCCCTATCCGCTTCCGCCATTTCCCCCTCCATCCGACATTTCCCATTTTCCATTCCCCATTTTCCATTTTACATTTTACATTTCATTGCTTGCCTTTTGAAGTTAGATGTGGTAAACTTAACGCCATCTAACAAAAGGCAGTTATGACGCTTGCAGAATTGAAGACCGGCCAGATGGCCGAAATCACGGGCTACACGCTTGGCAACTCCGCGTATCGCGCGAAATTGCTGGCGCTTGGGCTCACGCACGGCGTGCAAGTGAAGATCATCAACGTCGCGCCGCTGGGAGACCCCTTCGAGCTTGCGGTGCGCGGCTACCATCTCTCGCTGCGGAAGGACGAGGCGAGCGTCATCAAGGTGCGGGAATTGACGCGCGAGGAAATCCTCGCCTAAGCCATGACGAGGGAGGGCGCACACTATGGCGAAGACGACCACCATCGGCCTCATCGGCAATCCCAATTGCGGTAAGACGACGCTTTTCAACGGCCTCACGGGCGCGAAGCAGCACATCGGCAACTGGCCGGGCGTGACTGTGGAGAAAAAGGAAGGCGAACTGACGCTCGCGAACGGAACGCCCATCAAGGTGGTCGACCTCCCCGGCGTCTATTCGCTCACGGCAACGAGCGAAGACGAACGCGCGACGCTTGAATACGTCCTTTCGCATGAAGCCGATCTCTATGTGAACATTCTCGATGCGACGACGCTCGAGCGCAACCTCTATCTCACCCTTCTCCTCGCCGAACTGCAAGTGCCGATGATCGTGGTGGTGACGATGATGGATCTCGCCCGCCAGCGGAACGTCGACGTGGAGCTCGACCATCTCGCCGAACACCTCGGTGTACCCGTCCTCGGCGTGAACGCGAACAACCCGCTCGACGTGCGGCGCCTCATGGCCCTTCTCGAAAAATCGCTCGCCACGGCGAAACCTCCCTCCCTCCGCCTCGACTACGGCAACGAGCTCGAACAGGAAATCGACATCCTCTCCTCTTGCACCGTGAAGGCCGCCGAACACCTCAAGGTGTCGCGCCGCTGGGCGGCCCTGAAGGCGCTCGAAGGCGAGCCGCTTGTCACAAAAGCCCTGCTCGATTGCCATGACATGGCGCCCGAAGTGCTCGAAGGCGCCATCGCGCGCGTGACAGAAGTCTTGAAGGATCCGCCCGACGTGGAACTCGCCGAAGCGCGCTACGGCATCATCGCCGGGCTCGTGCACGACGTCGTGCATGTGCGGCAGTCGAAAATCTACCTCAGCGAAATCATCGACCGCTACGCGCTCAACCGCATCCTCGGGCTCCCCGTCTTTCTCGCGATCATGGCGGGCGTCTTTGCGCTCGTCGTCGCCGCCGCCGGTACGCCTACAGACGCCTGCGAGAAACTCGGCCATTTCCTCTTCATCCATCTGCCGAGCCTGCTCCTCTCCAACGTCTTCCATGCCCCCGACTGGGGCACGGCCGTCATCGCCTCGGGCGTGGGCGGGGCGCTCAACGTGCTCTTCTCGTTCGTGCCTGTGATCTTCTCGATGTTCTTCGCGCTCGCGATCCTCGAAGACTCCGGCTACATGGCGCGCGCGGCGTTCTTGGCGGACCGTTTCATGCGCGCGCTCGGCCTCCCCGGCAAATCGTTCGTGCCCCTGCTCGTCGGTTTCGGCTGCTCGGTGCCGGCCATCATGGCCACCCGCACGCTCGAATCGAAGCGCGCCCGCCTGCTCACGATCTTCATGATTCCCTTCATGAGCTGCGGGGCGAAGCTCCCCGTCTATGCGGCGTTCGCCGTCGCCTTCGCGCCCGACCATCCGGGGCGCTTCCTTTTCCTTCTCTATCTTGCGGGCGTGGTGCTCGGCGTCGCAACGGGCCTCATCCTCAAGAAGACCCTTTTCCGCGGCGCGCCGGCCCACTTCATCATGGAGCTTCCGCCCTACCACCTGCCGCGCCTGCGTCACATCCTCTTTCACACCTGGGAACGCCTCACGGGCTTTCTCTGGCGCGCGGGCCGCTTCATCGTGCCGATGATGCTCGTCTTGGGGCTTCTCAATAGTTTCGACATCCACGGCCGCGCCCGTGTGGCGGAAAGCGTCTCCTCCGAAACGCTCCTCGCCTCCGTGGGGCGGAAGCTCACGCCCGCCTTCGAGCCCATCGGCGTTGAACGCGACAACTGGCCGGCGGCCGTTGCGGTCTTCTCGGGCCTCTTCGCGAAGGAATCCGTGATCGGCACGATCAACGGGCTCTACGCGCAAGAAGCCCGCCAGAACCAGATCGCAACAGAAAAAGCGCCCGCCTCGACGCAGGAGACGATGCGCCGCCACTTCCCGAAAGGTTTCCATCAGGCTTTCGCCTATCTCCTCTTCATCCTCCTCTACGTTCCGTGTGTAGGCGCAACGGCGGTCGTCTTCAAGGAGATCGGCTTCGGCTACGGCTGCGTGTTCGTAGGGTACCTCACCACGCTCGGCTGGTCGGTCGCTACGATCTACCACGCGATCATGGTCACGCAAAGCCCCCTCTCCTTCGCCATCGGCGCCGGCCTCCTCGCAACGCTGTTCGCCGCCTTCACCTGGTACGGCCGCCACCACCGTGTGGACATCGTCTAATGGGGAAGAGAACCCAACGCGCGATTCGAACGATTTTTCCAGTCACGGTTAGAACGAATACGAAACGGAAAAACCGGCGGCGTGGCTGAGGGCGGCGTGGGCCGTGTAGTGGTGGCGCACGCCGTCGATTGTGCACCGGCTCGAATGGCCCTCCATCAAGATGAGGCCATAGCTCAGGGCAAATTCAAGATTGGCGGTGGCGTGCCAGGCAAGGCCCGTCGCGAGCATGTGGCGTTCCGAGGGCGGCAGCATCGTCGAATCCTGCTTGCCGCAGCAGTCGGTCTCATACCCGTAGGACCACATCCAGGTCCAATCCTTCACGAAATCCCAAGACGGCGCAACGACAATCCGATACGTATCTTCCCATTCGAGGATCACGGGCTTGTGGACGGTGTTGAGATGGAAGTCGAGCGTCCCCACCGACGACCAGTCGAACCAGGAAAAGGTCGAGCCCAAATGCCAGTTCTCCACAATGTCCCAGTTGAAGCCCGCCGTGAGCGACTGCGGAAGGTCGAGCTCGGTGGCCGCGCGCCCGTTCGTCGGCGCGGGCAGTTTCATCCGCGACGTTCCCACCACATCGACTTTGGTTTCGGACTTGTAGACGAGACCGACGGCGAAATTGGGAAGGAGATCATACGAGGTACCGATCTGCCAACCGAAATCTTCCATGTCGTTGTCGCCCTTGAGCCGATACCGAACGCCCTTCACGGGATAGGCGTGCTGCTCGAAGTCGAAATAGAGGAAACGGAAACCGCCGCCCACCGACCACTTGTCCGTCAGGCGGCAGGCGAGGTTCGGGTTGATCGTCGCGCTCAAAACGGTTGTATCGTGGGAATTCGCCGCCAAGGCCCAGTCCTTCGTGTAGTCGCTCCCAAGGCCATACTCCGGCATGAACCCGAGCCCAAACGCGAAATCCCACGGAAGCGGCACAACCGCATGGAAATACGGCAGCAGAAACGGCCCCGCATCCATCCCCGTCGACTTCCGCCCATCCACCTTCATGCGGGCGCGCGGGTGTTCGGTCACAAACCCCGTCGTCACCACCGTATTCGTAAAATCGGCGAGCGTGGCCGGGTTGAGAAAATTCGCCGAACCATCGATGGCACGGCCAAGGGCCGCGCCGCCAAGGGCATGGGCTTTCGTCGAGGCCTCGTAAAGGCCGAAACCGCTCGCCCAAGCCGAGATGGCGATAGACATCACCATCCAAAAAGAAAAGACCTGTCGGTTGAAAAACATGCGTTTATTATAAGACTTTCTTGACGAAATGTCAATCTGACATTTTATGCAAATCTGTCACAACAAAGATTTCGGCGCGCCCCCTTCCGCACCGAAATCTTCGCTTCAAAAAATCTTCACTTCCAATAGGAAAGCGCGTGGATGACATCCGAGAAGCGGATCTTTGCCGCATCGGCGGTTTTCTCGGTGCCCAAGACGATACGCATGGCGCAGGACTCGAACTCGGCATAGATCGCGTCGGCAATGCGATCGGCCACGAGCATGGACGGCAGTTCGCCGCGCTTGATGGCATGTTCGATGAGCCGTTTGATGGCGTTGCGCGTTCCCGAGGTGAACTCGTAGATCGCGCCATTCATATCGGCCCCCGAACGCACCATCCCAAGCACGAAATCGAAAACGGAAATCACGAACGCGCGCTTGCGGAACATCACCTCGACCACGGCGTGGCACACGCCTTCGAGCTTCTCCACCGTCCGCCGGCGGCTCGCGATGATCGCGGTGCTGTTTTTATCGATTTCATCGAGCACGGTACGAATCGACGCATCCATCACTTCCCGTTTGGAGCAGAAATACTGGTAGAGCGCAGTTCGCGAAACCCCGCTCGCCGCCGCAATCATGATGAGCGAAACGTTGTCGTAGCCCACTTGCGAAAAGAGCCGCATCGCCTTCTCGGCGATTTCAAGCTTCCGCGCGGCATGATCGACTTTCTTGGCCATGGTTCTCGCGCCTCCTTAGAACAAATTCCCGCCACGGCCAGTCTCGCCGACCGGCTGAACGGGAAAACAGCCATAGAGATTTCGAAATTTCATGCAAGGATTATATCAAATCCCCTTCTCCGCCGTCAATGGCAGGAACGGGACGAGCGAGGGGGAACGCCCCCCCCTTGGCCCTCATCACCGCCATCCAATGGGGACAGTCCCCAGCGTCATTCCTCATCACCGCCATCCAATGGGGACAGTCCCCAGCGTCATTCCGTGTTGTAGCCCATCTTACTTCACCTCCTTGACGATCTCGTGGAGGGAATCGCCACCCGCTTTCCTGACCCTTCGTACGGTGTGCTTGAGCTTGCCGACAAGGAAGTTGATCTCCATCGACGACTCGGTCTCCAACGTGGAGAGATCGGGCATGACGATATCCGTCAGCACCTCGCCGAAATGCTGCATCATTGATTTGCGTTTCTGGGCATCGGTCTCCGTATGCAACGCCAACAGCTCGCGCTTAATTGCCCTGACCTCCGCGTATGTCTCGATGATCGCCAGCGTCGTGCGAACCGCCTGCTCACCCTTGAGGATCGTCGCGAGCATGTACAGGCCACGCTCGGTGAACACCTTTGGTAAAGCGCGAGATTTCGAGCTGACATTTGCGGTCAAAAATTTTGATCGCAAAGTCGCAAACTCATCCGAGGAAAGCTCCACAAC
>JAZLJP010000167.1:0-6653 GCA_045617985.1 Kiritimatiellia bacterium
GGTTTCCAACGGGCAGGATGCCCGTTGTCCCAGTGTCGCGGGGTGGGTTTCCAACGGGCAGGATGCCCGTTGTCCCAGTTGTTTGCGGGGTGGGTTTCCAACGGGCAAGATGCCCGTTGTCCCAGTTTCGCCATCACCAAACATGTGACAAGACCGAACTTTTCACCCTTGCCTTAAGTCTATTGAACGGGCGGCGGCGGCGTCTAGGGCGACGGGGCGGACGCGGGAATAGATTTTTTCAAGGGCGTCTTCGCAGCGGCGGGTGCCGCGCCAATAGGGGATTGCGCCGAGGCGCTTCAGGAGCGGAGCGGGGGTTGCGACGGCCGTACGGAGATCGTCAGTAGAGGAGACCATTTGAACGGCCGCCTCGCCCACCGGTTCCGCCGGGGGCACGAGGTCGTCGACGTCGATGCCCCGCAGCGCGAGGAGCGTAGCGGGGTGACGGGCGACTTCCTCGCCCAAAAGGAACATCACGGCAACGATGTGCTTGCAGGGGCGCGCCCAGTCGGGACAGGTGCAGCTCATCCGCACGTCGTAGACGGGGCGCCCGTCTTGCGTCGTTCCAAGCGGACCCGCCTTGGGGAAGAGCGGCACGTTCTCTTCGCGCAGCAGATCTTCGACGACCGTGGGGAGATCATCCGTCAAGAGACGCGCAAGGAGCATCGGCTCGCGGGCGAGCGCGCGCGCGGCCGCGCCATCGGGAGGGGCGGCTGTAAAATCAAGCGTCACCGCATAGGGCGCGGGCCGAGACCCGGTAACCTGCGCGGTGACGCGAGAGCCTTCCATTTCGAGCGCGGTGACCTGGCCCGAAATCGCATACTGCCGCCCGCGCCCGAGACGCGGGCCCAGGCGCATCGCCTCCAAAGCGGCAATCCAACGGCGCGCCCACCAGGCGCTCTTCACGAGCGTACGCAGGTCTTGCGCGCGGATGCCATGCGCCGTGCGGGTGACGCGGAGCGGATAGCGCTTCCGGCTCATGGCATCCTCGAAACGCCCCTCGCCTTAGAGCGAGAGCACGTATTCGGCGAGATCCTTGATCTCCTCCTTGGAGAGCTTCGAGGTCTCGCCATGCCTGTCGCCGGGATTGGCGGTCGTCAGCACGTCCTCCATCGTCAGCGCGCGGCCGTCGTAGAGGTAGGGTGCCGTGCGCCAGCATTCGGCGAGCGTGGGCGTATCGAACTTGCGGCCGACTTCCGTACCTGTGCCAAGGCCGAGATCGTAGAGCTTGAGATCCGTCCAGAGCGGTTCGCCGGCCGGGCTCTTCCCTTCGGCGCCGTGGCAGGTGGCGCACTTCGCCTTCTCGAAGAGCGCCTTGCCGCGCTCGGCACGCGCGGAGAGGCGGCCCTCCACGAGGTAGGGGCTCGGCACCGCCTTCATCTGCGAGCAGTAGGCGTCGAAGCAATTGACGTCCTCTTCCGGACGCGTCACGAACTGGATGTGGATGAGGCCCGCGCGGTTGCAGGTGTGCATGTCCTTGCGGATGCCCGTGACCATCGTGGGGGGCGTGCAGTGGGAGAGAAGCTCGCTCTTCGTCTGCTTCGGGTTGCCCATGCCGTCGTTGAGAAGGTCCCAGTTGAGGCCGTCGATACGGCCGTCCGGATGGCAGCTCGCGCAGCTCTGCCACTGCTGGAAGCACATCGAACCGTCGTTGTAGAGCATTTCGCCGCGGCGCACGCGGTCCTTCGTGAGATCCGTCTTCGGCGCGACCTGCGTGACCTTCGCAACGCCCATCGCGTCGTCGAGCGGGAACGTGGAGACGGCGTCGGCAAAATAGAGCGCCGTCACGGCCGTGCGGCCGAGGGCCACCACGCCGCGCGGGCCGTCGCCGCCCGCGAGCACGCGGCGACGGATGGAAACGAGGAACGCGAGATCGTTCGGCACGTCTTCGGCGCTCTTCACGATGCCGCTTGCGCTTTCGCCCTTCGCGGCCTTCGCAAGGCGCTCATGCAGGGCCGCGCGATCGATGATCGAAAGCTCGCACGTGCCGGCATGCGCAACGAGAAGCGTTTTCCCGTCCGCCGTGACCGCGACGCCCCAGGGGTTCGCGCCGCCGCGGTCCACATCGTCGAGGAGGACCGTATTCACGTAGGCGCCCTTCTCGCCGTCGAACACCGAGAGGGCCGCCGTATTCATCCAGCCACGCTCGAGCTGCGTGGTGGGCAACTGGTAGCGGCCCATCGAATGCGTCACATAGACGCTCTTCCCGTCCGGCGACACGCCAAGGCCGCGCACGCCCGTGGAGCCGTTCGGCAGGAGGAGGTGCTTCACCGCCCCCGTCGCCGTATCGATCACGCTCACGCTCGCGGCCACCACGTCGTTCGTGGCCGCGCAATACGGCAGCATGTTCGCCACAAAGAGGAGCTTCCCGCCCGCGCCGAGGCCGGCCGCGAACGGTTCACGCAGCACCTTCACCGTCTTCGTGACCTTCATCGTGGCGGCATCGACCGCGCTCATCTGCGCCTTGAAGCGGTTCATCACGTAGATGGTGCGGCCATCCGGAGAGACGACCGGCGCGCACGGCGAGTGCCCCACCGAAGCGGAGGAGACGAACGTGCCGTCTTCCTTGAACTTCTGCAGTTCGCCCGCCTCCACGCCGCACGTCACATACACGAAACCGCCCGCCGCCGCGAGGCCCGTGGGGTTCACGCGCACGCCCGGCACGAGCCGGCTTGCAAGCGCCCAAGAGCCGCGCGCCCGGCCATCGAGGCCGAGAGAGACGACTTTCGCACCCGTTGCACAGGTTGCAAACACACCCTGGCCATCGGCCGCCGCCGCGAGGAATTCGGGCGAGGCATAACGGCTTTCCGGCGCCGGCGCCTCCACAGGCGCCGCACACGCGACGCCACACGCACACACGGCGGCCAACAACAGGCTAACGGATTTCTGCATCATGACTCCTTGATTGAAATGAATCGGTGAAATTGGATTGGACTATTATACCTTATTTTCGCGCCGAAGGCAAAACGAAAGATTACCTGTTCCAGCCGTGGCGATCGGCAAAATCGAGGTAGCGGCCCCAGTCGTGCCGCGTAAGGCCATGCCGCCCCGGCCGCAGATGGTACGACACGCACCCTTCCTGCTGGGCCGTATCCGGCGCGGGGAACCCCGTCGTGACAAGCCCCTTCTTGCCGTAAAGCTCCCACACGGGCGAGGCGAGGCGCGCCGCCCAGTATTCCCCGCGCGGGCCCGCCCACGCATCGAGCGAGGCCGAGGCCACGCACACGAGCCGCGGCGCGATGAGCGCAAGCGCCTGGTGCTGGTCGTATGCGTCGCGCCGCGTATTCTCCCAGCCGCCGAACTGGCTGTAGTTGCGGCTGTACCAGTAATTGAAACTCGTGCCGCCCACGCCGAGCTGCTCGGAGGCGGGCAGATGCATGTGGTTGAACTTCGCGCCGCCGCAACCGGAATCGTTGATGCACGCCATCGCAAAGCGCGTATCCTCGCAGGCACACCACATCGCCGTTTTGCCGCCGCGGGAATGGCCCGCCACCGCAACGCGCGCGGCGTCGAACTCCGGCTGGGTCTCGATCCAGTCAAGAACGCGGCTCGCGCCCCAGCCCCAGGCCGAGAGAAGGCCCCAGCCATCGGCCGGGCGGTTCGATTCCGTCGTGAACGTGCCGAAGGCGCCGTCCTTGCCGAAATCCGTCGCGGGGTTATCGTGCACCACTTCGCCCACCGCGAGCCGCACCGTCGCGTAGCCGCGCGCAATGATATCCTGCACCGGCCAGAACGGGTAGCAGACGGGCAGATTCTCGTCGATCGCATACTGCGGGAAGTCGAGGCCCAGATAGACGAACGACGCCACCTTCCCCTGCCGCTTCGCGGGCAGGTAGGCGGTGGCCGTGAACGAACCGGGCTTCACGGCGCCCTTCCACGAGATCTTCACCTTCCGGCGCACCGCCGCGCCGTCGAGAACGGGGACATCCGGCCCGAGCACCTCGAACGCGAGGCCCTCCGGGCGCGCCACGGGGCGGCGCCCGTAGACGTTCGCGCGGAAGAACTCGAGAAGTTCCGGCCGCCGCACCTTTTCCCAATCCTCCACCGTCTTCACAGGTTCGCCCGCCTTCGTCTTCAGAAGCGGCGGCACGAAATGCGGCCGGGCTTCCGGGAGAGCATCCATGCAGCCGCGGCAATAGCTCACCGTCTCCAGAAGTTCCTTCGCCCCCTCCGTATGCTTGCGCCCGTATTCGATGTGGCAGACGCCCGCATACTCCACCTCGGCAAGCGCGCGGAAGATGCCGCCGAGATCCATGTCGCCGCGGCCGCCCGGCACGGGCACGTAGGGAATCCTGCCCTTCACGGGCTTGACGCCCTTGAGCTGGATATTGTTCACATGGACATCGTAGATGCGGTCGCCCCATTTGCGAATCGTCGCCACGGGATCCGCCCCCGAGCGCTGCTCGTGGCACACGTCGAGGCAGAGGCCGATGCGCGTATCGCGATTGCCCACGCGCTTCATCACGGCGGCGGCCGTGGGGAAGAGCTTCGGCGCGTCGGGCCCGTGGTTGTGGATCGCAAAGCGAATGTCGTATTCCTTCACGAGCCGATCGACCACGTCGAGCATGCGGTCGCTTTCCACGCGCTCGTTGAATCGATCCGCCTTGCCCTTCGCGATTTCATACGGCACGCCCACCACGGTTTTCATGCCGTAGCGCCTGGCGAAATCGAAGAGCATCCGCGCATCCTTCTCGTTGTTGAAGTAGAGCGGGCCCGCCGCCACGGCTTCCACGCCGTGGGCGGCGAGCTTTTCCTTGAACGCGGCGATCTCGGCATCCGTCGCCGAGTATTTGAGATGGAAGTCCTTGACGCAGAGGAGGTGGCTGTCGAGCGCCTGCATGATCTCGAGCGCGGGATCGAGTTTCGTCGAACAGAACGTATAGCCGGCAATGCCCAGCCGATACGGCACCGCCGCCGAAGCGGCACACGCGAGAGCGCCTGCGAGCGCCGCGCCAAGGACCTTCATCTTCATTCTCTTTCCTCTTTCACTTCAATCGATCACGCACGCGACTTCATCATCTTCGAAAAGTCCCAGTCGCCGCGCTTCGGCGCCTTGAGAAACGCGTTCGCCTCGGGCTTGTTCGTGAACTGCATCGTCTTCGGATCGAACGTGAGCTCTTCGCCCGGGAAGCGGAGCGCGATGCAGCCGATGAGGAGCGCCTCGGTGAGGGGAGCAGCGTAGGCGAGCTTCGAGCCGCAACGCGACGGATCGCCCGCCTGGCAGGCCTCCACGAATTCGCGATAGTGGTTGTAGCGGCTCTTCGCGTCTCCCGGCTTGATCGCCTGCTCGAAGAGGGCCTTGTCGCCGGCGATGCACGTCGGGCGCGCCGCATGGGAGGCGCCGATCGTCGTCGCCTTCCCGCCCACGATGATGAGGCCGTTATCGGGAACGAGCGGCTTCGGGTTCGCCTTCGGCGTGTAGTGCCGGCCCTTCTTCTTCGCGTCGCGCACCTTGCGCTCTTCGTCCTTGAGGGCGTTCTCCTTCGCGAAGGCGAGGAGGCCCGGCACCTTATCCGCATCCGGCAGGAGACGGCCGTCGAACCACGTGAGCTTGATGCCGTGCGGGATCCACTTGTTCGGCGCGAAGGTCATCTCGATGCGGGACTTCTTCGGATAGGCGATCGAAACCGGGCCTTCGCCGTAGGTATCGGCCTTGACCGCGATCGGCAGGCCAAGCTCGAGCGCCCAGAACGCGGGGTCGGCGTTATGGACGGCCATATCGCCGATCGCGCCGCAGCCGTAGGCCCACCAGCCGCGCCACTTGAAGGTGTGGTAGGCGCGCGAGAAGCCGTGGTCCTCGCTCGGCCCGCACCAGCAGTCCCACGCGTTCTTCGCGTAGTTCGCCGGCAGCGCCTCGGGCTTCGCATACGCCTTCATGCCCTGCGGCCAGATCGGGCGATCCGACCAGCTGTAGAGTTCCTTGATTTCGCCCCACACGTTCGCATCGCGCAGCGCGCGATAGCGCCACACGCCCGGATGGCCCTGGTTGCCCATCTGGCACACGACACCCATCTTCAGCTGGGTCTTGAGCATGAGCTCGCACTCCTCCACCGTGCGCGCGAGCGGCTTCTGCACGTAGACGTGCTTGCCGGCGAGCATGCAGTCCACCGAAATGTAGGCGTGCGTATGGTCGGGCGTACCAACCTGCACGACCTCGAACTTGTCGCCCATCGTCTTGAGCATGTCGCGGTAGTCCGTGAACTTGGGGATGCCGGGATACTTCTTCTCCCAGTGGTCGAACGCCGCCGGATTGATGTCGCACACCGCCACGAGGTCGCAGCCGACGTTGATGAGGTCGGACGTCGCCGAGCCGCCCATGCCGCCGCAGCCGACCGACGCGAGCTTCAGGCGACGTCCCTTCACCTCGCCCGAGAAACCGGTCTTCGGCGCGATGTCGATCGCGGCGAAGCCATTCAGCGTGAAGGCTCCGAGGCCCAAGAGAAATCCACGGCGATTCATGGTAAACAGGCTTTCGTTCATTGTCTCCTCCTTTTGGATGTTTGGCTCATTATAGCCTTTTCCGTTCCTCGGCGCAAGTCGCCCTCTCCCGGCACCCTAATCCCGAATTCTTCGGGATAATTTATCCCGATTTTTCACGAGGCCCCCGAAAACACGGGTCGAGAAATATTTTTCAGACCCCTCGAAAACAGGCCAAG
>JAZLJP010000168.1:0-7439 GCA_045617985.1 Kiritimatiellia bacterium
GAACGGCCTGTGGGTGGTCTACTTCGACTGCTACAACAAGGGCCACTACGGTGCGCGTCTCACGCGCGACTTCAAGACATTTACCGAAACGCCGTTCACGCTTCCCAAGGGCATCCGTCACGGGACGGCCTTCCGTTTGAAAAAGTAAGGAGAAGAGGAAATGAAAAAACTGTTGATTGCTTCGTTGACGTTGAGTGTGGCCGCCGGCGTGTGGGCGATGCCCGAGGTGCGTGCGTTCGCGGTGCCGACAGGTGCGGCACGTGAAATGACGGGCCCGCTCTTCTGGATGCACGGCACGGAGTCCGAGGCGCGTCTGCGCGAATACGTGGGGCGCGTGGACGAATCAGGCCAGGGCATTCTCACGACCGAGTCGCGTCCGCACAACGACTGGATGGGTCCGACCTGGTGGCGCGACCTTCGCATCATCATCGACGAAGCGAAGAAGCGCGGCATGAAAGTGATGCTGTTTGACGACTACTGGTGGCCGAGCCAGGGCATGGGCGGCAAGTATCCGATTCCGGTGCAGCATCGCTGCAAAGACGTCGTGGCGAAAGCCTACACGCGCGCGGCGGCGCCCGGAAAGGTGGCGAATGAAATCGCGCGCACGACGGCTTTTGAGACCGCGAAGGGCGTCTACCGTCTCGCGGCGGACGGCGACAAGGTTCTCGTCTATTCCTGGGAGGAGATGAAGAATCCGCGCCAGAAGGGACTGGGCTGGTTCTCCCCGCCCACGGTGAACGGCCTCGACGAGGCGGCGGTGGACTGGTTCCTGCACGACATCTACGAGCCGCACTACCAGCATTTCAAGAAGGAATTCGCAGACGGCACGATTGTCGGCTTCTTCTTCGACGAACCGGAATTCCAGAGCTGGTGGGGTCCGACGCTCGAAAAGGAACTCGTCCGCCGGGGCGAGAATGTCGCCGAACTGCTCACGGCGCTCAAGTTCAAGTTGGACGATGACGAGGCGCAGAAGCGTGCGCGCTATCAGTTCCTCCAGGCACGCGCCGAGGTGTGGGGCCGCACGCTGTACGGCCGGCAGAGCGCCTGGTGCAAGGCGCACGGCGTCTATTCGAGCGGACACTTCCTCGAACATGATACCTGCTACTACAGCTTTGGTCTCGCCTGCGGCAACGTGATGGAGCAGATGAAGTATGTGGAGGTGCCGGGTGTCGATCTCGTGTGCCGCCAGTACTATCCGAATCAGCGCGAGAACAAGAAGAAGCAGATCGCCTTTGGCCAGATGCCGAAGTACGCTTCGTCCGTGGCGCATGTCTACAACCATCATAACGGCTTGAACTGGTGCGAGATCTTCGGCGCCTATTACCAGGACATCACCTATCCGCAGATGAAGTGGCTCCTCGACTGGCACCAGTACCAGGGCTGCTACTATCTGATCCCGCACTCGTTCAATCCGAAGGCGCCTGACGATACGGACTGCCCGCCCTATTTCTACAATGGCGGCTTCGAACCGCGCTACCCGCTCTTCCGTGTTTGGGCCGACTACAACAACCGTTGCGCGATGTTGCTGTCCGAAGGCGAGCACGTGTGTCGTATCGCCCAGTGCGTGCCGGCGATGAGTTTCCACATCGGCAAGACGGTCCGTCCGGAGATGTTCGCGTTCGCGATTCAGGATGCGCAGCTCGATAGCGACTGGATGGAATACGACGCTGTGGAATCGGCGACAATCGAGAAGAATCCGTGCACGGGCCGTCCCTCGCTGCGTACGCTGAAGGGCAAGGAACATTACGACATCCTCACGCTCCCCGCAACCGAATACGTGCCGTGGGCCACGCTTGAGAAGGCGCTTGCCTTCGCGAAGGCGGGCGGTGTGGTGGTGGGTTACGGCATCAAGCCGGTGAACACGCCCACGCGCGGCAAGACCGCGGTGAACGTGCAGAAGCTCGTCGCGGCGATTTTCGCGCAGCCGACGGCGCTCTTCCTCGAAGGCGAGCCGAATGGCGCGCAGCTGCGCGCGGCGCTCGCGAAGACCTATCCGGGCGAGGGGCGTCCCTTGGCGATCCGCGACCTCGACTTCGTGGGCCTGGCCGACGGCCGCATGCTCGCGCTCGACCAATACGAGAAGAACGGCGATCGGATCTTCTTCATCGCGAACCAGGATTTCGCGCATGCGCGCGACCTCACGGTGCGTGCGGCCTGGCCGGCCGAGCAGGCCGAGCTCTGGGATCCGATGCAAGGCACGGTGGAGAAGCCCGCTGTTGAAAACGGCTGCGTGAAGCTTTCGCTCGCCCCGAGCGGCGCGGCCTTCCTGGTGTGGCCGAAGACGCTGACGGCGGGTGCGCTGGCGCGCGTCGAACAGCCGACGGGAGCCGTTGTGGCGGCGACGGTCAAGGAGACGGTGACACCCGTCAAGCTTCCGAAGGAAGTGAATGTGGTGGACAAAGCCCTGACCGGCGCGAAGTGGATCTGGCATCCGGTTGACCCGAAGGCGCAGGGCAAGGTCGAGTTTTTCACAACCGTCGATCTGCCGAAGGCCGGCTCGGCCGAGCTCGTCTTCTCGTGCGACAATGCGGCGACGTTTTTTGTGAACGGAAAGCAAGTCGCCAATCAGAAGGCGGGCGGTGGCGACTACAACGGCTGGCGCAAACCCACGAAGGCGACGTTCGAACTTGCGAAGGGTTTGAATCAGATCCGTGTTCTTGCCGACAACGTGATTCCGGGCTGGGCGGGATTGGTCGCGGCCATCAAGCTGCCTGATGGACGGGTGCTGCGTACGGACGAGACATGGCGTGTGACGCGCGATCGCGCGGGAACGCTGCAGAAGTGCGTGCCGGCGAAGAGCATCTGCACCTATGGGGGAAGTCCGTGGGGCCGCCTTGGCTCCAAGTCGCGCCGGACGCGCAGTCCGTTTGCGGAAAGCGTCGAGACGACGCTCGCCTTCACGTGCCCGCAGCTTGCCGCAGGTGAGCGCCTCTATCTCGTGTGCGACGACGTCGCGGGTGAACAGAGCGCGGCGGTGACGGTGAACGGCGCCTTCGCGGGCGGCTTCATCGGTGTGCCGTATCGTGTGGACCTTACGAAGGCGGTGAAGGCGGGGGCGGCGAATAAGCTCTCGATCAAGCCGTTCCGGGTGAAGAATCCCCGCCTTGTGATCCAGAAGTGAAATGAATGGGAAGGAAGAGAGAGGCATGAATCGGAAAGAGTTCATTCAAAGCGGCGTCGGTGCTTTTTTCATCGCTTCGGCGTCTCGGCTGCTCGGCGCGGGCGCGCCGATGGGCCGTGTGCGGCTTGCAATTGTCGGATGTCATGCGAAAGGGCGTGGCATTGCCGTCATGCGCGCGGCGATGAAGGTGCCGGGCGTTGAAATCGCCTGCGTGTGCGATGTCGACGCGCGGGCGCGCGCGTTTGCGGCGGCGGAAGTGCTCAAAAAGACGGGCGTGAAGCCGCAGGAGGAAAAAGACCTGCGCAAGGTGCTGGAAGACCGCACGATCGACGGCATCCTCTCGGAAACGCCGGATCATTTCCACGCCTATTCTGCCGTGATGGCGATGAAGGCCGGCAAGGCCGTGTATGTGGAGAAGCCGTGCTGCTTCTGTCCTGCCGAAGGCCAGATCCTCCGCCGCGTCGCGAAGGAGACGGGGATGGTGCTGCAGGTCGGCTCGCAGCGGCGCTCGTCGCTCACCTATCGCGCGGCGCTCGACTGGGCGAAGAAGACGAACGCTCTTGGCGAGTTGACGCACGCCAAGGCCTGGTACGCGAACAATCGGGCGTCCATCGGTACGGGACGCAAGGTGGCGGTGCCCGCGTGGCTCGACTGGGACCTCTGGCAGGGACCGGCGCCGCGGACGGAATTCCGCGACAACATCGTGCACTACAACTGGCACTGGTTCCGCCGGTGGGGCACGTCGGAGATGGGAAACAACGCGCCGCATTTTGCGGATATTTCGCGCTGGGCGCTCGGGCTCGACGAATTTCCCGTGACGGTGACGTGCAAGGGCGGGCTGTTGGAACCGAAGGGCGGCGACTTCGAGTGGCCCGACACGTTCGATGCGAAATTCGTCTATGCGAACGGCAAGGAGATCGACTTCGATCTCAAGTGCCATACGTCGAACCTCAAGCCCTATCGGAATGTCGGTACGGGCACTTTGGTGTCGGGGGCGAAGGGGGCGATCTTCTTTGCGCCGAACGATGTGGCGCGTGCCTTTGATACGAACGGCAAATGCATTAAGGTGTGGGATTCCCATTCGATCAGCGTGAAGCAGACAACGTCCACAACCAATCCAACTGCTTCGCTCGACGTGCGCCATCTCGATAATTTCGTGACATGCCTGCGCGCGAAGAATCCCAAGACGAACGCGGATGCGGAACAGGGTGTGAAGTCCTCCGTACTGCCGCTCTTGGCGAACATCTCGCTTGATTGCGGCGAAGCGCTCAAGCTCGATCCCGTCACGGGTGCGCTCAAATCGAAGGCCGGCGCCAACGCCTGGGCCCGCGAATACGAGAAGGGATGGGAGCTCGTTTAAAAGTTTTTAAAAATACCCCCTTGCGCTCGGGAAACTAATTTGCTATACTATGTCCCGTTTTCACGCCTGCTCGGGTGGTGAAATTGGCAGACACGTATGCTTGAGGTGCATATGGAGAGATCCTTGCGGGTTCGAGTCCCGCCCCGAGCACCATTCCATTTTTTGTGGGATACTCAAGTGGCCAACGAGGGCAGACTGTAAATCTGCTGGTTCACACCTTCGGTGGTTCGAATCCACCTCCCACAACCATTCAGAAGCCCTAGTCGAATGCTGGGGTTTTTATTTTTTACCGAAGAGGGTTCGTGTAGGAGCGAACGCCCTGCGCACACGGACGGGTTCGGTCCATGTGCGTAGTCTTTGCAGGATGGGGCGAAGTATGGTATAATTCTCTCATGCAACAAATTGACGTTATTATGGCCGGGGCGGGCATCTGGGGATGTACCGTAGCGCGCGTCCTTGCGGAAGCGGGGCGCAAGGTGCTCGTTTTGGAAAAGCGGCCGTTCATCGGCGGCAACGTGCGGTGTGAAACCGATCCCGAAACGGGTATCGAGATCCATACCTATGGTTCGCATATCTTCCACACGCATCTTGACGAGGTGTGGCGGTTCGTGCGCCGTTTCGTGGACTTCAACGGCTACCAGCACAAGGTGCTTGCGCGGCGGGACGGGAAGACGTATTTCCTGCCGCTCGGCCTCACGCTTGTCAACCAGTTCTACGGCCTCAACTTGACGCCGGCGGAACTTCCGGCCTTCATCGCCCAGGAAGCGGCGAAGGGGCGTGTGGAAGGGGAGGGGGCGGGTGAGGCGAATTTCGAGACGCAGGCGATCTCGTTCATCGGGCGGCCGCTCTACGAGGCGTTCATCCGCGACTACACGCGCAAGCAGTGGGGCACGGATCCGAAGAACCTCTCGGCGGAGATCATCCGCCGTCTGCCTGTGCGGGCGAACTACGACATCAACTACTTCACCGATACGTGCCAGGGAATTCCCCTTGCGGGCTACAATGCGCTCTTCGAGCGGCTCGTCGATCATCCGAACATCACGGTCGTATGTAAGACCGACTGGCTCGTGTGGCGTCGGGCGGATGAGGCGCGTGCGCTTGCCGCCGTGCCCGTCTATTATTCGGGCCCCATCGACGCGCTCTTCGACTACAAGTTCGGTGCGCTTCCGTGGCGCTCGCTCCGTTTTGAGCGCGAGCGCGTGAACGTGAGCGACTTCCAAGGTACGAGCGTTATGAACTATACGGGCCTCGACGTTCCCTTCACGCGCATCCATGAGTTCAAGCATTTCCATCCCGAGGCCAAGGCCGTGATGGCCTCCGCCTCCACGATCATCTGCCGCGAATACCCGAAAACCTGGGCCCCCGGCGACGAACCCTATTATCCCGTCGATACGCCCGCCTCGCGCGCGCTCCTCGCCCAGTACCAGGCCGAAGCGGCGAAGGCCCCGAACCTGATCGTAGGCGGCCGCCTCGGCGGGTACAAGTACTACGATATCGACAAATCAATCGCCAATGCGCTTGAAACGGTTGGGCGCTAGGTATTGGATGGTAGGTGTTGGGTGTTCGGTACCATGTCATAAGAAAGGTGAAAACATGAAGAACGTACTCATTCTCTCGTCATCGCCGCGCAAAGGCGGCAACACCGACCTCCTGTGCGATGAGTTCGCCAAAGGGGCGAAAGAGGCGGGCAACAAGGTCACGAAAATCCGCATCGCCGAGAAGAAGATCGGCTATTGCATGGGATGCTATGCTTGCAAGTCGCCCTCACCGAAAGGCGACGGTGTGCCGGGGAAGGCGGGCCAGTGCGTGATTAAGGATGACGCCGCGGCAATTCTCAAGAAGATGCAGGCGGCAGACGTGATCGTGTTTGGTACGCCCGCCTACTTCTATTCGTGCACGGGGCAGCTCAAGGTTCTCTTCGATCGCTCGGTTGCCATCTATCCCGATCTCCCGAACAAGCAGTATTACTATCTTCTCGCGCAGGGCGACGAGAACAAGGAGACGTTCGCCGGAACGATCAAATCTCTCGACGGGTTCCTCGCCTGTTACGAGGGTTCGGAACTCAAGGGAATGGTCTGTGCACCCGGAATCTACGAGAAGGGCGCGATTAAGGGAACGAAGTACCTCGCCCAAGCCTACAAGCTCGGCTTGAAGGTGAAGTGAGGGTGCTTTGATATGATGAACGTTTTGTGCTGAAAACGTTCCCCATCCGTAACGCATCTGCCTAGCCCGAAGCCGTCTGGTAGGTATCTGTTTTTTCAACCTCTTCTTTCTCCCGCACGTTTTCTCTTAGGAAACACATTTCCCCACCACAGTCGTTGCGTCCACATCGTTTTCGTCCGCACCGTAATCTCATTTTCGTACTTCGCCTTCCATCCGGCGAGCATGGTCGCCTCCTCCACCCGCTCGGGGTCCACGAGTGCATCGATACGCTCCAGCACCCGCGTCGCAACGTCCGGCACGCCCGCCATCGCCTCCAGCCACACCGCCCGAGCCCGCAGCACCGCCACATCCGGCCCTTCCGCAACATCCGGCACTTCCATCACATTCGACGCCCCCACCATGTCCGATACCTCCGCCACGCCCGGCACTCCCATCGAGTTCGGACCTTCAGCCGTACGTACCGCCCTCTGGGAAGCGTCCAAAACCCCGTAAGAGATTTCGTCCGCACCGTAATCTCGTTTCACGCGTCCGTCCGCCGCCCCGTCCACCCCGTCCGCGCCCGCCCCGCCCCGTTCCGCCGCCTGCGGGGCGGCCGGCGCGTCGCCGAGTACGGCCGCAACTGGCGCGTCGCCGAGCTTGGCCGCAACCGATGCGTCGCCGAGCACGGCCGCGGCCGGCACGGGGTCGGCGAGGCCCACGATCTGCCGCACCTTCTTCGCGGCCGCCTTGTAGCGCATCACCGTGGTGTAGCGCAGGGCGAGGGCCGGGATGTTCTCCCGCAGCCAGCCCTTGATC
>JAZLJP010000169.1:0-14260 GCA_045617985.1 Kiritimatiellia bacterium
CAATGACCGATTCCTTGTGCTCGCGCAGGTACTTGTAAAGCCGCACAATGCGAAGCGCGAAGGCCTTGGACTTGGTGAAAAGGATCGAGTCTTTCATCTTGAAGCGACTTTCTTTGCTTGGAGAGCGTAGTGAATAGTGTATAGTGAATAACGAATAGTTTCCATATCAACGAATAGGTTCATTTGACATTTCATCCGCTTACCTATTCACTATTCACTATAACCTATTCGTTGATATGGAGGTGAGGGGAGTCGAACCCCTGTCCGAAATGGAATCAACATGACTTCTACGCGTGTAGCCGGCCTTTTATCTCGACCCGGGTATGCCGACAGGCGGGCTTATCCCGGATCATCCGTTCGGTTATACGAGCCTCGAACGCGCGAGCGGAGCGCTTCCGGACAAGTCCTGCTAGATGATGCCGCAGCGGCTTAGCAGGCGTCTGCCGGGCGACATGCGGGCTATAAGTTAGGCCGCGAGAGCGTAATCGTTGTTCGCAATTACTGTTTTTCCCGTTTTTTAACGAGGCCAACGAGAATCCTCGACGCGCGATCAAGCCTCAACGCATCCCGTCGAAACCGGATCACCCCCTTAGAGACAAACTTCCCGAAGGGAAAGCGACGCGCATTATACCTCATTTTCTCCATTCAAGTCAAGCGTGATTTATGATAAAATATAAGGCATGTTCAAACGCATTACCATTCTCATCATGCTTGCGGCGACGTTGCCGCTTGCAGCGCAGCTTGCCACCGCCCTTCCGAGCGACCGCCTGGCCCTCGGAAAACAACTGGCGGCGCGCGGCCTTCATGCCGAGGCGCTCAAGGAATTCGAGGCGCTGCGGGGTAATCCCGCCGTGCCGCGCGACGAGGTGTACTACCGCCTTGGCGAGTCCTATCGCAGCGTCAACCGTTCGGCGGACGCCCTTAAGGCCTACGAGGCGCTTCTCAAGAACCATCCCGAGTCGCGCTACGTCGATTTCGCGCGCCTGAACCGGGCCCTTCTCCTCACGGGCCAAGCCCGCATGAAGGAACTCATCGCCCTCAACCACGTGGGCGCGGCCGAACAGATTCGCGTGACGGCCCTCTACTGGCTCGGCGTCTCGGCTGAAAACGACAAGGATCCGCGCTCGGCGCTCGTGTGGTACGAAAAGGCCGCGTCGCTCGCGCCGACGAACGACGTGGGGCGCCTCTCCCGCCTGCGGAGCGCCGCGATCCTCACGGCCTCCGAAGAGGCCGACGATCGCCGCAAAGCCCAGGCGATCTACCTCGACATGGCAATGGCGAGCGAATCCGGCATCGCGAAAGAAGCCCTCTACCTCGCGAGCATGCTCAGCTACCGCGAGGGCCGGCACAAGGAAGCGGCGGAACTCTTCAATCGCCTCGCCATGCGTTTCCCGGAATCCGACCGCGCAAAGGAATGCGCGCTCTATGCGGCGTGGTCCAACTATCTCTCGGGCCGCTACGAGGAAACGCTCAAGCTCGCCGTGCCGCTACGCGACGCGAAGAACGAAGACGCCGCCTACCTCGTGGCGGCTGCGCTACGGTATCTCGAGCGCCGAGCCGACGCCCTCGACGCCTACGACCTCGCCCTCAAGACCTTCCCGAACGGCAAGCATGCCGACAGCGAATGGTTCGAGCGCCTGAGCGTATTGGCAACGAACGGCGACCATGCCGCCGTCCTTGCCGCGCTTGAGGCGCGTCCGCACCCGCCGAAGAAGACGGCCGACCGCGCCTGGAGCTATGGCTGCGAAGCGGCCATCGCCGTCACCAACTTCCCGCGTGCCATCGAATACGCCCGCCTCGTCGCCGTTCAGCCAAACGTTCGCATGGCCTCCACCGCGACGCACCGCCTCGCCTGGCTCTACGAGAAGACGGGCGACTGGCCGCGTGCGGCCCTCGCCTACCGCACGCTCGCCAACAAGTGGCCCGAAGCCGCCATCGCCCCGCAAGCGCTCTACCAGGCCGGCGTGACCGAAGCGAAAGCCGGGCGTCCCGAACAGGCCCGTGCCGATTGGACGAAGCTCCTTGCCAAGCATCCCGAATCGGCCTACGCCGGCGAAGCGCTCGCCGCCCGTGCGATGGAAGAACTGCGTGCGAAGGAATTCCGCGTCGCCGAACGCTCGATCACCGAACTCTCCCACCGTTTCCCCGACCGGGCGAAGTCGGCCGAAATGCTCTACTGGTGGGGTGTTGCCGCAAATGGCATCGACGACGCGCCGGAGGCCGAGAAGCACTTCCGCGCCGCCCTCGCCGCCCAGCCGACGGCCGAGTTCGAACGCGAAATCAAATTGGAACTTGCCGCCATCCTCCAGAAGCGCGGCGACAAGACCGAAGCCGCCGCCCTCTTCGCGGCGCTCCTCGAAACGAAAGCCGTGGATCGCCTCCCGCCTGCCACGCTCGCGTGGGTTTCCGAATCAATGGCCGCCGTCACCAACTACCCGGCCGCCCTTACAGCCGCAAAGGTGATCGAGAATCGTAAGCTCGATGCCGACTGGGCCCAGATCGGCGCCACGCTCGCCGGTTTCGCCCACGAAGGCCTCGGCGAGCGCGATGCCGCCGCCGCCGCCTACCAACGCGCGCTCGCAACGGGCGCCCAGACCGCCCGCGGCGCACAAGCCGCCCTTGCGCTCGGGCGTATCGAATCGGCAAACGGCCTCTTCGACGAAGCTAAAAACCACCTTTCGGACGCCGTCCAGCGTGCCGCCCCCCAGTCGCTTCTCGGCCTGCGCCTCAAAGCCTACGTGGCTCTTGCCGCGAACGAAGAGGAACGCGGCGACAACGCGGCCGCCCTCGGGTACCACATGCTCGTAGGCACGCTTTTCGACGACGCCGAAGCCGTACCCCACGCCCTCGCCCGCGCCATCAAGATCATGCGCAAGCAGGGCCGCAGCACCGAGGCCGACAAGCTCGCAGCAGAGCTCAAGAAGCGCTATCCCAATGCCCCGGCGGAAAACTGAGCGGAGAGAAGACCCATGGACAACACCTTTACCGAAGAACTTGAGGAGAAGGAAGAGGAGCGTACCGAGTCGGGCCTCCACGGGCCCCTTCTCGCCTTCGTGCTGCTCCTCTCCTGCGCCATCCACGTGGGGCTCATGTACACGTGTTCGAACTACTCCTTCGCGCCCCTGCCGGGCGAACTGAAGCCAGATCAGCAGCGCAAATGGACAAAGCAGCTTCCCACGATGCAGGTGAAAAAACTCGCCGAGGATCCGCTCGCGCGCACGTTCAAGGCGGCCCGGCCCGTAGCCGCTCCCGTCGTGGAAGAAGAAGAAAAACGCGTCGAGCGCCTCGCGCCCGTTGCCGAGCGCTCGCTCACGCCGGAATTGCCGCGCGTCGCCTCCACCGCCCCCACGGCCGATTCGACGCCCGAGCCCGCAAAGCCCGATGCCGCCGCCTGGCAGCCGCGCCAGGAGATCGCCGCCATCGAAGCGCCCACCGTCCCCGACGAAGAAGCCGCTCTCCCGCGCCTGGTGATTCCAAAAGTCGAACGCGTGAGCGATGCCGCCGACATCGTGCCGGCCTTTGACCTCATGGCGAAGCCCCCGGCCGCGCCGGCCGTAGGCGCCAAAGGCGGGAACGGCAATAAGGAAGGCGGCGCTCCCCTCGGCTCAGGTTCGCTCGTCGCCGCCGCGGAACAGGCGAACGAGGCGGGGCTCGCCCCGCTCGCGCCGCCTGCGGCCGGTCTCCCCACGGCCAAGGTGAACGATACGGGGCTTGACAGCCCCCCGTCCCTCACAGTCATTTCAAAGGCGGAAGAAGCCGTGCTCAAGCGCGCTGCGGAAGCGCAGAACGACCAGAAGGCCCGCGATGCCGCCGCCAAGATCAAGCAGGACCCCAACAAGCCCGCCCCGCCGGCCCCCGTCACCACGATCGTCGACGAAAAGGTGGTGCAAAAGGAGAAGGAAGCCGTGCGGACGCTCCGCGACGAGACGACCACGCAGGGCCTCCCCTTCGACAAGAACGTCACCTTCTCGCTCGGCGCCTGGGTCGATCCCGCCCATCCCGACGTGAAGTATTTCCACCTCAAGATGGCGAGCCTCGCCTCCAATCCCCTCCCCGTCATCTCCAAGGACATCGTCTACCTCCTCGACGCTTCGGGCTCCATTGCCGACGACCGCCTGAAGAGCAGCCGCAAGGCCGTTTCGAAGGCCCTGCGCCTGCTGAATACGGGCGACCGCTTCAACATCGTCGCCTTCCGCGACAAATTCAGCTACGCCTTCCCCAAGGTCGCCTGGCAGACGGTTTCGGCCCAATCCCTTGACGATGCGGAAGAGTGGATGTTCCTTCTCTCCGCCCACGGGCAAACGGATGTCTTCCGTACCCTGCGCAGCGTCCTCGCCATGCCGCGCGATCCCGCCCGGCCCGTCATCGCCCTCGTCATCACCGACGGCGAAGCCACGAGCGGCATGACGGAAAGCGCCGAGATCATCTCCCGCTTCAACGAGCTCAATGGCGGCCTCATCTCCGTCTACATGTACGGCGTCAAGGAGAATGCGAACGCCTACCTGATGGACATGGTCGCCCGCGGCAGCCGCGGCGGCTGGCACCGCCATGAAGGATCGCGCTGGTTCTCCGCAAGCGGCATCCCCGACCTCGCAAAGAAATTCGAACGCCCCGTCCTCACCGACATCGCGATTCTCTTCTCCGCCTCGTCGCATGCCGAAGTCTATCCCCAGCTCGTGCCGCACCTCAGCGTGGATGCACCCGTGGAAATCTTCGGCAAGTGCCCGGCAAATCAAAAGGACCTTCTTTTCTCCATTCGCGGCTTGAACGGCGCAACGGTCTACGAAAGCGTGTTCACCCTTTCCTTCGCACAGGCGAAGTCGCTCACGGCCGCCACGCGTACGGCCTGGGCCCAGCGCCGCCTCTACGAACTCATCGCGGCCTACACGCAGAAGCCCACGTCGGCCTTGAAGAACGAAATCCATTCGTTCGCCAGCCAATATAAGATTCAAATTCCCTACGAAAAGGAAATCAAGTGACTTCGGATTCCTTCCAGTTCGATTCGGTTGAAGACTGCCTTGCCGCCCTTCGGCGCGGCGAAATCATCGTGGTGACGGACGATGAAGACCGTGAAAACGAAGGCGACTGCATCTGCGCCGCCGAATTCGCCACCACCGCCAACGTCAATTTCATGGCCACCTTCGCCAAAGGCCTCATCTGCATGCCGATGTCGGAGGCCTGGTGCGAGAAGCTCGACCTGCCGCAGATGGTCGCCACGAATACCGACAACCACCAAACCGCCTTCACCGTCTCAATCGACGCCGTAAACACGACCACCGGCATCTCCGCCGCCGAGCGCGCCCTCACGGCGCAGGCCACGGTGCGCGACGGCATCCGCCCGACGGACTTCCGCCGCCCCGGCCACATGTTCCCGCTCCAGGCCCGCGCCGGCGGCGTTCTCAAGCGCGCCGGCCACACCGAGGCGACGGTCGACCTGTGCCGCCTCGCAGGGCTCAAGGAGGTCGGGCTCTGCTGCGAAATCATGAAGGACGACGGCACAATGGCCCGTCTGCCCGAGTTGACGCGCTTTGCTGCGGAACACCACCTGAAGTTCATGACGATCGCGAGCCTCATCGCCTATCGGCGCCGCACGGAAAAGCTCGTCGAAAACGTGGTGGACGAAGTCGACCTTCCAACGGATTGGGGCCACTTCCGCCTTCGCATGTACAAGTCGCTCACAACGGGCCTCGAACACCTCGCCCTTCTCAAGGGCGATTTCGCCGACGGCGCCCCCGTGCTCGTACGCGTCCACTCGGAATGCTTCACGGGCGATGTGCTCGGCAGCGAACGCTGCGACTGCGGCCACCAGCTCCACAACGCGATGCGCATGATCGAGCGCGAAGGCCGCGGCGCCATTCTCTACATGCGCCAGGAAGGCCGCGGCATCGGGCTGCAGAACAAGCTCCGCACCTACCACCTGCAGGAGAAGGGTCTCGACACCGTGGAGGCGAACGTGCGCCTCGGCTTCGCCCCCGACCTCCGCGAATACGGCGAGGGCGCACAGATCCTCGAAGACCTCGGCATCCGCCAGATCCGCCTTCTCACGAACAACCCCTGCAAGATCAAGGGGCTCGCCGGCTACGGCATCGAGATCACGGAACGCGTGCCGATCGTCGTAGCGGCGAACGAGCACGACAAGCGCTATCTTGAAACGAAGAAAGAGCGGATGGGCCACCTCATTTGACGACCGGCAACAGCTCGCCGAGGTTCATTCCATGCGAGGCCTTCACCAAGACGAGCGTACCCTCGATGGCGTTTCCGCCTGCGGTTATCATCTGGTGAAGTTCCGCACGCGCCTCTTCGAGATTGTCCGCACAATGGATGGCGCCTGTCGACTCCGCCGCAGCCGACGCCATCACGCGCACGGCACGTTCGCCGACGAAGAGCAAATCATGGAAGCCGAGTTCCCCTGCGCGCTTCCCGACCTGGCGATGAAATTCATCGGCCTGTTCGCCGAGCTCGAACATGTCGCCCAACACAACCACACGTTGGCCCCACGGCTCGATCGGTAGTTCGGCAAAGGTTTCCAGCGCCGCAATCATTGACGTGGGATTGGCATTGTAGGTGTCGTCGATCCAGGTGACGCCGTCGCGCGCCACCACACGCCACCGACCGCCCGGCAAGGTGAAGTTCTGCAGCGCCGACAAGCACTGGTCAAGCGTCACGCCAAACGCCCGCGCACACCCGAAGGCAATCAACGCATTCGAGATATTGTGACGCCCCGGCAGCCGCACACGCAACGCCGCCTCGAAGGCCGCCGCTTCGGCATCCTGCGCACTCACCGTCACCACAGGTACACGGCACTTGGCAACGAGCCGATCGTAGCGATCGTTTTCACGCGCCAACACGGCAAAGGACTTGTGGCCCCGCGGGGCGGAAAGACGGCCAAGGGCTTCAAAGAGCGTTCCCTTCTCGTCGGCAATTCCGTCCTGCGTCTTGAAGAATTCAATGTGGGCCGTTCCGATGGACGAAATCTCTCCCGCATCGGGTTGTGCAAGGTCCACAAGATACTTGATTTCACCAGGGTGGTTCGTACCCATTTCCACCACGAGGAAATCCACATCGGGCGGCGCACACAAGAGGGTAATCGGTACGCCGAGATCGTTGTTGTAGTTGCCATCCGTCGCGTGTACGCGGAATCCGCCCGCACGCAGGAATGCCGCCGTCAGTTCCTTTGTCGTCGTCTTTCCCGCCGAACCGGTGATACCGATCACGGTCGCCGCGAGCGTTTCACGATAGGCCTTCGCCGCAATCGGCAGCGTCGCCTTGGGATCGGCTACACGTACGAGGGCCTGTCCCGGTTCGGCCCCCGTCCAATCGGCTCGTACAAGCGCCGCCGCAGCCCCCTTCGCAAGCGCCTGCGCGACAAACTCATGCCCATCGCGCGTTGCGCCGGGAAAGGCCATGTAAAGACAGCCCGGCGTCACCTTGCGCGAATCGAAGGTCACTCCCGAAAACGCTTCGGGAACAGGCCCCTCGAAAACCGCACCCGTCCATGCCGCGAAATCGGCAAAACGGATCCCCTTCGATCTAGCTGTGGCGCCGGACATCATACGATCCTATTTACTTGTTGAACATGAATTCAACCACGTCGCCGTCCTTCATCTCGTATTCCTTGCCCTCGGGACGCAGCGCACCCGCAGCGCGCGCGCCCGATTCGCCGTTATACTTGATGTAGTCGTCGAACGCAATCACCTGGGCGCGGATGAAGCCCTTCTCGAAATCCGTATGGATGACGCCCGCGCACTGCGGCGCCTTCCAGCCGCGATGGAACGTCCACGCGCGCACTTCCTTCGGGCCCGCCGTGAGGAAGCTCGCAAGCCCGAGCGTGTGATAGGCGAGCTTGATCGTGCGGTCGAGCGAGCTTTCCGTGAGGCCGTAGCTCGAGAGGAACTCCTTGGCCTCATCGTCGGAAAGGCCGGCGAGATCCGCTTCCATCTGCGCGCAGACGGTCACCATCTCGCAGCCCTGCTTATCGGCATAGGCCTTGAGAGCGGCCACGTGCGGATTCGCCGAGGGATCGGCAAGATCGTCTTCCGCCACGTTCGCGCAGTAGATCGTCTTCTTGTCGGTGAGGAAATGCAGATCGCGCAGAACGGGCAGAATGGCATCGCCTTCGCCGCGCGGGAACGTGCGCACGGGCTGACCGTTCGAGAGGTGCTCGAGCAGCGCCGTCATCGCGTCGAATTCAGGGCGCTTCTTCGGGTCGCTCTTCGCCTCGTTGCGCGTTTTGTCGCAACGCTTCTGGAGCTGTTCCATGTCGGCAAGGATGAGTTCCGTCTCGATCACTTCCGCGTCGCCCGCCGGATCGATCGGGGCCGACTTGTTGCCGCCCTCCTGCACGTGGATGATGTCGTCGTTTTCAAAACAGCGCACCACATGGAGAATCGCATCGCACTCGCGGATGTTCGCGAGGAACTTGTTGCCGAGGCCTTCGCCCTTCGAAGCGCCCTTGACGAGGCCGGCGATATCGGTGAACTCCACCGTCGCGCGGATGATCTGCGCCGGGTTCACGATCTTCGCGAGCGCCTCAAGACGCGCATCCGCCACTTCCACGATCGCCGAGTTCGGCTCGATCGTACAGAACGGATAATTCTCCGCCGCCGCCTGCTGGCGCTTCGTGAGCGCATTGAAAAGAGTGGACTTGCCAACGTTCGGCAGCCCAACGATACCGACTGAAAGACTCATGAGTTTTCCTATTTGCCTTCGTGTGAATTGACGACCCCAATATTTTACCACAATCCCCACCGGGATGAAAGTTCAATAGTACCCCTTCAATAGTTTTTATAGAATCTTCTTAGAAAATTCGGTATAATAGAGCAACTTTCATAGGAGGAGTTTTATGAGATCTCAAGTTTCCCGTCGTTCATTTCTGGGGCACGCCGCAAGTGCGCTCGCCCTTCCTGCTCTCGTTCCGGCTTCGGCATTGGGCCGTGACGGCACGGTGGCGCCGTCGAATCGAATCGTGATGGGCACCGTCGGCATGGGCGGCCGCGGCACCGGCGTGCTCCAGAGCTGGGTGCTGCCGGAGAAGGACGTGCAGGTCGTCGCGCACTGCGACGTGTGGAAGCTGCGCCGCGACAACGTGAAGAACATCATCGACAGGCACTACGGCAACCACGACTGCAAGGCTTACCTCGACATGAAGGAGATGTTCGCCCGCGGCGATCTCGACGCCATCTACACCGCAACGGGCGACCGCTGGCATGCGGGCGTTTCCATCACCGCGATGCGCGCCGGCATCGACGTCTACACCGAAAAGCCCGCTTCCATGACGGTGCAGGAGGGCCAGGCCGTCGTTGCGACCGCGCGGAAGTACAAGCGCGTCTACCAAGCCGGCATGCAGCGCCTGAGCGAACCGAACTTCGTCGTGTGCAACGAACTGCTGAAACTCGGCCGCCTCGGCGAAGTGAAGAAGATCTACGCCCACCTTGCGCCGTGGGGCAACGTGAACCTCCAGCGCAACTGGCTCGCGCCGGAACCCCAGCCGGCACGCGAAGTGGTTGATTGGGACGCCTGGCTCGGGCCGTGCCCGTGGCGCCCCTACAACCACGCGTATCTCGCGCACGGCTGGAGCCGCGACCACGACCTCTACACGGGCGTGATCGGCGAGTGGGGCTCCCACACCTTTGCCCAGTGCCACGACGCCATCAACATGGAAAACGCGTCGCCCGTCCACTACACCTACCTTGACAGCCCCCTTCCCGACGGCATGACGATGCGCTTTGCCAACGGCATCGAAATGGTTACGGTGCAGAGCGGCTGGCACGGCACCTGCGGCGTGCGCTACGTGGGTTCAGAAGGCTGGGTTTCCTGTGCGGACGGCTACTCGCGGCCCGAGGCCTCCAAGCCGTCGCTCCTTGCCGACTACGACAAGATCCTTGCCGACTACTGCGTGCGCACGGGCTACACGGGCCAGAACCACATGCGCCAGTTCTTCAATTCCGTGAAGTCCCGCGCGAAGACGGTGGCCAACCCCGTCATGATGCACCGCTCGATGACCACCGTCCACTGCGCCAACATCTGCGAATGGCTCGGCCGCGACATGGACTGGGATCCCGTCAAGGAACAGTTCATCAACGATCCCGAAGCGAACCGCATGCTCGCCCGCGCCCAGCGCGAGGGATGGCAGTTCCTGTAAGAATGGAGAATGGAAAACGTAAAACGGATAATGTGAAACGGGGAATGTGAAATGAAGAACCTTTTGATTTCAACGATTCTGCTGTCGTCCGCCGCGCTCTTTGCGGCGGAGCTGAAATTCCCGGCCTTCCGCATGACGGAGCCGGAACTCCTCGCCGTCTTGAAGGAGAACGGTGAAAACGACAAGATCACCGCCTGCCAGGAACTGGGCCACAAGGGGTCCGCCGCGAGCGTACCGGCCCTCGCCGCGCTCCTGACGGACGCGACGTCGCCCGCCCTTTTCCACGCAGCCCGCTACGCGCTCATCAACATTCCGGGCTCCGAAGCCGCGCTCAAGGGCGCGCTCGCGAACGTGAAGGACCAGAAGCGCCGCGCCGGCCTTGAAGCAACGCTGCGCCTCAAGGCCGCGCCCGTTCCGCCGGGCTACGCCGGCGCGAGCGAAGTTCTCACCGCCTTCCCGCCCAAAACGGCCGTCCAGAGGGGCGATCTCGCCACCGTGCCGGGGCTCGTCGCCCAGGCGCTCGGGGGCGGCTTCGAGGCGACGCGCGCGCAGCGCACGCTCGTTGGTTTCCCGAATGCCGGCATCGTCGACAAGATGCTTGCCCTCATTGCGGGCAACGACGTCAAACAGGCGAAGCTTGCGATCTCCGTTCTCGGCGACCGCCGTGAACACGCCTACCTCCCGAAGCTGAGCGCGCTCGCCCGTTCCACCAGGGAACCCGCCATCCGCACCGAAATCTTCAAGGCCTTCGCCACGCTCTGCGACGGGAAAGACCTTCCGCTGCTCCTCGCCTTTCTGAAGGACATGCCGCAGGAAGACCGCCTCGTGGGCGCGATCATCCGCGTGCTTTCACGCGAGTTCGTGACGAATGCGAGCGCCATCAAGATCATCAAGGCCGAATACGGCTACTACGGCCCCGACCCCGTGCCGGGCGTCAAGGGCCGCCCCGTCGTCAACGTCTTCGAGATGGTGGAGAGCCTCGTCAAGAGCGGCGCGCGCACGATTCTCGCGAGCAACCGCCTCGCGGGCAAGGGCGGCTTTCCGCGCGACCCCGCGCCAGGCAAGGTGAAGGAACTCCGCGTCGTCTACAAGGTCGGAAACGGCCCGGAACTCTCCACGGTTACGCGCGAGAGCACGGCTCTCGAGCTTGCGGGGTGCAACCTTCCCGCGCCGCTCGCCCGCGCCGTCGTCGCTGCCTATACCGCCGCGAACGGCGCTGAAAAGGAGGCCCTCGCGAAGATTCTCATGGCGCTTGAAAAGCACGGCACGGTGCCCGGCGCCGATGCGGCGCTCTTCCGCCCGATTTTCAACGGCAAGGACCTCACGGGCTGGACGCAGAAGGACGGCTACTTCTCCGTGAAGGACGGCGCAATCCTCGGCGCCTCCACGCCCGACCACCTCTGCAAGCCGAACCACCACCTCGTCTACACGGCCGAGTCGTTTACGGACTTCGAGCTGCGTGCCGAGTTCAAGCTCTCGCGCCAGGCGAACTCCGGCATCCAGCTCCGGTGCCTCGCGCAGTACATCGGCGACAACGGCTATCAGGCCGACATGGACGGCGGCGGCAACTATCCGGGCTACATCTACCACCCGCGGCAGCACCTCGTTGGCGAGCGCGGCGCGGATGTGGTCCTTGCCGCAGACGGCAAGAAGACGCTCACGCACTTTGCGGACAACAAGGAACTCCAGAAGCTCTACAAGATCGAACAGTGGAACGACATCCGCGTGAAGGTGGAAGGCCGCACGATCACCGTGTGGATCAACGGCGTGAAGACGACCTCCGTCACCGATGCGCGCGAAGCGTTCTTCCCCTCGAAGGGCCACATCGCCCTCCAGCTCCACCAGGGCCCGGCGATGACCGTTGAGTTCCGCAACCTGCGCGTGCGCAAATAAGGAGCCTGCCATGGCCTTTCAGCTGATGGACCAGAAGAGCGCCGCGGCCCACCTCCACATGAAGGAGACCGAACTCAAGCACTTCGCCCAACGCGGCGAAGTGCCGAGCGTGAAGCGCGGCGACATGTTCTTCTTCGAGCATCGCGCGTTGGACGAATGGGCCCAGCGCCGGCTCATGTCCATCAGCAAAAAGGAACTCACGGCCGAACATCGCCTCGCGATGACGGAACGCCGCCATGCGGACGGCCACGACTTCCACATCGCGGAACTCTTGCGCCCCGAAACAATCCAGCCCGCGCTCACCTCCCACACGCGGGCGGGCGTTTTGCGGGACATGACCGATTTCGCCGATTCAACCGGCCTTCTCTACGACCCCGAAACGCTCTTCGCCGAATTGAGCGCCCGCGAGGAAGTGGCCTCCACGGCCGCCGGAAACGGCGTTGCCCTTCTCCATCCGCGCTACCACGATCCCTACCTGTTCCAGGAAACGTTCCTCGCGCTCGGCCGCGCCGTACGCCCCGTTTTCTTCGGCGCGCAAGACGGCACGGCCACCGATCTTTTCTTCCTCATCTGCTGTACGGACCACACGCTCCATCTGCACATCCTCGCCCGCCTCTGCCTTCTCGCCCACGGCACCCCGCTCCTCGACAACCTCCGCGTGGCCCCCGACGCCGAAGCCATGCACGCCGCCCTCACCCAAGCCGAAAACGACTTCCTCAAAGCGAGCGAGGGCAAATAGGGGGAAAGCCGCACCGCCCCGCACGTTCAACCCGCGATGATTCCGAATGCGCGGAGGGGTTCGAGGGGAAGGCCGACGATGTTTTCGTAGGATCCGGTGTAGCGTTCAACGAGGTCTTCGCCGTGTTCGGCGATGTCGTAGGCGCCGGCGCGGTCAAGGGGATGGACGGTTGCAATGTAGGCGTCGATTTCCGCGTCGGTGAGCTTTTTGAAGGTCACATCCGATCGCACGCACGCCGAGCGTACGAGCGCGCCGTCATCGTAGGCAACGCCGGTGAAGACGCTGTGCGTGTGGCCGGAAAAAGTCCGAAGGAACGTTTTCGCTTCGGCGACGTCCTTCGGTTTCCCGTAGATGCGGTTTGCGAACCAGACGATCGTATCCGCCGCGAGGGCGGGGGAACGAGCGCAGGCCGCAAGCTTGAGCTGCGCGTTTTCAAGAACGGTCCGTTCCGGCTCGGCGGGCAGCGCGACTTCCCGCGCATCGGTTTTCATCACCGTGAATTCAACGCCGTGGGCCGCAAGGATCCGCGCCCTTCGCGGCGACTGCGAGGCAAGCGTCAACTGCATGATCGATCTCCTGGGGGATGAGAATCGGCAGCGCGTGTTCGCTGCCGGGAACGCGCATCACGCGCGCGGCGGGGAACACCGAGCGCAAGTACGCCGCGTTCTCCGGGCGCACAATGCCGTCGTGTTCGCTTTGGAAAATGAAGACGGGGAACGCGGGCGCGGCACCGCCGCAGAAGGTTTGCGCGAGTTCGGCCCGGAGGTCCGTTTCAAGGAGATAGGCAAGGCCCCGTTCGAGATTCGCCCGCTCGTCCATCATATAGGGATTCGGCTTCCCTTCCGGAGCGCCGAAGAACCCCTCGCCATGCGTGAGTTCAAGGCCCTTCTGAAGCGCCTCGAGCCGGCGCGGGCTCATCCCGCGCCAGCCCGCCTCCTTTTCTTCCATCATCCGCGGCGTCGCAGCGAGAAGGACGAGCCCCGCAATCCGCTCGCGGAAACGGCAGGCGAGGCGAAGCGCCGAAGAGCCGCCCATCGACCACCCCACGAGCACACAGGGCGCGGGCGAAGCGGCGAGAGCCGCCTCGCTCGCGCCGTCGAGCTGGTCGATGTAGGAGAAAAGCCGATCTCGCCGGAACGTGCACAAATCCCACGCATGGGGCGAGGCCGCCCAACCGTTCAGCACGAAGACCCGCTCAGAGCGGACTGCGCGCGCTTTCGCAAGCGCGCGCAGCCGACTCTGCAAGGCCGCGATCTCGCGATCGCGGCCGCGTTCGTAGTCACCGTCCGCCATGAGCCTTAGAGCATCTCGCGCGCCTTGGCGTAGACGTTGTCGACCGTGAAACCGAATTCGTCGGCGAGTTCCTTGTACGGACCCGACGCACCGAAGGTGTCAAGCGTGATATAGCGCGTTGTCGCCTTGTTCATCGCGTAGGAATCCCAGCCGAACCGCACACCGGCCTCGACGATCACGCGCTTCGCGCACGT